>NZ_JANJFL010000033.1:0-27714 GCF_024584215.1 Pseudomonas sp. LJDD11
GCGTTGCTGAACTTATGCAGGCAATCCTTGCGGCGGTTCGCAATTTTGGCGTGAATCGCCCGCACACGGGCCTTCTTGCCGGCGCGCTGGGCCGTGCCCAGGGCGCTCTCCAGATCCCGGTAGAACCTGCCGCTTTCAAGGCGATCACCGTCGCTGCAGGTGGCCGTGGTTTTCAGTCCGAGGTCGATACCCACCGCGTCCTGGCCTGGCGATAACTGGCGGTCGACCTCGACCACGACGTTGAAATACCAGCGTCCACGGCTGTCTTCGTTGAAGCTGCCGGATCTGAATTTAAAGCCCGCCAGGCCGTAGCTGTCCCAGACCTTGAAGTGCTGTTTGTTGAAGACGACCTGGCCGTTTTTCCAGACAGCAGCGCCGACCTTGAAGGGCACCCAGCCCAGGCTGCGCCGGGCGCCGCCCGAGCAGCGCCAGCGGAGCTGGCGCTTTTTGAACTGCTTGCGCCGTGTGACATATTCGTCGGCAACAGCCTGCACCGATTGGCTGTGCAGTCCCAGGTCTTTGCCGGCCCCGTTGGTGTACTTGTGAATGTCGAACGCCGACAGAAAACGACCACGCTCACGAATCGAGCGACGGCTCAACTCGTTTACGTAGTTCCACACAAAATTCACAGCACGAGAAGCTTCACGCAACTGCGCTGCATGCTTGTCTCGCACTCGAATCTTGAGGGTTTTGGTCGCTTTCATTTCAGTCATGAAACACAGGATGGGGCGGTTTTATGGATGTTAACCCCTATGACCGCTTCGCGGTGGCGCTTTCATCCCCTACCTGAAGGAAGGGGCTTTTTTGCGCCGGCTTGGTAAAATAATTGCCACACCCCGGCACTTGCGCATACAGGGAGACACCGTGAGTCTGAACATCAGCGCCGATTTTGACAGCGGCAATATTGAGGTCATCGATGCCAGCGACAGCCAGCGCATCGAACTGGCGATCCGCCCCGACAGTAACAGCCCGCATTACCAGTGGTTCCACTTCAAGGTCGATGGCCTGATTCCCGGCCAGCACTACCACTTCAGGCTCGGCAATGCTGCCGGCGCAAGCTACGGGCATGCCTGGCACGGCTACAACGCGGTGGCATCCACTGACCACCAGAGCTGGTTTCGCGTGCCCTCCAGCTTCGACGGCCAGGCGCTGAGTTTCCGTTTCGAAGCCAGTCACCGCCAGGCCTGGTTTGCCTATTTCGAACCCTATAGCCGTGAGCGCCATACGCGCCTGATCGAACAGGCGCTAAGCAATGCCGGCTGCCAGTTGCTGGCCACCGGGCACAGCGTCGAAGGCCGCGATATTGCCTTGCTGCGCAAAGGCGACGGCGCGCCCGGCAAGCGCAAGATCTGGATCATCGCCCAACAGCATCCGGGCGAGCATATGGCCGAGTGGTTTATCGAAGGCATCATCGAGCGTTTACAGGAGCCTGCCGACGCCGCGTTGCAGACCTTGCTCGCCGCCGCCGACCTGTATCTGGTGCCGAACATGAACCCGGACGGCGCCTTTCATGGCCATCTACGCACCAATGCGCGCGGCAAAGACCTTAACCGCGCCTGGCAAGACAGCAATGCCCAGGACACGCCGGAGGTGTTCTTCATCCAGCAACAAATGGAACAGTATGGCGTGGATGCCTTTATCGATGCCCATGGCGACGAAGACATCCCTTATGTCTTCACCGCCGCCTGCGAAGGCAATCCGGGTTACAGCCCCAGGCAGGCCGCGCTTGAGGCGCAGTTTCGCAGCACCCTGGAGGGTATCACTCCGGACTTCCAGAGCCTGCACGGCTACCCCCGCAGCGCGCCTGGGCAGGCCAATATGAGCCTGGCCTGTAACAGTGTCGGTGAACGCTACCAATGCCTGGCGCTGACCCTGGAAATGCCCTTCAAGGATCACGACAACGCCCCGAACCCGCACACCGGCTGGTCCGGGCAACGCTCAAAGGCGCTGGGCCGTGACGTGCTCGGTGCTCTGGCGCAAATGGTTCAGGCGTTACGCTGAATCTCCCCTACCACACCGGTAACCTGGATAATCCCGACCCATGCATTCTCTTGCAGACCTGCGCGCCGGCAAACTGGCCGGCATCCGTCGCCTTGATCTGGGCTGCGGCCTGGAGCACTTCCCGCAGGAAATCTTTGACCTGGCCGACTCGCTGGAAGTCCTCAACCTGAGCGGCAACGCCTTGAGCAGCCTGCCGGATGATTTGCACCGCCTGACAAAACTCGAAGTGCTGTTTGTTTCTGACAACCTGTTCACCGAGCTGCCACCCGTACTCGGGCGCTGCCAACGGCTGAGCATGATCGGCTTCAAGGCCAACCGCATCGAACACGTACCCGCCGAGTCGCTGCCGCCGCGGCTGCGCTGGCTGATCCTCACTGATAACCGTCTGGAGACCTTGCCGGAGCAGCTTGGCCGGTGCCCGATGCTGCAGAAACTGATGCTCGCCGGTAACCGCCTGCAAAGCCTGCCAGCAAGCCTTGCGAACTGTCAGCAGCTGGAATTGCTGCGCCTGTCCGCCAACCAACTGCCGGCGTTGCCTGACTGGCTGATGCAAATGCCGGCCCTGGCCTGGCTGGCGCACTCCGGCAACCCGTTCAGTCGCAGCCCTGAGCAGCCGGCAATCAAACGCATCCCCTGGGCGCAACTGCAACTGCAGCAACGGCTTGGCGAAGGGGCTTCGGGGGTCATCCAGCAAGGGCTATGGCACAGCGCTGAAGGCAGCAGAGCGGTGGCGATCAAACTGTACAAGGGCGAGCTGACCAGCGATGGCTCGCCACAGGATGAAATGCTCGCGTGCATGGCCGCCGGGGCGCATCCGCAATTGATTGAGGTCATCGGCGAGGTCGACGGCCACCCCGATCAGCGTCGTGGCCTGGTCATGGGCCTGATTGACCCTGCGCTGCGCAACCTGGCCGGCCCGCCAAGCCTGGCCTCCTGCAGCCGGGATATCTACCCGCCAGACACCGTGCTGAGCCTGCCGGTGGTGCTGCGCCTGGCAACCGGTATCGCGTCAGTGGTGGCCCATCTGCACACGATCGGCATCACTCATGGTGATCTGTATGGGCATAACATCCTCTGGCAAGCAGACGGCCAGTGCCTGCTGGGCGACTTTGGCGCCGCCGCCTTTCATCCGCATGCTCGCGTCAGCACTGCGCTGGAGCGCATCGAGGTACGGGCATTCGGGATTTTGCTCGAAGAGCTGCTGAGTCACTGCCCGGAAAGTGACTCCTGCCCGGCGCTGGTACGACTGGCTGCACGTTGCGTACAGCCAGCTGTGGCGCTGAGGCCAGGGATGCAGGAAGTCCATGACTGCCTGCAAGCCCTCGCAGGCTGAATCAGCCCGCCAGCCCGACGTACATGTCTTGCACGTCATCGTTGTTGTCGAGCGCTTCCAGGAACGCCTCGACTTCAGCCATCTGCTCATCGGTCAGGCCGTCGACGGTGTTCTTGGGGCGATAACCCAGTTTCGCCGACTGCACGGTAAACCCCTGCTCGGGCAATGCCTTGCACACCAGGTCCAGGTCAGTCGGCTCGGTGAGGAACAGGGTCACCCCCTCCTCGCCTGGCTCGCAATCCTGGGCACCGGCTTCGATGGCAGCCTCTTCAGGGTCGATATCCGCCGAATTGGCGACCGCCTCGATCATGCCCTGATAAGCGAAGTCCCAGGATACCGAACCCGAAGCGCCCAACTGGCCCTTGCGAAACAGCACGCGGATTTCCGCGACGGTGCGGTTGACGTTGTCGGTCAGGCATTCGACGATCACCGGCACCCGGTGCGGCGCGAAGCCTTCATAGGTGACCCGCTCGAAGCTGACGGTTTCACCCAGCAGGCCGGCGCCTTTTTTGATCGCGCGCTCCAGCGTGTCACGCGGCATCGAGGCCTTTTTGGCCTGCTCGACCACCAGGCGCAGGCGCGAGTTCATGTCAGGATCAGCACCGCCGCGGGCGGCAACCATGATTTCCTTGGACAGCTTGCCGAAGATCTTGCCCCTGGCATTGGCGGCCGCTTCTTTATGTTTGACTTTCCACTGTGCGCCCATGTCTGCTGCTCTCTCTCGCTTCACTGGCGTCCCGCCACGACAAGATGACAGAACGCTGAAAAAGGTATCGCCCGGAATACTCCGAACACAGGGCGAGCATTCTATACGCCCGACGTATAGATGGAACCCCTCCAACAATTTCATAACCGCTGTCCGACAATTACCCCAGAGCCCTACAGGGCTGTAGGCCATTTCTGAAATAACCGGCAACTATGCCTTTGCGCTCCGGCTTTTCGTACCCTTCGCAGCCTTAACCCCCTGAGGAGGGAGCATCTGTGCATGCTCAATGATTCTGCCTGCCCGATCAGCCTGAAAATCCCAGGCCTGCCGATGGACTTCAGGGTTGCCGCCTTTAGCGGCCAGGAAGCCTTGAACGAGCCGTGGCGGTATACGATCGATCTGATCAGCCGCGATCCAGGCCTGGAGCTTGCCAGGCTGCACGGCCGACCGGCGAGTTTCATCGCCCGCGCCGGGCATCCTGCTGTCGACGGTGAAATCATTGACGCCTGCCAGCTGTACGCCGGCACCTGCCTGAGCCATTACCGCATCAGTCTGGCGCCGCGCCTGCAACGCATGACCAGCCCCCCAAGGCAACGATTGTTCAGCGGCCAGAGCAGCCTGCAGCTCATCGAACGTCTACTGAGTGAAAACGGGTACGACCCAACAGAGCTGCGCCTCGAACACCTGCACGGCGTGTATCCGGTCCGCAATCAATGCATTCAGTATCAAGAGAGCGACCTGCATCTGCTGCAGCGGGTGTGTGAAGAAGAAGGTATTCACTTTCACTTCGACGGTCAGCAACTGGTGTTCTCGGATGACCCGGCGAGTTTTACCGAGCGCCTGGAGCCGTTGCTGGCCCACCTGCCCTCCGACCGGAGCGGCCTGCTTGATCAGCTCTGTGAATTTCGCGGTTTACAACCCGTCACCCCGACGCTGCGCCAGGCAACCCACGGTGCCACGCCGTCCCACCCGCAAGCCTGGCAATTACAGCAGCGCAGCCGTGACCTGGAACGACTGCGCTGCGGTGCTCGTCAGCTCAGCGGGCAGAGCCGCGATGCGGCGCTGCGCTGCGGGCAGGTCATACGCATTGCCAGACACCCCGAGCAGCGTTACAACGACCACTGGCTGGTGACCCGCGTGCATCACTACGGCAGGCAGATGGGCGTATTCGAAGGGCAAGACCCCCACGAGATTGCCACGATCGTGCGCAACCTTGCCGCTGCCGATACTCATGACTGGGCGCTCAACGCCCCGCTGTTGGATCTGGGCGAGCACAGCGATCCCGGATACGGCAACAACTTTGCGGTCATACCCTGGACCCAGCCGTTTCGCCCGGCCTTGCGCCATCCAAAACCCCGAATCAACGGGCTGCATGCGGCAACGCTGATCGACAGCACAGCCAATCGCCAGGCCAGCCTGAAGATCCGGCTCGACTGGCAGACAACCGGCAGCGCTCCGGTACAGGCGCAGCTAATCCCCGGTCGCTTGCCCGCCGATCAACCGCTGCTGCCCGGCAACCGGGTTCTGGTGGCCTATCTGGACGGCGACCCGGACCGGCCGACGATCTGCGCCCTGTTGCCTGGCAGCATCGCTGCAGGGCCGCTGCGCTTGAGCCTTGATGGCTGCCCGATTGAGCCGGGCACAGAACAACTGGCGGTCCAACGCGGTCAATACTTGCAGATCTGCGCCACCCAAGCGCTGAGCCTGAGCGGCGCGCTGGCCAGCATTCGGCTCGGGCACCAGGGTATCGAGGTCAGCGCAGCCAGGCTGCAATTGACCCGACGCAGGCAACAACAGCCACTGCAGGATCTACGCCTGGTCGTGCAAGGCACGCCGCTGCGCGATTGCGTCTGGTATATCGTCCACATGGACAAGCCGGGGCTGGAAAATCTGTCTCTGCTTGACCCGGAGCATGTGTTATTCGAGGGCCGCACGGACGATCAGGGCTATCTGGGCATGACTGCCGAGCAGCGGCGCCGGTTGGCCATGGAATATGCCCGAGGTGCGCAGACGCTGTGCCTGCTGCACCCCGGCCACTGTGTCACGCTGCATCACTATCTGCGCCAGAGCAGCAATGATGCCCTGCATCAGGCGTTGCTCGATGCCGCCGCCGCGCCGCAAACAGATTAACGCCCCCTGAACTGCGGCGGGCGCTTGGCTACAAATGCCGCCATGCCTTCTTTCTGGTCCTGGCTGGCGAACACCGCATGAAACACCCGTCGCTCAAAGCGGATGCCTTCGGCCAGGCTGACCTCGAATGCACGATTGACGCTTTCCTTGACCATCATCGCCACCGGCAGCGATTTGGCAGCGATGGCCGCGGCGGCCTCAAGGGCCTCATCGAGCAGCCGTTCTGTGGCGACCACCCGCGACACCAGCCCGGCGCGTTCGGCTTCATGGGCATCCATCAGACGCCCGGTAAGGCACATTTCCATGGCCTTGGCCTTGCCTACCGCCCGGCTCAGGCGTTGTGTGCCGCCCATCCCGGGCAACACCCCCAGATTGATTTCCGGCTGACCAAAACGGGCGTTGTCGGCGGCCAGAATAAAGTCGCACATCAATGCCAGCTCACAACCACCGCCAAGGGCAAAACCAGCCACTGCAGCGATAATTGGCTTGCGCCGCCCGGCGACCCGGTCGCTTTCGCTGAACAGATCGTCCAGGTAGATCTGCGGGTAAGTCAGCTCGGCCATTTCCTTGATGTCTGCACCGGCGGCAAACGCTTTCTGTGAGCCGGTGAGCACAATGCAGCCGATCTGCGAATCGGCCTCGAACTGATCCAGCGCGTGGTTCAACTCATCGATCAATTGGGCATTAAGGGCATTCAATGCCTGCGGACGGTTGAGTGTGATGAGCGCAACCCTGTCTCTGACCTCGGTAAGGATTTCGCTATAAGCCATTGTTTTTTATCCTTTTTATTTGAAACGGGCGATTAACACCAAATTGAACAATCAACATTCATATCCAATCATAAGCTCTTGATTACCCTCAGCTTATTAACTCAACAGCCATGGCCGTAGCCTCACCACCACCGATGCAGATTGCCGCCACCCCACGGCGCTTGCCGTGACGCCGTAGCGCCGCCAGCAAGGTCACCAGAATCCTCGCCCCCGAGGCCCCCACCGGATGCCCCAGCGCACAGGCGCCGCCGTGGACATTGACCCGTGCATGATCCAGCCCCAGCTTGTTCATCGCCACCAGCGTCACCACCGCAAAAGCCTCGTTGATTTCGAACAGATCAACCTGATCGGCTGACCAGCCGGTCCTCGACCACAGCGCCTCAATCGCGCCAATCGGCGCGGTGGTGAACAGGCCTGGCTTATCGGCATAGGCAGCATGACCATGGATCACGGCCAGCGCGCTCAGGCCACGGCGCTCGGCCTCGGAGCGGCGCATCAACAGCAGCGCAGCGGCACCGTCGGAAATGGAACTGGAATTGGCCGCCGTTACCGTTCCGCCATCGACAAATGCCGGTTTGAGCGAGCCGATCCGGTCCGGCCGGGCCTTGGGTGGCTGCTCATCCTGGCTGATACGCTTGCGCTCTTTCCCGACGCTGACCTCAAGCGGGATGATTTCTTCCTCGAACCAGCCATTGGCCATGGCATGTTGAGCGCGACTCAGCGATGCCAGGGCAAATGCGTCCTGGTCTTCGCGGGTGAAGCCGTGCGATTGCGCGCACTCCTCGGCGTAGGTGCCCATCAGCCGACCGGGCTCGAAGGCATCCTCCAGGCCGTCGTAAAACATGTGATCCAACACCCGACCATGGCCCATGCGATACCCCTCACGCGCCCGGTCCAGCAGGTAAGGCGCGTTGGACATGCTTTCCATGCCACCGGCCAGCACGACCGTGGCGCTGCCGGCCAGCAGCAGATCATGCGCCTGGATCACCGTCTGCATGCCAGAGCCGCACATCTTGTTCACGGTCGTGCAGCGCGTCGCCATGCTCAGCCCGGCGCCCAGTGCAGCCTGCCGGGCCGGTGCCTGACCCAGCCCGGCCGGCAGCACGCAACCAAACAGCACCTCCTCGACCGCCTGCGGCTCGATACCGGCCCGGGCGACGGCCGCAGCGATGGCTGCACTCCCCAATTGCGGGGCGCTCAGGCTGCGCAATTCACCCTGAAAGCCGCCCATCGGCGTGCGCGCTGCGCTGACGATAACCACCGGGTCCTGATGACTCTGAACGGTCATGGAACTCTCCTCCTGAACACAAGATTGCTCGGCCAGATGCCCAACGCGATGGTGGCACCCGCCATACAGTCTTGAGCTTAGTGGAAAAACCCAGGCGACCGGTGCGGCGAATATCTGCCGGCCTCGATGGTCAGATTCTGTGTTGCCTTTCTGGAGCCCGCCATGTTGCGCCATACACGTCGCCTGCTGCTTGTCTCACTGTTCTGCGCACTGGGCGCCTGCGCGTGGTTACCGGATCGTGATCCACTGGTGATCGAAGTGGCAGGCATCGAGCCGCTACCCGGCGAGGGACTGGAAGTGCGCATGGCCGTGAAGTTGCGGGTTCAGAACCCCAACGACAGCGAGATCCACTACAACGGCGTGGCCCTGCGCCTGGAGGTCAACGACCGCTTGTTGGCTTCCGGGGTCAGTGACCAGCATGGCCGGGTGGCCAGCTATTCGCAGGCGCTGATCACTGTGCCGGTGAGCATCACGGCGTTCTCTGTACTGCGCCAGACTCTGGGGCTCGGCGAGGCGCAGGCACGCGGTCGGCCGTTGGACGGGTTGCCGTACACCTTGCACGGCAAGTTCGGCGGCGGCCCGTTCGGCACCCAGCGCTTCAGCAGCAGCGGCACCTTGAACCTGCCTGGCGGCGCCACCGGCGGCTGGTGAGCCTGGCGGGGCAGTTAGCGGGCAGCGGCCATCAAACGATTGACCTCACTGCGCACCATGTTGGCGTACTCCGGCGGACTCATGGCATCCAGTTCGCCACGTACCCATTCGGCCCACTTGCCCTTGCGTTTGGATTTTTCGCCGATCAGACGCGCGGCATCACCCTTGGCCTTGCCCAGATTGCTCTGCCATAGCTCGAACAGACGCGATTTTTCGTCTTCGATCTCGGCACGTTCGGCCTGGGAAAGGTTGGCGAGATTGAAACTCATGGCGGTTACCTCTTACAAAAACCGGGGGCAATCTTACACGGCCAGGACCATGACGCCGAACAGCCGATTGAACAACTTGCAACTTTTGCCGCCGCCCGGTACTCAATGGTTCAAATGCCATCCACTGAAAGGAAACCACCATGGCCCGCAAAACCGCCGCGCAAAACCCTGCTGACCAGATCAAGGATCAGGCTTTCAGCGAATTGCAGTCGCTGATCGAAGAATCGGAAAAGCTGCTCAAAGACAGCGCCGCGCTGGTCGGAGAAGACGCCGAAACGCTGAAAGCGCAATTGAGCCTGAAGCTCAATCAGGCGTTGGAAGCGGTGACCAGCGTGCGTGAGCGTGCGCGCCCGGCCGTCGAGGCAACCGAGACCTATATCGGCGGCCACCCATGGCAGACCGTTGCGATATCGGCAGGGTTCGGGCTGGTTGTCGGCCTGTTGCTGGGCCGTCGCTAAAAAACATTGTCGCTGGAACGGGCTCGACAGAGTGCCAGTTCCAGCCACATAGCAGCGCCTTAAAGTGCGCGATTGACCAGTGCAGGTTTGGCAAAGCGGTGCGATTTGGCCACTTTGGCTTCCAGCCCGGTCAACTGTTCCTGGCCTTGCTCCTGCGACTCGTAAGGCCCCAGCAGGATCTGCTGCTTGCCATCGAGATTGACGATCACCGGCGCATAATGACGCTCCAGCAGCCACGCGCTGGTGTCGCTGATCGCCTCACGGGTGTTCATCTGGATGTACCACTTAGGCTGACTGACCTGCGGCGCCTGCACTTGGGCACTGGCAGCAGACTCATGGGCTGGCGTCGGGGACTTGCCGGCATCACATGCGGTCAACGCCAGTGCCGCCATTATCATTACCATCTTGCGCACGTCGAACTGCTCCTGACTGATCGAGGCAGGAGTCTATCACTGTGCACCGCTTCAGCGACCGGTTGCGCTAAGGTGACGCAGCCAGGTGCTCGATCAACCGGCCACTGCTGGATGCCGTCATAGCGCCAGCAGCCGGGCGTTTGCAGCAGCGACCGGGTCGCCTGTGCTGTTTTTTGATCATGTAATCAGATATTTCACGAAATATCAGCCCCGCGAGGCCAGCGTCCCGCCGATGAGAGGACTCAGCGCAACCGGCCACATTTGCAGGGTAAATCCGTGAAATAATGGCTCTGTGACATGGGAACGTCATTCTGCCCCTGTGGTCCATCCTTGAGCCACTTTCGCCTCAATCAATGTGCATAAATACAAGCCTCAGCGGCAGCAAACAGGTATCTTCCTGCACCTTGCGTTGTAGCCTTTTCCAGAACCAGCAGCCACGGCATCGATGAGCACTGAAACGTCCAGCCAGCCACAGCCGGCCCTGATTATTTGCGAGCACTGCGACTCGCTGTATGAAATTCATCCCTTGCGCGCAGGCGAGTCCGCTTACTGCTTGCGTTGTCGCGCGCTGCTTGGCCGCGGTCAACGCATGTCACTGGAGCAATGGCTGGCCCTGACCGTGACGGCCGCCATGCTGTTTCTGCTGGCCAATATCTTTCCGGTGATCAGCATCAGCATGAAAGGCCTGAGCAACGAAGTCACGCTCTGGCAGTCAGTCGAAGCCCTGGCTCAGGGACGTATCACCCTGATTGCGCTGGTCGCCGGTCTGTCGATCATCTTTGCCCCGCTGCTGCAGATCGCGCTGCTGCTCTGGGTCTTGCTGCATGCCCAGCGCGGCATTGTTGCGCCCGGCTTCAAGGCATGCATGCGCGCCCTTGAGCATCTGCGGCCGTGGAGCATGCTTGAGGTCTGCATGCTTGGCATCCTGGTGGCAATCATCAAACTGTCGGGCATGCTTGATGTACATCCAGGGATAGGCCTGTGGGCGATGGGCATGTTAATGGTGCTGATCCTGCTGATCGCCAATCGCAACATTCGCCGGCTATGGGACATCCTTGAGGTGAAGCCTTCATGAGCCACATCCCTTATGCCCATGAGCATCAACTCAACCTGTGCCACATCTGTGGCTACGCCTGCGCACAAGAGCTGCACTGTTGCCCACGCTGTGATTCACCGGTGCATCGCCGTAAACCCAACAGCCTCACGCGCACCTGGGCGTTTCTGATCGCCGGGCTGATTTTCTATATTCCAGCCAATGTCTTGCCGGTGATGTACACCAACATGCTCGGCAACAGCAGCGAAAGTACGATCATGGCCGGCGTCATCGATTTTGTGCACCACGGCTCGTGGGACATCGCGCTGCTGATCTTTATCGCCAGCGTTCTGGTGCCGTGCCTGAAGTTCGCGGTGCTGGGCATGTTGCTGGTGACCTGCCAGCGGCGCAGTCAGTGGGCGATGGTTGAGCGTACGCGGCTGTATCGTTTCATCGAGCTGATCGGCTATTGGTCGATGCTCGACGTGTTGGTCGTGGCTCTGGTGGCGTCACTGGTGCAGTTTCGCGAACTCAGCAGCATCGAGCCGCGCATCGGCATCCTGTTCTTTGGTTTGGTCGTGGTGATGACAATGTTCGCCGCCATGAGTTTTGATCCCCGGCTCATCTGGGATGCAGAGGTTGAAGATGTCCGATAACACCCCCCCTACGTCCGCGGCAGTCCCTACCCGCCCGGAGATCAAACCGCGCCGGGCGAGGATCTCGCTGGTCTGGCTGGTGCCGATCGTGGCCGGCCTGATCGGCCTGTCCATGGCCGCCCACGACTGGATGAACATCGGCCCGAAGATCAAGGTCAGTTTCCAGACCGCAGAAGGCCTGGAAGCCAACAAGACCCAGGTCAAATACAAGAACGTGGTGATCGGTACGGTCACTGCCATCGACCTGAGCGAGGATCGTACCCACATCCTGGCCACCATCGAGCTGAACAATAGCGCCACGCCCTTCACCCGGGTCGACAGCCAATACTGGGTGGTGCGCCCGCGCATCGGTGCACACGGCGTGTCCGGGGTCGACACCCTGCTCTCCGGCGCGTTCATCAACGCCGATGCAGGCAATGCCGAGCAGACCAAAGATCATTTCACCGGCCTGGAAACCCCGCCGCCGGTGACCTTCGGTGAAAAGGGCAAGCGCTTCGTGCTGCGTACCGATGACCTTGGATCGCTGGATATCGGCTCGCCGATCTATTACCGGCGCATCCAGGTCGGCCAGGTGGTGGGCTATAACCTGTCTGACAACGGCAAAGGCGTCGACGTGCAGATTTTCATCAATTCGCCCAACGATAAGTACATCACCACCGACACGCGCTTCTGGAACGCCAGCGGGGTGGACGTCACCGTGGGCGCAGCGGGCCTGAAAATCGATACCCAGTCGCTGGCGTCGATCGTCTCCGGCGGTATCGCCTTCCGTGAGCCGAACTGGAGCCCGGATGCCAAACCTGCTGACGAGTATGCCGAGTTCCGCATCTTCGACGATCAGGCCACCGCCCTGGCCCCACCAGATGGCGAGCCGCGCTATATCCGCATGCGCTTCAAACAGTCGCTGCGCGGCCTGGCGGTCAATGCACCGGTGGACTTCCTGGGCGTCAATATCGGCAAAGTGGTGTCGGTCGACCTCGACTACGACGGCGACACCAAGACCTTCCCCGGCGTAGTGGGGGCGGTGATCTATCCCAAGCGCCTCGGCGCCGCCGAGGAAAAACTCCAGAAGCTGGCGGGCAATGGCGATGAAGACGAGCAATCGGCGCGGATTCTCGGCGCCTTCGTCAGCAATGGCCTGCGCGCCCAGGTACGCACCGGCAACCTGCTCACCGGCCAGTTGTACATTGCCATGGAATTCGACCCCAAGGCACCGAAAGTGGCTTTCGATCAACGTGCCCGGCCGCTGGAGATCCCAACCGTGGCAGGCAGCTTCGACAAGCTACAGGAGCAGTTGCAGGCCTTTGTCGACAAACTCAGCCGCCTGCCGATCGACGAGTTGGCGACCAACCTCAATGGCAGCCTGAGCGAGCTGCAAAAAACCCTGAAAACCGTCAACGGCAGCGTATTGCCGCAAATGCGTGGCACCCTGCAACAGGCCGAGAAAACCCTGGCCAGCGCCAACGACACCTTGGGCGAAGACTCTCCTGGCCGCCAGCAGCTTGGTCAGGCACTGGATGAAGTACAACGCGCAGCCCGCTCGGTGCGGGTGCTGACCGACTTCCTCGGTCGCCAGCCCGAATCGCTGATTCGGGGCCGCAGCAGTGATGCTGCACCGGCCTCGTTCAAAAGCTCGTCGTCGCGTAACAAGAATGTGGAGCCACAAGAATGACCCTGCGCCGCAAGTTTGCTGTTCTGGCCGCCGTTTTCGGTCTGGCCGCCTGCTCGTCACCGACCCTGCGCTACTACACCCTGGTCGCGCCCATGGACTCCGCACCGCCGCAGCGCAGTGCACCGGCGCCGTTCCAGTTCGAAATGCTCCCGGTGCTGCTGCCGGTGCAGGTCGACCAGCCGCCGCTGGTCGTGCGCCAGGGCGATGGCAGCCTGGCGATACTCGACACTGAGCGCTGGGGCGCGCCGCTGGGCGATGAGTTTCATGACGCTCTGACCGCCCAGCTCGAACGGCTGTGGAATCGCCGCGATGTGGCGGGGCTGCCCAAAAACAGCGATGAGCCGCTGCTGTCACTGCGCGCTGACGTACGCCGCTTTGAATCGGTGCCCGGCCAGTTTGCGCTGATCGACGTGGTATGGAATCTGAGCTTGCGTAGCGGCCCGAGCGGCAGCAAGCGCGAGAACCTGACCTGCAGCAGCGTGATCCGCGAAAATGCCGCAGCCAGCATGGAAAACCTGGTGCTGGCCCATCAACGCGCCGTGAGCCGCCTGGCCGAGCAGATTGCCCAGACAGGCCGTAACTGGTCGCAGCAGCGTAGTGCCGGCTGCCCTTGACAGCGGCCATGCCCGTCAGTGTGTACTGACGGGCTTTGCTGCGGCCTGAATGAGCCGCTTGCCTGCCGCATAAGGCACTCTACAAACGCACGTTCTGGATAAACCAGAACAAAATTCAACCCGGTTTATACCTGTTATTTTTTTAACAATGCTTAGCATCAAAACGTTCCACTTCGTACAAAAAAGTACTAATGGCCACTACTCCACCGGGGTATTTCCGGGTATCGTGCGCGCACCAAATCATATGGTCCGCGAACTTTTCGGATGACCTTCAGTTGCTGCCCGTCCGGGCAGCAGGTCTGTTCGCTCTTCAAATCACTATGCCTTCGCCGGGTTTACGCCTGCGCGAAAGATTGATCGAGGACAAACGGATGACCGGGATTGGTCCACGCCTGAAGCGTGAACGTGTACGCCTGAAACTTTCCCAGAGCGCGCTGGGGGCCATTGGTGGCGTTGAAACCAACGCCCAGGGCAATTATGAAAACGGCATGAGATACCCCAGGGCCGATTACCTCTCACGGGTATCGGAAGTTGGCGTTGATGTCAGCTATGTGGTCACCGGGCAATCTCACCCACCTCCCGCCAATGACGCATCGTCTGCGCAGCCGAGCGAAAATCTGGAACAAGTCATCGCCGCCCTGCACGAAAGCCTGCATGGCATGAGCCGCAACCTGTACCAGATGACCCGTATGCTGGAAGCCAGAACCCAGCATACCGAGCCTGACGGTGCCTGTTCGCTCGACGCGCTGTGCAATGAGGCTGAATCCATCAGCCTGGCAGCGCTGCGGCTGATCTACACCACCGCGCGGCTCGTTTAGGCTTTTAGAGAAAGTCGGCGAGCGCAGGCAGTTTTGCTACACCCTCCAGGACCATTCATCCAGCCATATGGCGACTCTTGCCCAGCATAGTCAGCGCACTGACTATGCTGATCACTCCTGCATCGAGAGACTCCACCGGCTGGCATACGCTTACCAGCCCAGAGACAAAGCCGGGTCTGCAAGCCGTTACCTTTCTTCGCTCATCGGGGTTTCCCGCCCTCTACCTGCATCCCGCCGACAGGTGACCCCTGATGAAAGCCCCCGTGGATCTGCAACAACTCAAAAAGCGCCATAACCAGGTCTGGAGCAGCGGCGACTACGCCGTGATCGGCACCGGACTGCTGCTCACGGCTGAACTGCTTGCCGAAGCCTGCGACTTGCGCTACGACGAAACCGTGCTGGACGCTGCCGCCGGTAACGGCAACGCCAGCCTTGCCGCCGCCCGGCGCGGCTGCGTGGTAACCTCCACCGACTTTGTCGGCGCGCTGCTTGAGCGCGGGCGCGAACGGGCAAGGGCCGAGCGCTTCGACATCAGTTTTCTGGAAGCCGATGCCGAAGCCCTGCCGTTTGCCGATGCCAGCTTCGACGCGGTGCTGTCGACCTTTGGTGTGATGTTCACCCCTGACCAGCCTCGCGCTGCAGCTGAACTGGCCAGGGTCTGCCGGCCCGGCGGGCGCATTGGCCTGGCCTGCTGGACGCCGGACGGTTTTGTCGGACAGATGTTCAAGGCTCTTGCCAGGCATGTACCGCCACCTGAAGGCATACGCTCACCGTTGCAGTGGGGTAACAGAAGTTGCCTGGACGACTTGTTTGCCGCCACCGCCAGCGAGGTGCGGGTGACACCGCGACTGTTCAATATGCGTTATCGCTCTGCGCAGCACTTTATCGACACCTTCCGCGCCTGGTACGGGCCACTGCACATGGCCTTTGCCAGTTTGTCCGCGAACGACGCGCAGCGCTTGCAACAGGACTTGAGCGACCTGCTACAACGCATGAACCGGGCCGGTAGCGAATCGCTGATCGTCCCGGCGGAATATCTTGAAGTGGTGATCGTGCGGCGCTGAGCGGCTCAGACGACTTTCGGGCGCGCGACCAGGGTGACCCAGTAGCGCGTCCGGCGCTGTACCTGAAGCGGCAGGCTGGCGGCCAGCAGGTCGAGGATCTGTTCGGTGTCGTCCAACCGGAAGGAGCCAGTCACGGCCAACTGCTCCAGGCCAGGCTCCCAACGCAAGATGCCCGGCCGGTAACGGCCAAGCTCGGTCAGGAAGCTGCCCAACGGGCGATTTTCGACACTCAGCACGCCCATGCGCCAATCCGGCTGACGGGCGTCGAAGCGTTCTATCGGCGTGATGCCGTCGATATTCAACGAAGCGCGCTGCCCGGCCTGCAGGCGCTCGATAGCACCGCTGGCCGAGCGCAACTCGACACTGCCGCGGCTGACCGACACCCGGCAGCGCCGGGCATCCTGACGAACACACAGCTCGGCGGCACTGGCACTGATCTGCCCAAGACGGGTTTGAATGCTCACCTGCTGCGCATCAGCGGCCATCTTCAGTGCCAGTTCACCGTCGATCAGTCGCAACTGGTGCTGGCCGGCCTGCCATTCCAGATCCACCGCTGTGGCGGTGTTGAGCTGCAATTGACTGCCATCGGGCAAGCTGACCATACGCCGCTCACCGGTGGCGGTCCGCAAGTCGGCACTCCAGTTGGCCAGCGGCAGTTGCCGGCTCAGCAGCCAGCCCGTCGGCAACAATGCCGCCATCACCAGCGCCCGCTTGAGCACGGCGCGTCGTTGCAGGTCAGGGCCGGGCCGGTCGAGGCTGGCCAGCGCAAGCTGGGCAGGCACCTCGGCAAAGCGCTGGCGCAGCCCCTGGGCCTTCTGCCACATCTGCTCATGGTGATGCGACTGTTCGCGCCAGTGACGCAAGCGTGCGTGATCCTCGGCGCTGGCGCTGCCCGATTCGATCAACGCCAGCCAATAGGCTGCTGCATGCGCCAGCTGGCGCGCCTGATCCTGACTGTCGCCGCTCACAGATCAGCCACCAGGCAGTGCTCATAGGCTTGCGCCATATAGCGTTTGACGGTGCGCTGCGAGACCTGCAGCCGCTCGGCAATCTGCGCGTAGCTCAACCCCTCAAGCTGCGCCCAAAGGAACGCCCGGCGCACCGCCGGTGTCAGCCCATCGAGCAGATCATCCAGCGCTTGCAGGGTTTGCAGGACGATCCAGCGCTGCTCTGCCGACGGCGTCACGGCTTCAGGCAACTGGCTCAGTGCGTCAAGATAGGCTTGCTCCAGTTGCCGGCGCCGCTGATGGTTGAGCAGCAGGCGCTTGCCGACTGTCACCAGGTACGCACGCGGCTCGCGCAAGGCCGCCAACGGTTCGCCGCCAGGGCTGGCCAACACCCGCAGAAAGGTCTCCTGGCTCAGGTCGGCGGCATCCCAGCCATTGCCCAGCCGCCGACGCAGCCAGGACTCCAGCCAACTGCTGTGTTCGCGATAAAAACTGTCCAGGCCAGCCTGCATGGGTTGAGCGGCATCGGTCATGCGCGGAGCACTCTTTGGGTTCGACTCAAGAAATGAGAATAATTCTATTTAACTCGAACCCTTCCGCCAATCGGAATTTTTCCCGATTGGGGCCATTTGTCGCACAGCCCTGTCAACCGAGACAGGCCGACTAAGCTTGGCTGGTCGCGTGCGACATCAATTTCTTACCCATTTCAGCAATGCTCTGCACCTTAAAGGACTAAAACATGATGACTCCGCCAGAAGACGATTACATCGAACAGGCCGTCGGTAACTATGTTGCAGGCATGGTCTTCGCCGATGAGGCGCTGTTGCGCCGCGCCATGCACCCGGACAGCCGGATCATGAGCTACAGCAATGGCCAGCCGCAGTGGTTCACTCTCGATGAGTTCATCGAGACCATCAAGACCGAAGGCAGCGCCGAGAGCGACTTCAGCCCGTTCTGGGAAGGACAGGCAGAAGAACCCGTGTCGTCGGCCAATTCCGGCAATGAATACCGTAAATCACTCAAGGTCTATGCCGATTGCGTGAGCATCAACCGGCGTTACGCGACGGCCTACCAGCAGCACTGATCCTGCACCGGCCTTACCAGCGGCACTTGAGCCTCAGGGCGAAGCCCGATACTGTATGTAAAAACAGTATCGGGTTTTTTCATGCAGTTGATTGAAAAGCTGAGCATTCTGGCCGACGCCGCCAAGTATGATGCCTCCTGCGCCAGCAGCGGCGCGCCCAAACGCAGTTCGGCCGGCAAGGCCGGGCTGGGTTCGACCAATGGCATGGGCATCTGCCACAGCTATACCCCCGACGGCCGCTGCGTTTCGCTGCTCAAGGTATTGCTCACCAACTTCTGCCTGTACGACTGCCAGTATTGCGTCAATCGCCGCTCCAGCGATGTACCGCGCGCGCGCTTCAGCCCCGAAGAAGTGGTGCGCCTGACCCTGGACTTCTACCGGCGTAATTGTGTCAGCGGGCTGTTTCTCAGCTCAGGGATCATCCGCTCTTCGGATTACACCATGGAGCAACTGGTCGAGGTCGCCCGTCTGCTGCGCGAGAAACACGAGTTCCGCGGCTACATTCACCTCAAGACCATCCCGGACGCCGACCCGGCATTGATTGCGCTGGCCGGTCAATATGCCGATCGCCTCAGCGTCAATATCGAGCTGCCGACCGACAGCAGCCTGCAAATCCTCGCCCCGGAGAAAAACGTCAGCTCGATTCGCCGGGCCATGCACACCATCCACAGCGCCGAGCAGAACGTTCAGGGCGAGCCACGGGCGCCTCGCTTCGCCCCTGCCGGGCAAAGCACTCAGATGATCGTCGGCGCCGACAGCACCGACGACAGCACCATCCTGCGCAGCGCCCAGTCCATGTACAGCCATTACAAACTGCGGCGGGTTTACTACTCGGCGTTCAGCCCGATTCCCAACAGCCCGAGCAGCGTACCGTTGGCCGCCCCGCCTCTGCTGCGTGAACATCGGCTGTATCAGGCCGACTTTCTGTTGCGCGGTTATGGCTTCAAGGCCAATGAGCTGCTCAACGGGCCGGGGGATCTGGCGCTGGACATCGACCCCAAGCTGGCCTGGGCCTTGAATAACCGGGAGGTGTTTCCGCTGGACCTGAACCGCGCCGAGCCCAGCCTGATCGCGCGCATCCCGGGCATTGGCCTGCGCACCGCTCAGCGGCTGGTCGAACTGCGCCGGTTGCGCCGTATCCGCTATGAAGACCTGGCGCGGATGCGCTGTGTGCTGGCCAAGGCCCGGCCGTTCATCATCACCAGCGATTACCGGCCGTCCCAGGCCGAAACGCCCAGCGAGCGCCTGCACCAGCAGTTGCGTGACCGTCCGCAACCGCAACAGTTGGGGCTCTGGGCGTGATTTGCCTGGAGTGCGACGACCTGTTCGAGGTCTGGCGGCAACAGGCCCGCTGGCTGCTCAGCCACGGCATTGATCCGAGCCGGGTCAGTTGGCAAGGCGAGCGAGAAGCGGACCTGTTCGGCAGCGACGAAGCGTTGCCAGATGGCCTTGGCCCGTTCCAGGCACGGGTGCCGCTGGCGCTGCTGGAGCAACTGCGCGCCGCCTCGCAATATTGCGGCGAGCAGCGCTGGAGCCTGTTGTATGAAGTGTTATGGCGGGTCAGCCATGGCGATCGCAGCGCCATGCTGGCCGGCGATCAACTGGGCAGCGAACTGCAGCGCCGGCTCAAGCAGGTCAGTCGCGAAGCCCATCACCTGCATGCCTTCCTGCGGTTCGTCGCCGTGCCGTCAGGCACCTCATGGCCAGACGACAACGTGCCGGACTACATCGCCTGGCATGAGCCGGCCCACGATATCCTGGCCAGTGCCAGCACGCATTTTATCGGCCGCATGGGCCGCCACCGCTGGCTGATTGCAACGCCCAAGGATGCGGTGTTCTACGACGCCAGTCGCCTGATCCACCATCGTCAGTGCCCTGATGCCTGGCGAGCGCTGGCACGCCAGCCGCAAGACCCTGAAGGTGCGCTGTGGCTGACCTATTACCAGAACATCTTCAACCCGGCGCGGCTCAACCCCAAGGTCATGCAGGGCCATCTGCCCGCGCGGTTCTGGAAGAACCTGCCCGAAGGCCCGCTGATTCCGGAGCTGATTAGCCAGGCCCGCACCGGCAAGCAACGCGACGGCCAGGCCAGCAGCGTTGCCGCCCTGCCCGGCAAAAGAATCCGGCCGGCAAATTAAAGACTGATCTGGCCCTCGATACAGGTCACACAGGCACCGCCGACCCAGATATCTTCACCGATACGTTGCACATGCACCCGGCCATTGCGGCCCAGGGCTGTGCCCTGGCTGACCAGGTAACGATCAGGTGCCAGCCCTTCCTCCAGCAACCAGCGGGCAATGCCTGCATTCAGGCTGCCGGTGACCGGATCTTCCGGCATGCCGTCGCCGCCGACAAAGGCGCGGACTTCAAAGCTGGCCGGGCCTTCAGCGCTTTCGGCCTGCCATGCGGCAAAAACACCCACGGCCATGCCGAGGATCCGGGAAAAGTCCGGAGTAACCGCCAGCACCTGCTCGCGGCTGGCCAGTCGCAGTGCAACCCAGCCCGCGCCGTTGTCGACCCAGCGAGCATCCAGCACTTGATCATCCGTAAGCCCCAGCGCGGCAATCAGGTGCTCCAGCAGTGCCGGTTCCAGCGGCCCGGCGCGCAACAGTGGCGGCGCCGTAAAGGCCAGAAGCTCGCCGTCACGGCGAATGCGCACCAGGCCGATACCGCACTGCTGAATGATTTCCTTGCCCTTGGCCACCCCGCCGCTCTGCAGCCAGGCATGGCAGGCGCCCAGCGTCGGGTGCCCGGCAAACGGCAATTCCTTGAGGGTGGTGAAGATCCGCACCCGATAGTCCGCCCGCGGATCAGTGGGTTGCAGCAGGAATGCGGTTTCGCTGAGGTTGGTCCAGTTGGCCAGCGCGGCCATGCGCTGCTCATCCAAATCATCGGCCTCCAGCACTACCGCCAGCGGGTTGCCTTGCAGGGGTTGGTCAGTGAATACGTCGAGTTGCTGAAATGGGTGGCGGCGCACGCTGGGCATCCTTTCCAAACTAAAGCTGGCGAGGGTGGCATAGCGATTGAACCGAGGTAAAGCACAATAATCATTAGACTGGGTAGATGACGTTGTCTGGAGTTCGGTATGTCCCTCGATAGGCTTTATGAGTATCTGCAACGCCCGCTGCTGGTGATTACCGGCGCCGGCATCAGCACCGCCTCCGGTATTCCGGATTATCGGGACCGCCAAGGTGTGCGCCGTGGCAGCCAGCCGATGATGTATCAGACGTTCATTGTCGACCCGGCGGCGCGTCAGCGTTACTGGGCCAGGGCCATGCTCGGTTGGCCGAGAATCCTCCAGGCACAACCCAACGCCGCGCATCTGGCCTTGGCCGAGCTGCAAAGCGCAGGACGAATCAGCGGCCTGATTACCCAGAACGTCGATGGCCTGCACCAGCGCGCTGGCAGTGCAGCCATTGAATTGCACGGCAGCCTGCACCGGGTGCGCTGCCTCGATTGCCAGGCGCAGTACGATCGGGCGCTTATCCAGACGCAGATGCAAGCCGATAACCCGCACATGCAGCAGGTCGAGGCCATGCAGGCACCGGACGGCGACACGTTGCTTGATGAGGCCCGCATCGGCGGTTTTCAGGTCCCCTCCTGCGCGCACTGTGAAGGCGTGCGGCTGAAGCCGGATGTGGTGTTCTTTGGCGAGAATGTCGCCCGCCAGACCGCCGCTGACGCCACGGCCCTGGCCACTGAAGCTGCAGGCGTGCTGGTGGTCGGCTCGTCACTGATGGCCTGGTCGGCCTTTCGGCTGTGCAAAGCCATGGCTGAGCAAGGCAAGCCGATCCTGGCCATCAATCAAGGCATTACCCGCGCCGATGAGTTGTTGACGGCGAAATTCGATGATCCGTGTGAAGAGCTATTGCCGCAGTTGGTTGTGCGCCTGGCAGAGCCTCCTGGCTTGCGCGACTTTCGCGATTTTCGCGATTTTCGCGACTAAAGTCGCTCCTACAGGGTTGTCGCTGGAACCAATACTGTTCAGTTAAGCGCTTTATGTCCCCGGTGGGGAGCTTGCTCGCGAAGACGGCGGCAAACTCGCAGCAGATGCTGTGACTTCACCGGCCTCTTCACGAGCAACCAGAGCGCCGGCCGGCTGCTCTCGCAGAGATTTTTAGCACCTAATTGAACAGTCTTGCCGCTAGAACAGGTCCAGTTGCCCGCCAATCAGCGTGGCGAACTCATCATTCACGAACGGCAGGATCGCGTCGGCAATCGGTTGAAGCTGGCGGGTGACGTAGTGATCGTAATCGATGGGCGCCTGGCGGGCTTCAAGGGGTTCAGGGCCATTGGTGGAGATCACGTAACTGATCCAGCCGCCACGCTGGTATTGCAGCGGTCGCCCCAGACGCTGGTTGCAGTTGTCGGCCAGACGCGCAGCACGCACATGCGGCGGGACATTGCGCTCGTAGTCGTCGAGTCGGCGGCGCAGACGCTTGCGATACACCAGCAACTCATCCTGTTCACCGGCCAGGGTCCGGCGCACATATTCACGGACAAACGCCTGATAAGGCTGGCGCTGGAAAATCAGCAGATAAAGTTGCTGCTGAAATTCCCGGGCCAGCGGCGACCAGTCGGTGCGTACCGACTCCAGCCCCTTATAGACCATTTCTTCGCGGCCATCGCTGCGCGTGACCAGCCCGGCGTAGCGCTTCTTGCTACCCTCTTGCGCACCGCGAATGGTCGGCATCAGAAAGCGCGAATAGTGGATCTCGTATTGCAACTCCAGAGCACTGGACAGCCCGTACTGCGCTTGCAAATGACTCTGCCACCATTGGTTGACCTCCTCGACCAGGCCCCGCCCGATGGCTGCCGCGTCAGGTTCAGCGTGCGGTTTGCCAAGCCAGACAAAGGTTGAATCGGTATCGCCGTAGATCACCTGATAGCCACGCGCCTCGATCAACTCACGGGTCTTCTGCATGATTTCATGGCCGCGCAGGGTGATCGATGAAGCCAGGCGGGTGTCGAAGAACCGGCAGCCACTGGAGCCCAGCACACCGTAAAACGCATTCATGATGATCTTCAGGGCCTGGGAAAGCGGCGCGTTGCCGTCACGCTTGGCCTGTTCGCGGCCTTGCCAGACCCGCTCGACAATACTCGGCAGGCTGTGCCGGGTGCGGGAAAAGCGCGCGCCACGAAAGCCTGCGACCGAGCGCTCATCATCCGGCTCACGCAGCCCCTCGATCAGACCGACCGGGTCGATCAGAAAGGTCCGGATGATCGAGGGGTACAGGCTCTTGTAATCGAGCACCAGCACCGACTCATACAGGCCCGGCTGCGAGTCCATCACAAAACCGCCGGGGCTGGCCTCGGGCATGCGCTCGCCCAGATTCGGCGCGACGAAGCCGGTGCGATGCATCAGCGGGATGTACAGGTGATAGAACGCTGCGACCGAACCGCCGCTGCGATCGGCCGACAGGCCCGTTACCGTGGCGCGCTCCAGCAGGAAGGTGAGCAATTGGGTCTTGGCGAAGATCCGCGTGACCAGCTCACAGTCCTTGAGGTTATAGCGCGCCAGCGCCGGCTTATCCTCGGCAAACAGGCGGTTGATCTCGTCCATGCGCTGGTACGGCGTGTCGATGGCCTTGCCCTCACCGAGCAAGGTCTGGGCGACAGATTCCAGGCTGAATGACGGAAAACTCCAGGTCGCCGAGCGCAGCGCTTCGATGCCATCGATGATCAGCCGGCCGGCGGCTTCAGCAAAAAAATGCTGACGGCTGCCGTGCTCACGCCAGCCCAGCGGCTGGCCGCCACGGCCCAACAACAGCGGGATGCCCAGGCGTTTGGAGTGTTCTTGCAGCACCCGCAGGTCAAACTGCACCAGATTCCAGCCGATGATCGCGTCCGGGTCGTGCTTCGCCATCCAGTGGTTCAGGGCCTGCAGCAGCTCGGCGCGGCTGGCGCAGTACTGCAAGTTGAAATCCACGCCACTGGCGTCGCCATTGGCCGGCCCGAGCATGTACACCTGACGCTGGCCGCAGCCTTCAAGCCCGATGCAGTAAAGCTCGCCGTGCTCGGTGGTTTCGATGTCCAGCGAGGCCAGCCTTAGTGCTGGCCGGTAGTCCGGGTCCGGTCGGATATACGCCTCAATCAGCGTTGCGTCGGCCTGCGGTGTACCGCCAAACAGCACTGGCGCGGTGATGAAACGCTCCATCAGGTACCGGTCCGGCGGCCGGATGTCAGCTTCATAGACATCCAGGTTACCCTTGCGCAGGGTCCTTTCGATGTTCAGCAACTGCCAATACTGATTGCAGTAAATACCCAACACCGGCCGATGACGAAAGTCGCGCAGCTCCAGCTCGCGCAGTTGCACACCCTGCTCGCCGCGCAGCAAGGCCTCTGCGCGTTCACGCTGGACAGCCGGCATGAAGGCCACTGCCGGCTGGGCAGGCAGGCGAATGTGTTGCGGCCCGTGCTCGGTCGCCAGCCACAACTCGACTTCAACGCCCGCCGGCGTGTCGCGCCAGTGCCGACTGAGTATGAAACCCCGCTGTAAATCCAACGTTCTCGCCTCACCCATCTGCAAACCGCAGGCATTCTACGCGGTCCACCCGCGCAGGGTCGCGTTGCCGGGTCTATAAATGATCAGTAGTCGTGTGATGGAGTCAGCCCCGATGCCCCCAGCACCCAGAACACCTGAGTCCGACCCACGCAATGTCTGGCTTGCCAGGCGCACCCTGTCTGCCTTGCTGGGTCTACTGGCGGTGATTTCACTGGTAATGGTCGCCGCCCTGCTGCTGATTGCCCTGCAATTGAATCGCGATGCCAGCAACCACAGCCAACGGCTGGTGGACAAACTCTGGCGAGCAACCCACCAGCAACTGATCACCACCACACGCGACTACGCCTTTTGGGGTGAGGCCTATCGCGCCCTGCACCTGCAACACGACACAGAGTGGGCCTATGACCGGGATAATCTGGGGGCTTCACTGTTCAAGACCTTTCACTTCGAAGGGGTTTTCGTGATCAATGGGCAAAACCAGACAACCTACGCTCTGGACCAGGGTAACCTGAGCGACACCACGCTACAGAGCTGGCTCGGCAGCTTTCCGGCCAGCCTGATAGAGGATGCGCGCAACAGCGAAGACCAGGAACACGTCGCCACCCGGATCCTCAATGTGCAGGGTCAACCGGTGTTTTTCAGCGCCGCCCGCCTGACCCCTGGCACCGACCCGGCAGTGCAACGCCTGGCCGGTGTACAGTCAGTGCTGGTGCTGGCGTACCGTTTGAGTCCGCAAAAGCTCAAGCATCTGGGCAACAGCTACGAAATCGCTCATTTACGCATACCGCTCGACCATCAAGATGCGACCCGCCAGCCGCAATTGCAGATCGACCCGCAGTTGCTGTTGCGCTGGGATCCAGAGCGGCCCGGTCATCGCTTGCTGCGGGTGCTGTTGCCGATTTTGCTGCTGTTGCTTGGCGCGCTGTTGCTTGTCAGTCGCGGCATCAGTCGGCGAGCGCTGAACAACGCGCAACTGATGGACCAGCAGTACGCCATGATCAGCGCCAGCCGCAGCGCCCTGGCCAGCAGCGAAGCGCGCTTTCGCAATGTGGCCGAGGCCGCATCGGACTGGTTCTGGGAAACCGCGTCGGACCTGCGCATCACTTACTTGTCCGAACGCTTTACCGCCGTCACCGGGCAGGCGGCGCAAGATTGGCTGGGCCGCCGTCTGGATGAAATGCTCGACTGCCCCGAGCAACGGCTCGACCAATGGATCCACGCTCAGCACGCCAGCGTGACCCGCTCGGTGATCCGTTGCACCCATCAAGCCCCCGACGGGCAAACCCTGACCAGCCTGATTGCTGTCAAGCCGATCCTGCACGACGGGCAGATAGTCGGTTATCAGGGCAGCGCCTCGGACATCACCCGGGAAGTGGCCGTTGAACAACGGCTGCGCCAACTGTCATGGCACGACGCCCTGACCGGACTGGCCAATCGCAGCCAGTTGCGGGAATTTCTTGAAGCGCAGTTGCAGCAACTGCCTCACCAGGGCATGCCGCTGACCCTGCTCAGCCTCGACCTGGATCACTTCAAGCCGGTTAATGACCTGTACGGCCACAGCGGTGGCGACAGCGTGCTGCGCGAGGTGGCCCGGCGTCTGGCGCGCTGCCTGCCACAAGGCGCCTTGCTGGCCCGCCAGGGCGGTGACGAATTCATCATGGTGGCCCCGGCACTGGCCAGTCGACACGCGGTGGAACAGCTATGCCTGACGCTGATCGCCAGCATCTGCCAGCCTTTTATACTCAATGGCCAGGAGATCACGATCGGTTTGAGCATCGGCATCGCCTGTGCCCCCACAGACGGCATTGAGCCGGATGATCTGCTGCGTTTTTCTGACCTGGCGCTCTATCAGGCCAAGCACAATGGGCGTAACACCTGGCGCTTCTATGAGCCACAGATGACCGAGCGT
The DNA here is from genome assembly GCF_024584215.1 of Pseudomonas sp. LJDD11. Taxonomy (NCBI): domain Bacteria; kingdom Pseudomonadati; phylum Pseudomonadota; class Gammaproteobacteria; order Pseudomonadales; family Pseudomonadaceae; genus Pseudomonas; species Pseudomonas sp. LJDD11. The sequence goes on from NZ_JANJFL010000033.1 coordinate 26,319, forward strand.
ATGCAGCAGCGCCGCGAACTGGAAAGAGACCTGCATATCGCCCTCAGGCACGGCCAGTTCACCCTGCGCTATCAACCCCGTCATGCAGTGAGCAGCGGGCGGATCTGCGGTGCCGAGGCACTGATCCGCTGGGAACACCCGCAGCTTGGGCTGTGCATGCCGGATCAGTTCATCAGCCTGGCCGAAGAGAACGGCCTGATCGTAGCGCTCAGTGACTGGGTGTTGCGCAGGGCCTGTAGCGATGCGATGCAATGGGGTGACGACGTTCTGGTCTCGGTGAATATTTCTGCCATCGAGTTTCGCCTCGGCGGCCTGGTCGAACGCATTCGCTCGGTACTGGCGGCCACCGGGCTGCCACCGCACCGGCTGGAACTGGAGCTGACCGAGCGGGTGGTGATCGAGGACGCGCCCTCCTGCCTGGAATTGATGACGGCGCTCAAGCACCTGGGGGTCAGACTGGCGATGGATGACTTTGGCACCGGTTACTCGTCGCTGAGCTACCTCAAGGACCTGCCGTTTGACACCCTGAAGATCGACCGCAGTTTCATCAGCGAAATCGAGCACAGCGCCCAGGGACGTGCCATTGTGCGGGCAATCATTGATCTGGGACGTGCGCTATCCTTGACGATCACCGCTGAAGGTGTGGAAACCGGGCAGCAACTGCAACACTTGCAGGACTTGACCTGTGACGAAGCTCAAGGTTATTTCCTGAACCGGCCGATGCCCTTGGCAGCGCTGCTTCAGGCAATCGAAGGGCAAAATGTGCACGCACTGGATGTTTGACGCTTTCGCACCCCTGCAAGGCGCTTTCAAGCTTGCGGCAGCTCATGGCTTGCCGGATGCTTTAACCACCCCGCAGAAGGGTCCCTGATAACAAGGTCTCGCCACTGGAGAGCGCCATGAAAACCGTAGCTCAATTGCTCAAACTCAAGCCTGAACAACACCGTCAGGTTCACACTATTGCACCCGGCGCGCTGGTGCTGGACGCCTTGAAACTGATGGCCGAGAAGAATATCGGTGCCTTGGCCGTGGTCGAAAACGGCGCGGTCGTCGGCGTGGTCAGCGAACGCGACTACGCCCGCAAGATGGTCCTGCTTGGCCGCTCTTCGGCCGGCACGCCAGTGAGCACGATCATGAGCAGCAAGGTCATCACCGTTGACTCCTCACGCAGCGTCGAAGACTGCATGAACATCATGACCGACGGCCACTTGCGCCACCTGCCGGTGGTCGACAACGGCGAACTGCTCGGTTTGCTGTCGATCGGTGACCTGGTCAAGGAAGCCATCGCTGAACAGGCGAGCCTGATTCAACAGCTGGAACAGTACATTCGCGGCGAGTGAACCCTCGGGGGGTTGGCGCCAAAGCCAAAGCCCGCTGCAGAACACTCTGCAGCGGG
>NZ_JANJFL010000033.1:27724-63473 GCF_024584215.1 Pseudomonas sp. LJDD11
GGGGGGGTAACCCTGGGGGGGGTGGCCCCCAAGCCAAAACCCCCCTCCAGACCCCTCTCCAGCGTCCTTTTTGTTTGCACGGCTGATGCCCCTCAGTCGTCGAGGGTCGGCGCCCCGCCCTTGCCGGCCTTTGGCGCTTTTTCCGGCGGTGGCGCGGTACTGCTGGCTGGCGCCGCTGCCGGTGCGCTGGCCTCTTTTTCACGCATTGGCATCTGATCGATGGTGGCGAAGATTTCCTGAACCTGAATGCTCTCGGTTTCGAGCTTCTTCTCGCCATCCTTGCCAATCAGGATGACCCGGGTCTTGCCCCCGGCGCCCAGCTTCAACTCGCGGATCAGCGCCATGCTGGTCTGCGCATCCAGATTTTTGCCGTCACGCTGGCCAAGCGTGTTGACCACGGTGTAGAGCACCATGTTGCGCTCGGTAAAGGCCTTGCGGTTGGCGGGTTCTTCAAGCGCTTTTTTCAAGCTGACCAGCGTCTGGTCGCTTTGGCTAGGGGCAATGATGACCAAAGGCCTGGCCTTGCCGCGTTCCTGTGCCAGCGGTGCATCACTGTCGGCGGCAAACACCGGGGCAGCGACGAGCAGCAGAGTAGCAAGGGTCAGTGACCGGATAGGCATGGGGGGCTCCTTGTTAATCGGTGGGTCGGCATATTGCTTTGATTCGCAATTCCCATGTGTGTTTCTACCGTAACTGTATCTTTCCGGTATAGCCCAAAATTTACTCGCCCCCATCAAACCGGTTACTCAAGCAGGCTGTGCAGGGCCTGCACAATCGTATCCGCCTCGTCGTGATTGAGGGTCAATGGCGGCAGCAAGCGGATGGTCCGGCCGCGCGTCACATTGATCAGAACCCCGTAATGCCGGGCGGCCATCAGACTCAGGTCGGCAATCGGTTGCTGCAACTCAATGCCGATCATCAGCCCGCGACCGCGAATCGCGACGACCTTGGGGTTATCGTTCAGCGCCTGCCCCAGACGCTCTATCAGATAATCGCCCAGCAGCCGGGCATTATTGACCAATTGTTGCCGCTCGATGATCTCCAGCACCGTGCAACCGACCCGACAGGCCAACGGGTTGCCACCAAACGTGCTGCCATGACTGCCAGGAGTGAACAGCCCTGCCGCTTTGCCGCGCGCCAGGCAAGCACCAATCGGTATGCCGTTGCCCAGCCCTTTGGCCAGGGTCATGACATCCGGCACGATGCCCTCATGCTGGCAAGCGAACCAGCGCCCGGTACGGCCGATGCCGCTCTGGATTTCATCGAACATCAACAACCAGTCACGCTGCCGGCAACGCTCATGCAATGCCTTCAAATAGCCGGCCGGCGCGACCCGAATCCCGCCCTCGCCCTGCACCGGCTCAAGCAGCACCGCCGCGATCCGCGAGCCATGGCTGGCACAGGCCTGCTCGAAGGCTGCCAGGTCGCCGAACGCGATGCGCAGCACATCACCCGGCAAACCGGCAAACCCAAGCCGCACCGCCGGGCCATCACTGGCGGCCAGAGTTCCCAGGGTACGGCCATGAAACGCATTGTCCATGACCACCACCAGCGGCTGCTCAATGCCTTTGTGCCAGCCATGCAAGCGGGCCAGTTTGAGTGCGGTCTCGTTGGCCTCGGCGCCGGAGTTGTTGAAAAACACCCGCTCAAGGCCCGACAGCCCGGTCAGCGCCTGTGCCAGACGTTGCTGCCAGTCAATGTTGTACAGATTGGAGGTATGTAACAGTAACCCGGCCTGTTCGCTGATGGCCGCCACCAGCGCCGGATGGGCATGGCCGACATTGGTCACTGCCACACCGGCCACTGCATCGAGGTATTCGCGCCCGTCCTGGTCCCATACGCGGGTGTTCAGGCCGCGCACAAAGCTTAAAGGTAATGGCTGGTAGGTGTGCATCAGGCAAGCGCTGGTCACGGTCGGCGGCTCCATAGTGGTCAGGGACGGTTTGCAGTATCGTTAACCCCTTTCGCTGGATAAACCGGCTATAACTTCAAACATTTTCAAGCATGGATTGATAATGGATCTGTTCCAGGCAATGTCGGTGTTCGTAAAGGTCGTCGAATCCGGCAGCATGACGGCCGCCGCCCGCGAATGCGCAATTTCCACGACCATGGTCGGTAACCATTTGCGTGCACTGGAGCAGCGCCTGGGCGTCAGCCTGCTCAAGCGCACCACTCGCCGCCAGCGCCTGACCGAATTTGGCGAAGCGTACTACCAGCGTTGCGTGGAGGTTCTCGGGCTGGTGGTCGATTCCGAACAGTTGGCTGAACAGGCGCTGGGCGAACCGTTGGGCACCTTGCGCATCACCGCGCCGCTGACCTTCGGCTCGGAGCGTCTGGCCCCGGCCCTGAGCGAGTTCTCCCGGCGCTACCCACAGATTCGCCTGGATGTCGTGCTGACCAACCAGCGCATGGACCTGCTCGACCACGGTTTCGACGTAGGCATCCGCATGGGCGAACTGGCTACCTCGACGCGCCTGATCGCCCGCCCCTTGCAGAACTACACCCTGACCATCTGCGCCGCGCCGCAATACCTGGCGCGGCGCGGCACGCCCCGGCATCCCCAGGACCTGCAACAGCACGACTGCCTTGCATTCGCTTATCTGGCGGGCGACGACTGGAGCTCCACCGAAAAACACTGGCGACTCAACGGACCAGACGGCGAGGTCTCGGTGCCGGTCAACGGACCATTGATGATCAATTCTTCAGCGGGCCTGTATCAGGCCGCCAAGGCCGGTATGGGCATCGTGATGCTGCCCGACGCGCTGGTCGAACAGGACCTGCAAGAGGGACGGCTGATGGCCTTGCTCCCCGAGTACCGCCTGCCGGGCAGGCCCATGCACCTGATCTATCCGCAAGACCGCTATCGGTTGCCGAAACTGCGCAGTTTTGTCGAATACGCGCTGCAGTTGTGGGGCATGGAGCAGATTTAACCCGACTGCACTGCACGTTCACACAGCGCATCAAGCAAATGTTCAGTGCTCATGGTATGGCTGTCGAAGCTGAATTCGGCCGCCAGGGGCACCTCAAAAGGCGCATCCCAACCGGTCAGATTGTGCAGCTCGCCTCGTTGTGCGCGGGCGTACAGGCCTTTGGGGTCGCGCTGCATGCACACCTGCAGGCTGGTGCTGACATGCACCTCGGTGAACTGCCCGGTTGCGAACAACTGGCGTACCCGCTGGCGGTCTTCATTGAAGGGCGAGACGAAAGCGCAGATCACGTCCAGCCCTGAGCGCTGCAACAACGCAGCGACCTCACCGGCCCGGCGAATGTTTTCCCGGCGATCGGCATCGCTCATGCCCAGATCGGCGCACAAGCCGCGGCGCAACTCGTCACCGTCGAGCACCAGTGCCTGGCGGCCCGCAGCCTTCAGACGCTGTTCGAGCGCTTTGGCCAGGGTGGTCTTGCCGGCAGCAGGCAGGCCGGTGAGCCAGAACACATGGCTCATGGATGACTGGGGAGACTTCAGGTCAGCAAGAATAGGGCTGGGCATGGACTTCCTTGAAATTGGCCAGATACCGGGCTGAGCATATACCGCCATTGGTTGCTGCTCGGCAAGCCAGACTTGCAGATCGTTGGCCTGAACACATAAGGTGCGCCTCACGCCGTACACCGCAAGGACCGACATGATCCAGATCCGCCCCATGACCGCCGCCGACTTCGACGGCTTCTGGCCAACCTTCCAGGCCGTCGTCAGCGCCCGGGAAACCTACGCCTATGACCCGGCCCTGACCTTTGAGCAGGCCCGCGAGCTGTGGCTGAATTATCCGCTGCACACGTTGGTCGCTGAAGAACACGGCGTGCTGCTGGGCAGTTACTACCTCAAGGCCAATGCCGCAGGTCCCGGTAGCCATGTCAGCAACTGCGGCTATATGGTCACCGAGGCTGCGCGTGGCCGTGGCGTGGCACGGCTGATGTGCGAGCACTCGCAGCAGTTGGCAAGGCAAAGCGGTTTTCTGGCCATGCAGTTCAACTCGGTGGTGGCCAGCAACGAAGTGGCCGTCGCGCTGTGGGGCAAGCTGGGCTTCGACACCGTCGGCCGCCTGCCACGCGCCTACCGTCACGCCCGGCTGGGCCTGGTGGATTGCTTGGTGATGTACAAGTGGCTGGGCGAACAACCGGCTGTTACAGCTGAGCCTGAGCGCCCACTGTTGATCGGCCGGAAAAATATCGAGTCGGTGGTATCACGGCCGCGTCGGTGTTGAACCTGATCGTTTAGGCCCTATGTACCTCTGTGGGCGCTACCTTGGTAGCGAAGAGGCCAGCAAAGTCACTGCATTTGCCGTGGTTTTACCGGCCCATTCGTCGCAATGCCGCCCAGACCAAGGTCGCTGCCACAAAGCCATGTACCGTCCGAATCGGTCAATCCTTGACTTGGCTGAGGGCGAAGCGTTGCCCTTTGGTATCGCGAACCTCATTGCCAACGATCCAGGCGATGGTCTGACCATCATGGTCGACCAGCCGCTGGGGCGTTCCCAGACTCAAGAAGCCGATCTCCCCACTCCAGTCACGGCGCGGGTCATGCTCAAGGTAGGCATATACCTTGCGCTCGCGGATGCGCCAGACCGGATAGGCCTTGCGGGTCGAGATCACGTCATAGGTCAGGTTGGGATTGAACAGGGAAGCAGCAGTCATGGCAGGCTCCGGGAGGTGGAGTGGCTGACTGCAGGTTGAAGCCACGGGAGTGAGGCAGGATAGACCAGCCTTATTCGATCTTGTTGAATCGAGCCGACCAGTTGCATGCCATCGACGCATTTGGCGCGTCGATGGCAGCCTGGCGGTCAGCAAACCGCAGCTTGAGGCGGGTTACTTGCCGGTGGCTTGCTGCTGGCGTTGCAGCAACACTTTGGTCACCCGCCGCTCTTCGACACCGGTCACCTTCAACGACCAGCCTTGATGCTCCAGCTGGTCACCGATCACTGGCAGACGATCGAGCAGGCTCATCACCAGGCCGGCCAGCGTCTGGTAGTCCTCGGTGACGCGGGCCTGGAAGCCGGTGCGCTCGCGGATCAGGCTGAGGTTCAGGGCACCGGAAACAACGAAGTCCTCGCCCTGGGTGACGATATCCGGCCCGGCCATTTCACTGGCGTCCGGCAACTGGCCAGCGATCGACTCCAGGATGTCGGTCATGCTGAGGATACCGATGAAGTCGCCGAACTCATTGACCACAAAAGCAATGTGCGTCGACTCTTTACGCATTTGCTCCAGCGCATTGAGGATCGAAAAGTTCTCCAGCAGGTTGATCGCCTTGCGGGCCATCAGCGCCATGTCCGGCTGGTTGCCGGCCAGCAGCTCACGCAGCAGTTCTTTCTTGTGCACATAGCCCAGCGGCTCATCGATCCCGGCCTCGCCCACCAGCGGCAGACGCGACACCGATGAATGCATCAGCTTGAGGCGGATCTTGTCGGCGTCGTCCTTGAGGTCGATGTATTCCACCTCTGCACGTGCCGTCATCACTGTGCGGATCGGCCGTTCGGCCAACTGCAGCACGCCACTGATCATCACCCGCTCACGACGATCGAACACCGCTTCGGTGCCGCCGGCAGAGTCAACCATGTCGCTGATTTCTTCATCGACAGAGCCCTCTTCGAGTTGGCGGCCACCCAGCAGGCGCATCACCGCATGGGCAGCGCGTTCACGACGCGGCAGGCTGCCATGTGCGGACGCCTTGCGCCGCTTGCGGGCAACCTGGTTGAACACCTCGATCAGGATCGAGAAGCCGATCGCCGCGTACAGGTAGCCTTTCGGGATGTGGAAGCCCAGACCTTCGGCGGTCAGGCTGAAACCGATCATCATCAAAAAGCCCAGACACAGCATGATCACGGTCGGGTGCCGGTTGACGAAGGTGGTCAGCGGCTTGCTGGCAACAATCATCACACCGATCGAGATGATGACCGCGATCATCATGACCGACAGGTGCTCAACCATACCGACTGCGGTGATGACCGCATCGAGCGAGAACACCGCATCGAGTACCACAATCTGGGCAACGATCGGCCAGAACAACGCATAGGTGCCGGTGGTGGCGCGCTGGCTGACATGGCCTTCCAGACGTTCGTGCAGTTCCATGGTGGCCTTGAACAACAGGAACACACCGCCGAACAGCATGATCAGGTCACGGCCCGAGAAGCTCTTGCCGAACACCTCGAACAGCGGCGCGGTCAGAGTCACCATCCACGAGATACTCGCCAGCAGGCCCAGACGCATCAGCAGTGCGAGGGTCAGGCCGATGATTCGCGCCTTGTCGCGCTGATGTGGCGGCAGCTTGTCGGCCAGAATGGCGATGAACACCAGGTTATCGATACCCAGTACCAGTTCCAGAATGATAAGGGTCAGCAGGCCCAGCCAGGCCGTGGGGTCAGCAATCCATTCCATGAGGTCAGTTCTTTTTCTTGGAAAAATAAAGGGCAAACGTCAGCAAACGGCGTTGGACAGCCGGGCTTTGCTCAGAGGAAGAAGCGCTGACACGGGGAAGGCTTGGCGGGACGCCGGGCCGAAGGAGTTTGCGTTGAGGCGGGTCGCAGAAGGGTGAATGTGCAAAGGCGTGTGCACAGCGACTGGGGGGTTCCTGGAGGGTGTTCATAAAATCCTGAAATTGAATGCGGGACAGAAGCGTACAACAACGAGTCACAATTACCATGCAGAATATTTATTACAAAGCTTGACGGCATTTCGAAATCATCGTGCCTGCAGCCATGCGCTGTGACAATTGACCGCACCCAAGAGAGTGCCAGTTGTCTGACAACAGCAGATTACTACTGGAGTTTCGAGCATTTTTTGTACTAAGATGTTGCAACACAGACAAGCGTACGTCGAAGCCTCAGGAAGCGACTATTCCTGAAGGCTGATTGCAACGCCCCACGACTTGATCTCCTAATAAAAAGAAAGCCCGTCCTATGACGGGCTTTTTTCGTTTTCAGCATTTGCATTGCCTGATCTGCCGGTGCGCTGCGCAAGCGCCGACCGGCCAACCCATTCGATGAAATTGAGGTTTTTTCCCATGCTGCGGTACGTTGTATCCCACCTGTTCCAATGGCTCAAACGCTTCTCTTCGGAACAGGACCCTCGCCATCATGCTGACCAGCCCTACTCGCGCGACTTCACTCGTGAAACCGAACGCGAACAAAGCTGGAGCCTGAAGTCGATCCTGCTGGTCGTCGCGCTGAGCTGCTACTGCCTGGGCGGCCTGGGTTACTACGCCAAGACCCAGATCTGGGACACCATGACCGACGCACAGAAAGAACAGATGGCCCAGGCCATGATTGCCAGCTCGCAGAACCTCTGAGCCGGCAGATTGCAGGACCCGACGGGGAAGCCATTGGCTTCCCCGTTTGCATTTAACCGGCCTGATCCGGGGCTGCTACCATACACGCCCTTTGATCAACGACTCGCGCCATGAATTCCGAAGCACTCGCCACCCTGCACCAGCATCTGCTCACCGCCCTGGACCCCGCCCCGGCTGAAACCCGTCGCTTGTTTCACGGCCGCGGGCGGGTCTGGCCGGGGCTTGAACACCTCACCGTGGACTGGATGCAGGGGGTGGTGCTGGTGGCGCTGTTCCGCGAGCCGGCGGCCGAGGAGCTTGCTGCGCTCAAACAACTGCTGCAGGAACTGACCAATAGCCAGGCATGGCGCAACAGCAAGGCCCATAGCCTGCTGCTGCAACACCGTTATACGGCGCACAGCGATACCGAGTGGCTGATCGGTGAACACCGGGATCACTGGCTGATCACCGAGAGCGGCCTGCGCTACAAGCTCGATTTCGGCCGCAACCAGAATACCGGGCTGTTTCTCGACATGCGCTACGGCCGCGACTGGGTACGGGCCCAGGCCAGTGGCAAGCGAGTGCTGAACCTGTTCGCCTACACCTGTGGCTTTTCGGTGGCGGCGATTGCCGGCGGTGCTGAACAGGTGGTGAACCTGGACATGGCCAAAGGGCCGCTGAATCGTGGCCGGGAGAATCACAAGCTCAATGGCCACGAAATGCACCGGGTGAGTTTTCTTGGCCACGACCTGTTCAATTCCTGGGGCAAGGTGACCCGCAGCGGCCCCTATGAGCTGATCATCATCGACCCGCCGTCGTTTCAGAAAGGCAGCTTTGTGCTGGACAAGGACTACCAGCGGGTGCTACGCCGCCTGCCGCAGTTGCTCAGCCCCGGCGGTCAGGTGCTGGCCTGCATGAACGATCCGTTGGTCGCGTCGCAATTTCTGATCGAACAGACGGCCCGTGAAGCCCCGGCGCTGCGCTTTGTCGAACGGCTGGACAACCCGCCGGAGTTTGCCGATGCCAGTGCCGAAGGCGGGCTGAAGGCACTGGTGTTCACGCTGGATAATTGAGGAGGTTGATCATGTCGCTACACCCCAAGCCCGGCGCCGTGCTGTTCGGCAAAGATCTGCCGCGTCTGGCGCGGTTTTACTCGCAGCTCGCCAACCTGAGCATCACCCTGGAAGAGAACCGGCTGATGGTACTGGAGTCCGATTCGTTTCAGCTGGTGCTGCACGCCCTGCCACCGGCGGTAGCGAAAAAGCTGGTAATCGATAGCCCGCCAAAGCTGCGCACTGACCTGCCGCTCAAGCTGGTCTTGCCGGTGGCCAGTCTTGCTCTGGCACGGCAACAGGCCAGCGAACTGGGCGGTGGCCTCAATCCGCTCGACCAGCAATGGCAAGCGCGTAACTTCAGTGCCTGCGACGGCTTCGACCCGGAGGGCAATGTGCTGCAGTTTCGTGAGGATGCGCCTGCGCAAAACTGAAAACATCCTGCTTGATCAGCAGTCATACCCATAAGGGATGGCCGGCGAGGATCGAGCGATGAGCTTCATGGTGTATGTGGGCGTGCTTGGCGTCTTGCTGATGCTGCTGGCCCTGACCTCTTCCTGGCTGCGCTGGCTGCCGGTCACCACCTCGGCGCTGTGCCTGCTGTTCGGTTTTGCCATCGGCCCGGCGGGCCTGCAACTGATTACCCTGGATGTTCAGCGGTCGCATGAATGGCTGGAGCGGCTGACCGAAGTGGCGGTGTTGTTCTCGCTGTTCAACACCGGCATCAAGCTTCGCCTGCCCTTGCGTGCCAGAGCCTGGCACTCGGCCTATTGGCTGGCCGGCCCGGTGATGCTGGCCAGCATCGTTGGCATGGCGCTGGTTGCCCATTACCTGCTGGCGTTGTCCTGGGGGCTGGCGGTGTTGCTCGGCGCAGTGCTGTCACCGACCGACCCGGTGCTGGCCAGCCTGGTGCAGGTCAATGATGCCCAGGATCAGGATCGGCTGCGCTTCGGGCTGTCCGGTGAAGCCGGGCTGAACGACGGCACGGCCTTTCCCTTCGTGATCCTGGCTCTGCTGCTTCTGACCCAGGAGGGCGCCGTGCAGGACTGGCTTGGCGCCTGGGTCCTCAAACACCTGCTGTGGGGCGTGCCGGCCGGTCTTTTGCTGGGCTATGGCATGGGCCGCGGGGTCGGGCAGTTGATGATTCATCTGCGTATCCGCAACGCGGACAGCACCACATCGCCCAATGACTTTCTCGCTCTGGCGCTGATCGCCCTGTCCTACGTTACCGCGCAGGCACTCGGCGCCTTCGGCTTTCTGGCGGTGTTTGCCGCCGGCTTCGGTCTGCGCCAGGCCGAGGCCCGCATCACCCATTCAGAGCTGCCCTCAGAACACGTGGCGCAGCCGGTCCTGGCGCACACCAGAGTCGAGCGGGAGCGGGCCACGGTGACGCAGATCGAAGAACTCAGCGACTCACAACTGGCCGCCGGGGTGATGATGGGCGATATGCTGCTGTTCGGTAACCTCATCGAGCGGGCCATGGAAGTGCTGCTGATCACCCTGCTCGGCGCTTCGTTGGCACTGTACTGGGACTGGCGCGCCATACCACTGGGCCTGGCGCTGTTCTGCATTATCCGGCCGGCCAGCGTGTGGCTGCTACTTGGCCGCAAGCTGTTTGATGCCAGGCAGAAAGCCTTGGTGGGCTGGTTTGGCATCCGCGGGATCGGCAGCCTTTACTACCTGTTTTATGCGCTCGGTCATGGCTTGCAGCCACAGATCGCCCAAGGCGTCACGGGCCTGACCCTCTCGGTGGTAGGTTTGAGCATCATCCTGCACGGCCTGAGTACCCAGCCGCTGCTGGACCGTTATGAACGCCAACTGAGCCGGCCCGAGGTCCGCCAGGACTAATGGCAAGCGACCCGCATAGAGCGGCTCGATCATGCTATTGTCACAACCGATTGGACTGTGGCGGGCGACACACGCAAGCTTGCGCCTGTCATGAGTTGTGAGGGTGAAATGGCTGATTCCGTCCTGATGGACCGCTTTGCACGCAAGGTCGATTACCTGCGACTGTCGGTGACAGATCGCTGCGATTTCCGCTGTGTGTATTGCATGGCCGAAGACATGACGTTTCTGCCGCGCCAGCAGATCCTGAGCCTTGAAGAGTTGTTTCAGGTCGCTCAGGGCTTTGTCGCGCTCGGCACCCGCAAGATCCGCCTGACCGGTGGTGAGCCACTGGTGCGCCAGGGCATCGTGGGCCTGTGTGAGCGGATTGCCGCCCTGCCCGGCCTGCGCGAACTGTGCCTGACCACCAACGGCTCGCAACTGGGCAAGCTGGCAGCACCGCTGTTCAAGGCCGGGGTCAAACGCCTGAATGTCAGCCTCGACAGCCTCGACGCACAGCGCTTTCACGAACTGACCCGCACCGGCCACCTGCACCAGGTGATCGAGGGCATCGATGCGGCCAACGCCGCCGGCTTTACCCACACCAAACTCAACTGTGTGGTGATGCGCGGCCGCAATGACCACGAGATCAACGACCTGGTGGCCTTCGCCATCGACCGCCAACTGGACATCACCTTTATCGAGGAGATGCCCCTGGGGGCAATCAGCGAGCACAGTCGCAAGGAGGCGTTCTACTCCAGCGAGCAGGTCCGCGAGCGTATCGCCGAACGCTATACCCTGCTGCCCTCCACCGACTCGACCCAAGGACCGTCGCGCTATTGGCGCCTGGCTGAAGCCCCGCAGATCCGGATCGGCTTTATCTCGCCGCACAGCCATAACTTTTGCGCGACCTGCAACCGGGTACGCTTGACCGTCGAAGGCCGGCTGTTACTGTGCCTGGGCAATGAGCATTCGGCTGATCTCAAGCAGGTCCTGCGCGATCACCCTGAGCAACCCGAGGTGTTACGCGAAGCGATTATTCAGGCGATGCAACTCAAGCCCTGGAGCCATGATTTTCGCCTGGACGATGAGGTGCAGGTGGTGCGCTTCATGAATATGACCGGCGGCTGATTAGCGCGGGTCTTATGACTTGCCCAACAATTTTGCGCGCAGGTCCGGGTTACTGGTCGAAGGGTCAAGCCAGATGGCGAAAAACGCCTCGGCAAATTGAGCGTCGCCAATGACATGCAGCAAACGCTTGCCAAGGTAAAAGCGTGCTTCGCGTCCCGGCACATAAACGCCAGTGATTGTCATGCCGGGTTCGACATCAATGAATGCCTGCTGCATTTCCTTACGCCACACGGCCAACTGCTCGGCACTGACACGTGCACCTGAGGTTTGCTGGATTTCCTCAAGGCTGACGCGGATCAGATCATCGCGTGAAATGGCGCGGTGGTAAGTCAGTTCCAGCGCCAACGGCGCGCCCACCTTAAAAGGCACCACCGGGCTGAACAACCGCGCGGTGTAGATATTGAAACCCCAGAGCCGCAGGTCGCCGGCCCCTACCATCCGGGCACTTGGGAGCGCTTCACGCCAGTCGGCCATTGCATTGGCGCAGGCTAACACCAAAGCCAGTGATAACCAGCGTAACGCGTTCATGGAGCAGCCCTCAAAAGAGGTCGTCAATCGATGACCGGCACAAGATGAGAAAAGAGCCAGCGGAATGGTCTAGACCTCAGTGGGCCAAATCAGCGCCACCCACTGGCTCTTTGATACATAACCTATACCACCCGGCAGAACTTGTATATTCAGTGAAATAACTTGTCTGAAATATGTAACACGCCCATGACAGATTCTTCGGGCCATTTGCGGATGATCGACGCAGCACAAAAAACCGGTACACAGGCTCCCGAGAGACTGCATACCGGTTTCAATTGGCCTGTTTCAAACGGTTTTGTCAGGCCACCCGGGCACGGGCATGAGCCTTGTGCCACTCGTTACGCAACAGCCCCAGCTGCTCTTCAACGAACGACAGGTCCGCAGCAGCCTTCTTGCCAACATAGCCTTGCCCACGGCGGAACATTTTCAGTGCAACACACAGTTGCGGGTGGGCGGCGCGGAACTCCTGCTCTTCGGAACAGGCCCTCATCGGATCCAGGCGCACTTCACCGCCATGGGTAACCCACAGCATATGGCTGTCGAGAGTATCCTTACGGGCGGCAAACAGACGAGCCAGCTCATCAATGGTCAGGTTGTGGATAGTCATGTTGATGCTCCTTCGCTCGTGCACTGTTCAATAGGCTTGATACATCGACTACGGACACTTCTGGAATGACCGGGAAACTGCGGTACGCAGCATTCGTCAGGTGACATTCGGACTTGAAGGAAATGCAGGTAGCCTTGACGGGAAGCCGCTACAACACAGCATCGAATCCGGGAGGCGAAATAGCGAAAGCCGAAAACTCGACGGGCGATCGGGAACAGATCAGCCACAAGCACGTCATGAAGTCGGTTCGCCAGCTCTTGGTCCTGTAACGACGCGGGCCGGGTCATCTTCGTCAATCTGCCTTGTGGGCAGCCTACATCCTGGAACATCCCGACGGCTTGTCGGGCCTGTTCTGTACACCTTTTTCAGCACTCCCGATCGGGGAGATGGCCTCATCATGCTTAATCGAAAGGCATGCGTCAACAGTTATGTAGTGATTTTTTAAAGTCACTACATATCTTTACAAACCACTGGAGAATCAACTGGCACCGCACTGTCGCGCAGCAAACACGAGACTTTGCAGGAGCGGCTTTAGCCGCGAAGCCTTCGCGGCTAAAGCCGCTCCTAGGAGATATCCATTAAAAATCAATAGCTTGCATTTTGTTTAACGAGAGCAGCTTGAGCCGCGAACAGCCTTGTTCGCGGCTCAAGCGGATAGCCGCCCGACCACTGCTACGCAGGATCGCGCAGCAGCGTCGCCTTACTGAGTAAATGCGCTGTAGCTGTTGATCAGGTTGCGGTAGTTGGGGATCCGCTGGGACAACAGGTTACCCAGCCCTTCGATGTCGTTGCGCCAGTCGCGGTGCAGCTCGCAGGCCACTGCGAACCAGTTGACCAGTTGCGCACCGGCAGCGCTCATGCGCGCCCAGGCAGCCTGTTGCACGGTTTCGTTGAAGGTGCCGGAGGCGTCGGTCACCACAAACACCTCGAAGCCTTCAGCCAGTGCCGACAGGGTCGGGAACGCGACACAGACATCGGTCACCACCCCGGCAATGATCAGTTGCTTGCGGCCAGTGGCTTTTACCGCCTTGACGAAGTCTTCGTTGTCCCAGGCGTTGATCTGGCCGGGACGGGCAATGTACGGCGCATCCGGGAACTGCTCTTTGAGCTCTGGCACCAACGGGCCGTTCGGGCCTTGCTCAAAGCTGGTGGTCAGAATGGTGGGCAGGTTGAAGAATTTCGCCAGATCGCCAAGGGCCAGCACATTGTTCTTGAACTCGTTCGGCGAGAAATCCTGGACCAGAGAAATCAGGCCGGTCTGGTGGTCGATCAGCAGTACGACAGCATCATCTTTGTTCAAACGCTTGTACGGGTTAGTGCTCATGATTGACTCCATTTTTCGAGTAAAGCCGGGTCAGGACGACCCGGCAGTTGCACGCAGGTGACACACATCAGAACGGGCAGAATCAGAACGCAAAGCACGAACAGCCAAACGCGCCCCAGAACCCCTGGAAGTCGCTGACCGGGGCATTGGAGAGGCGGGCTTTTTCATGGCTATGGGAATGCACGGCGCACGGACCACTGCACTGGTGAACCGCTGCCAGTACCGGTGAGGACGGGCGCCAGTGGCCCTGAACCTTGGCCACGGGCGACCAGTCTGGCAGCACCGCAATAGGTTTGGGTGCCAGCGGCTCGAAGTCGTCGGCGCCGTACACCACCTTGCCGTCGACCACCGTCAGCACCGACTCGATCCATTTGATGGCTTCCTGATCGACGCTGAAGAAGTCTGCCGACAGTGCCACCAGGTCAGCCAGTTGACCGACGCGAATCTGACCTTTCTTGCCTTGCTCGGAAGAGAACCAGGCGCTGCCGTGGGTAAACAGCTCAAGCGCGGTCGCACGCGGCAAACCTTCCGGGTACAGCTCCAGCCCGCCCACCGTGCGACCGCTAACCATCCAGTACAGCGAGGTCCAGGGATTGTAGCTCGATACCCGGGTGGCATCGGTGCCGGCGCCCACCGGTACGCCTTCAGCGAGCATGCGCTTGATCGGCGGCGTGGCCTCGGCGGCCTTGGCGCCGTAACGCTCGACGAAGTACTCGCCCTGGAAAGCCATACGGTCCTGGATCGCGATGCCGCCGCCCAGCGCCCGCACGCGCTCGATGTTGCGCGGGGTGATGGTTTCGCAATGGTCGAAGAACCATGGCAGGCCGTTGAACGGGATCTCACGATTGACCTTCTCGAACACATCCAGCATGCGGCTGATCGATTCGTCATAGGTGGCATGCAGGCGGAACGGCCAGCGCTGCTCGACCAGATGGCGCACCACCGGTTCCAGATCGCTTTCCATGTCCGGGACCAGGTCCGGGCGCGGCTCGCGGAAGTCTTCGAAGTCGGCGGCGGAGAACGTCAGCATCTCCCCTGCCCCGTTGTGCCGCAGGAAGTCATTGCCCTGGTGAAGCTTCACCGAACTGGTCCAATTCTTGAAGTCGGCCAGTTCTTCCTTGGGCTTCTGGGTGAACAGGTTATAAGCGATGCGCACCGTCAACTGATTGTCTTTGTTCAGTTGCTCGATCACCTGGTAGTCATCGGGGTAGTTCTGGAAACCACCACCGGCATCGATGCAACTGGTGATGCCCAGCCGGTTGAGTTCGCGCATGAACTGACGGGTCGAGTTGACCTGATACTCCAGTGGCAGCTTCGGCCCCTTGGCCAGCGTCGCGTAGAGAATCATTGCGTTGGGTTTGGCGACCAGCATGCCGGTCGGGTTACCACTGCTGTCACGCACGATCTCGCCACCCGGCGGGTTCGGCGTATCGCGGGTGTAACCGGCGACCCGCAACGCGGCACGATTGAGCAAGGCGCGATCGTAAAGGTGCAGCAGAAACACCGGGGTGTCCGGGGCGGCCTGGTTGATTTCTTCCAGGGTCGGCATGCGTTTTTCAGCGAACTGGAATTCGTTCCAGCCACCGACCACGCGTACCCACTGCGGGGTGGGCGTGCGCGCGGCCTGGTCCTTGAGCATGCGCAGTGCGTCGGCCACCGATGGCACGCCTTCCCAGCGCAGTTCCAGGTTGTAATTCAGGCCGCCGCGGATCAGGTGCAAGTGCGAGTCGTTAAGCCCCGGAATCACCGTACGGCCCTTGAGGTCGATGACCTGAGTGGCGCTGCCGCGCAGGGCCATGACTTCGGCCTCGCTGCCAACGGCCACGAAACGCCCGGCGCTGATCGCTACCGCGCTGGCCTGGGGCTTTTCGCGGTCGACGGTGTGGAATTTGCCGTTGAACAGGATCAGCTCGACAGTATTCATAGCAGTACCTTTGACTGAAGATTGAGAAGTGCCGGCCTGGCCGGCGAAGGAAAAGGCCGGGAGGATCGCCGCGGCAGCGCTGAGCAACGAGCTGTTGGCGATAAAGCGCCGGCGCTGCAGATCGGTGTTGTTGTCATCACTCATGGATCAGTTACTCCCTTTGTCTGAGGCTGGAGCATTCAGCCAGGCAGCGAACAATCGCGTGGCGGCAGGCATCATCAGGTACACCACCAACAGGACAATGGTCAGGGTGATCAGCACGTTGCTCATCACATAACCTGACAGCAGAGGGCTCAGGCCCAACACCGGCCCCCACAGCAGCGGCACCAGCAGGCTCAACGGCAGAATCACCAGGTAAGACACCACCGCCTGTTTCCAGCGCGGCGGCTGGCGCGCCTCTTCAACGCTTGAGTTGAACCAGAATTCGTTGTGGGCCGTGACCTGAGTCTGATCGCCATCGGCCAGCATCGGCTCGGCCTCACGCACCAGCTCGCGCCGCTGCTGCGAGTCCAGCCATTGCTGCAGGCTCTGAGTGCAAGCAAAGCGCAAAACCGAGGTAAAGGTCTGCAGCCCGTCGCTGCGCCCACGCATGACATCCACGCCCAGATGGCCCTGCTGCTCGGCGGCAATGCTGACAATGCGCCGCAACCACTGTTCGTACTGCACTTCCAGGCCGGTCTTGATCCGGTGGCGGATCACCAGGGTCACGACTTCACGAGCTGACTCGCCCGCCGCTGCGTCGGGGTGAAGGGTGTCGGACATGCTCGGCGCTCCATGGCACGGATTGAGAAGCGGGCGTCGAACTGCTCAAGCCCGGCTTCGATGAGAGTGCGATGGTGCCGCTGATTGCCAGACGAGAATTGGATGCATGTGCTGTGTTGGCTACAGACCCGATACAAATCCTCAGATATCGCTACTGATTTCCGTTGTACGGCCGATAACCTGCGCATAACGACATTGGAAGCCGTTTATGAACGCTATTACAGGCCTCACCCCGCTGAGCCCGCTGTACAAAACCCAGCTGAGCACCACACTGCCCGTGCAGCCC
This sequence comes from Pseudomonas sp. LJDD11, assembly GCF_024584215.1. NCBI lineage: Bacteria > Pseudomonadati > Pseudomonadota > Gammaproteobacteria > Pseudomonadales > Pseudomonadaceae > Pseudomonas > Pseudomonas sp. LJDD11. The sequence goes on from NZ_JANJFL010000033.1 coordinate 44,424, forward strand.
GCCGGCCAGACTTCGGCCGATACCAGCCTGCCGGCGACCAGCGTCATCCTCGGCCAGGACAACAGTGTCAGTGACTCGCAGACCTATTCACGTCAGGGCCAAATGCCTGGTGCGCAAACCCATTACAGCTGGGAAGCGGATGCCACAGACTCGCTCAGCGCCCTGATACTTGCGCAACTCAAATCAGGCCCGAGCGGTGCCCGTTTTCAGGGTTTGGGCGCGGCGTTGCTTGAACAACTGGCAGCCAGTGGCGGCAAAGCCATTTCCCAATCCGTGTTTGCCTCTGGATCCGAGATCAGCGGACCTGCTGCACTCAAGCCGCTACAGGACGATCTACGCGCACACCCGAACAATAGCCTGACGTTTAGTCTGACAACCGCTTCCGGCGCCACGGTGCAGTTGTCTCTGGCCAGTAACGATCAAGGCCTGGCGGTCAATGCCGAGGTACTGGGCGGTGAGCTGAGCGCAAGCGAACTCAAGGGCCTCAGCGCTCTGGCCAGTTCTTTCCAGTCCGCCATTGATGGCCTGAGCCAAGTGCCGCCCAAACTGCAATTGGGCGAACTGACCCAACTAGATCCAAAGCTGTTCACCTCACTGCAGCTCAATGCCAAATTACAGACCCCGGACGGCGACCAGCTTTTCGAATTGCGCCTGGATGAAAAATCCCGCAGCGTCAGCCTGCAAGGTCCCAGCGGCGAGCTGAAACTGGAGCTTGATGCCAGCAACCTTCAGTTGCTCGGCAACGTCACTCAGCGCCAGTCAGCGATCAACAACTACCTTGAACAGTTCGATGCCGCACAAAAACGCGGCCAGGGTGACAAGGATCTGATCAGCCTGTTCAAGGACGCCTTCGTTCAGCTCAACAGCGCTGACGACCAGCGCAGCGCAGCAGCCGAAGATCGGCTGAGCGAGAAGGACCGCACCTTGCTCAGCGGCCTGGCCGACTTCAACGCCTCGATTAACGAGACCGAGCGCTACAACAACCCGATGCGGCCGCTGGAAGCCGAGCGCTTTAGCTACACTGTTTCGCAAACCAGCAGCGTCAACGATGAAAAACCGCTGGAGCTGGATGTACAGCAACAACAGCAAAGCGCACTCAAGGCGTCTTACCACCAGAGCCTCAATCCACTGGTCGCGCTGACCTTGAGCAGCGAGCGTGAATCTCAGAACTATCGCTACTACGAGATCAATGACCAGGCCAGCAGCAGCACCCGCATCGCTTACCATAAGGGCAGGCTGATCGAGGCCAGCGCCACTCAACAGTCCACCCAGAACGAGCGGGTCCGCACCTACGTCAATGGCGACCTGACCCGTGACCTGCAGACTCCGGCTTCGGTCACCGAGTCACGCAACCTGCTGAGCATGATCAACGAGGTGTTCGAGCAAGAGCGTATTTCACAACGTGACCACCGTGTGTCGGTCCTTGAGGGTCTACTGATGCCGCAGCGCAAGAACTGGCTGCTGCAAAGCTCCGCCAGCAAGATCGCCGATTAAGCAGCGCATCAATCAGCCAATCGGCAGCGCCCGGCTCAGGTAGTGGGCAATCCGCTCGCGCAGCCAGCGCTCGGCCGAGTCGTTGTCATGGTCGCCGCTCCAGACCATCAACAACTCGGCCGGATTGATCGGCACCGACGCAGGTCGTTACAGTTAATGCTTTGAAACGCTGCTGATCAAAGGCGCGATGCTGCAACAGCCAGCTTAAATCCTGGGCGCAACGCTCGACCTCCCCTCCCTCCCCGCGCTAACACAATGAGTGCGAAGCCTCCTGCAACCCTGGCCACCCAATAACTCTGCTAGCAGACACCCCCGCGCCTGACGCCTGAAACTCACAGGGTATGGGCTTAGAGGGTGCTTACAAAATAGGCGAACGAAGGCAAGACAAGGCGTAATCGGGCGAAAAAGGCCAGTGTACATAAGTACCTGAGCAGTTTGATCGGGCCGGCGATCCAGGTCGATTTCAACGCCGTATTGCCGAGTGCAGCCATTTTGTGGACACCCTCTTACGGGCCATCAATTCTCAAGGACAAGAACCAGGGCAGCCAATCGGGTTGCGGAGCAGATCATGGAAAAGATACTTCTGAAGCAACTCGACCAGTTGCCCAGGAACACCGGGCTGAGAATACAGGGAAACTTTGGGTCCTTATATTCCACCCTGGAGACCGGCAACCTGGTCAGCCTCGACATCCCCAACAAGAGGCTGACCATCTTCAATACGGTCTATAAAAGAAACACCGTCCTTAACACTGACAATATTCTGTCAATCGAGTACAGCCTGCACGGCTGTAGCTATCCGTTAATGCTGGGCCACCAGGCTATTTTCAATACCAGCGCCCCCGAGAATAATGGCGGTAATATCCAGACCGGCGAATTCAATGCCTTTCTGCCCATTACCACGCTGATCGGCAATGCCGGCATGGGCCCGGTACTGCCGCTCAATTACTACTATTCACCCGATGTCGCATTCACCAAAGGCGGCTGGGCGCCGCGTTTCAGTTACTTCATACTCTATGACAGCGGTGTGCTCAAATTACACTTGCACACCGGCGAGGCCATTACTGTCGCGCAGCCATTGGTGCCGTACTCGCCAATGCCGGGTCTTTACATCAGCAGCTTCAACACCGTTAGAGATCGTCACGGGATTTGGGCGCAGGCAAAGATCATCCACAAAGATGGAACCGTAGAGTGCATGACCCAAGCCTTTGAACCAGCACCGGGCCAAGAAGCTTCGAGTGTCGATTCGGCGCTTTATGTGTTACCTACGCAGATCAGCAACAGCCTGGGCCACTCTCTGTACCTTAAATGGCGAATAGACCCCGGCACTTTGTTGCAGGAAGGGTTTCCAGAAAGCAGCGGCCAGAACGTGACCCTGAGCGAAGTCTCGGATGACCGTCAGGTATTACTGAGAACCGCGGTACTCAAGAAAAAAACCACCCTCGCCGGTAAGGAAGTCGAACTCGACACCCTCGACTTCACTCAATACCCCGACAAAGAGCCGGTCAAACGCTGCAACCTTTACCACAAAGACAACCGCTTGGTCAGGCATGAATGGTTCAACGCAGGCGCCACCGAATCCCAGGAGTTCACCTACACCAACAAGCAACTCACTGCCATCGAGTCTTCACGTGGTTTAAAAGAAACCATCAGCTACACGGCAGACAGCCGTATTGCGCGCTACAGCCTGAGCGGCAGTAATGCCTCATCGGACCTGGTGGAGGACTACACCTTCACCTCCAGCTTCGCCAGGCAGACCAGAACCTTCGACGGCACCACAGTACTGAACGAGCTTCACTACGACATCAACGACGTGTTGAGCAAACAGATCAGCAGCCAGAGCGATTGCGTCACAACCCGGCAATTCAAACGGAACTTCGACAGCAAAGCCCAGCAATTCAGCCTGGAAACCCAGATCACCTACAGCAAAGGCAGCGCGCAGCGAACCGAAACCGAGCTGCAAGTCTACGAGGCCGCCGGCAACCTGATCAAACAGGTGCAAGGCGATGTCACCACCGAGTACACCTACTACAAGGGCCAGTCTGTTGACTCGACCATCGTCACCAATACATCCACCTTCACGGACACGTCGGGCTTCCATGGAAAACTTGGGTACTGGATAGACCACTTTGGTGCAATTGGCTGGGCGATGCAGGCGTTCGGCAAACAGGGAATGACCTGGGGCACCGTGGAGGACCGCACAGTCATACGCGAGCCGGTGCCGACCGACGGCGGCAAGCTTCTTTACAACTTGCCGGTCAACATCAGCCACCCCGGCGACCCCAACTACTTCCGCATCAATGTGGAGTCGGAAAAATGCTACCGGACGGTGGATGGCAAACGGGTAGAGCTGAGCTGGACTTACTATGGCTACACCGAAATCCCGGTAAAAAGCACTACCGTCCGGGGCAGCGCCGTAAAACCTTCGCTGAAACTGGTCATCCATCAGCCACAGTCCGACGACGGCATCCGTCTGAAGAACTGGCGTAACAGCTGCCTGGTGGTTCAGCAAACCGAGTACTACACCCAGACCGATACAGACTCGTTCGGCCGGATAAAATCCCTGAGCCAGCGACTGCTCGACTCGACAGGCCAAGACATCGCCTTGTCCATCCAGAAAACCCGCTACGCCTATACGCTGGAAGGCGACAAGCTGACCACCACCACGACCTTCGAGTCGGCCGAAAAAACCCAGGACACGAGCGAAGTCACGCACTCCATGCGCACCCAGCAACTGCTGTTCTCCAAGGACCAGAAGGGCAATAGCGTGGCCTACAGTTACGATGTCTATGGCCAGATGCTCAGCAAGGAAGATAAGGAGCAAGAAGCCACCAGTGCCAAACAGACCCGCTATGAGTATTCGCTGAGCAAGGGCTGCCCCGCGGTCACCACGACCTTTCCAGGCGGTGAGCAATACCGGGAAATCCGTGACGCCCACAACCGCATCGCCAGTACCGAGGCGCGCCGCTCGAGTGCCGTCGGCGTGGCCTGGAAACAACTATCGAGCACTACCTACGATGGCCTGGGCCGGGAAAAGCTCACCACCGAGTACGACTACCAACCCGCCACCGATGCCGCCACCGCCATCGTCAAGCGCCAACTGGAGCAGTTCTACGATAACTGGGGGCAGCCCTGCAAATCTCTGGTGGTGGGCGGTATGGCGCAATACCGCGAATACGATCCCGTCACCCGGAGCATGGTGGAGAAACAGCAGTATCAGGCTGCGTCCTACCTCAGCCAGACCACCCACTACAACGCACTGGGGCGCATTGAAAAACAGACCTGGCGCGATGCAAGTGGCAGCGAATATCAGTCACTGCAATACCAGTACGACAACGCCGGGCGGGTCACCAGGCAAACCCCACTCAAAGGCTCGGTCAAGCAATTTGCCTGGGACAGCTTCGACCGGTTGGTCAAGCTGAGCAGTGAAGGTATCGAGCGTATTGTCGAGTACCCGGCGCACATCGCCTCGGCCCAGGCATCACGCCTGGCGATCAGCAAACCGGCGGACACGTTCAATTATGAATGGGGCAGCCGCACCTTCGACGGCCTCGAACGGGTCACTGCCGAACAAGTGGCCGGCCGCAAGAAAACCTACAGCTATAGCGGCAGCAACGACTGGGGCCTGCTTGCCAGCGCCGTTCCCCAGGCGGTAAACCTTGCAGGCCAGGTCAGCACCCAGCGCGGGTATGACGCTGCGACCACGGGTGTAAACCTGACGACCACAGACCGTGGCGGAACAACCACAACCGCGACCTCGGTGTTCTCCATGCGCGGTCTGCTGCTGGAGCAGCGCGACGACTTCGGCAACAAGACCCTCTACAGCTATGACTTGCTGGGCCGCCTGGTCAAGACTTCGGCACCGGGGGTCAGCACCCGCCTGAGCTACGACAGTAATGAGCGCCTGACTGAGGAAACTGTCACCGACGAAGTCAGCAAGACCTCGATGACCATCACCTACAAGTACGATACCCAGGACCGCGAAACCGAACGCACATTCAGCGCCAGCGGGTTGTCGACCCTGGTTGTGCGCCAGGCGTTCGACGCCGACGGCCGGCTGGCCAACGTCAAGGTCCTGCGAGACGGCACCGAAACCTCCCAGGAAAGCTTTACTTACACTCCCATTGGCCAGTTGGCGGTGTATCAATGCAGTGGCACGCAACGGCCGGTGGATGTGCATGGCAAAAAGCTCAGCAAGCAAACCTTCACCTACACGACGCTGGGCAACATCAGCAGCTGCGTCAGCGTCTTTGACGGCGGCCAGGACACAGCCACCTACACCTGCGATACCGCTGATCAGACCCAACTCCGTTCGATCAGCCATAGCGCAGCAGGCATCGCCACCGCCAAGCTCGACTACGATGCCTTGGGGCGACTGAAGAAGAACGAGTCAGGCTACACGCTGGACTACAACGGCAGCGGGCTGCTGAGCCAGATGTACCGTACCGATGGCGGGTTCAGGGAATACAACTACCTGTATGACCAGGAAGGCAAACTACGGTCGTGCTATGGCAACGATTGCGAAGACAGCTTTTACTACCGTGACGATCAGCAATATGCTCGCAAGGGCTGGGTGATGATCAAAAACGTCTATCACAACCGCTTCTCGCTGCTGGCCAACCAGAGCCCCGCCTGCGTCCTCATGCAGCAGACGCTCAAACCGCAAGGCGGCAGCGACACCACCACGCGCAGCTTCGAACTCAAGAATGCCGCAGGTTCGGTTATCGCCAGTTACGATCTGTCCGCCACTCCCAAGGCCCTGACCCTGTTCAGCTACACGCCCTTCGGCTACCGCCCCGACGATAAAACCCAACGCCACTGGCTGGGCTTCAATGGCCAGCCGCTGGACAGGCCCACCGGCCACTATTTGCTGGGCAACGGCGCCCGGGTCTACAACACTGCCCTGCAAGCGTTCCAGACCCCTGACAACCTCAGCCCGTTCGGTGACGGTGGCCCCAATGGCTATGTGTATTGCAGTAACGACCCGGTGAACTTCAGTGACCCCAGCGGGCACTACGAGGAACTCACGCACTACAGCGCGGTGACCCACGAGGCACTGGCGCAGAACAGAGTCGTGCAGGCTGGCATGAACATGGCGATCGGGGTCGGACTAACCCTGGCCACTGGCGGTGTGGGATCGGGTCTTGCCATTGCCGCGCTGGGCCTGGAAATCACCTCAGGCGCGTTCGGTATCGCGGCGGCACTGCTGGCAGAACGCGACCCACAGGCGGCCAGCGCGTTTTCAGGGCTGTCATTTGTAACCGCAATAGCAGGCGCGATTACCGGGCTGAGCGCCGTCAGTAAAGTCAGCCGTTACGCCGGGGCTTCGGGAATGGGCGCGGCCATGAACTCCGAGCGCCGGGTGATCAGTGCGGTGAAGAGTGGCACCGAAAACACCACTAAATACGTCACCATGGGCGGCACGATGAAGCAACTGACCATGGTTCAGGACGATCTGTATACATTTGTCGACACGTACAAAGGTGGGAGCCGTCTAAATCTGTCGATCCATGGCAAAAGCCTGAGTTTTGTCGAAGAAGTCATATTGAATGAACCCTCTCTGGTCGTCATCAAAGGCAAGGGATATTCAGCAGCAGAAGTGTTGACGTTACTCAATGGCAAGGGCGTTGATCCCAAGCTCTATGACTCGACTCGATTGATTATTTGCTATTCAGGCAACGGAGGCGCCAATTCATTTGCGGCACAATTCAGAAACCTGACCAACAAGCCCGTCAAAGCATTTGTGGGTCCGGTGACGGCGTCACACGACGGTGCTTTATTGGCAGACAAAATCGCAAAACTGAGCAACCTTTCACCATCGGCACTAGGAGGACTTTCGGCAGAAGCGGCCTTGAGCAATTATGCCGCACAGAACTTCACGATCAACGTCGTAAAAAAAGCCAGCGACTTTCCGTTGAAACTTGAAAACCTCAAAAAGATAGCACTCCACTCGTACAACCCTGTGTACTTCTGAAGGTCCACGTAGGTGCCCGAACAGCATTGATCCGGGCACCCCTTTCATCCCGATATTCTACAACTGGCACCCGCCCGCTCAGCAGCGCCTTGAACATCAACCAATCGGCAGCGCCCTGCTCATGTAGTGGGCAATCCGCTCGCGCAACCAGCGCTCGGCCGGGTCGTTGTCATGGACGCCGCTCCAGACCATCGACAACTCGGCCGGATCGATCGGGAATGGCGGATCTTCAGCCCGCAGGGCTGTGCCTTCGACCAATGGGCAAGCGGCGTAGTCAGGCACCGTGGCAATCATCTCGGTGCCGGCCAGCAATGCGCGCAAACCATGGAACTGCGGCACCGCCAGCACCACCTTGCGGGTCCGGCCGACCCTCGCCAGGTCCATATCGATATTGCCGCACAGGTCCCCGGAGAACGACACCATGGCATGCGGCCGTCGGCAATAGTCGTCGAGAGTCAGCGGCTCGGGGCGGCTATCCCCGCGAATCACCTTGCACGGGATGTCACGCAGTTTCTTGCGCTTGGCGTTGGCCGGCAGGTCCACGGTCCAGCTCACCCCCACCGAGATTTCTCCCGAGGCCAGCAGCGCGGGCAACAGCAGGTAATTGGCCCGGCGGATCACCACGACGATACCCGGCGCCTCCTCGCGCAACTGCGCCATCAGCGGCGGCAACAGACCAAACTCGGCATCGTCCGACAGGCCAATGCGAAACACCTCGGTGCTGCTGGCCGGGTTGAAGTCCTTGGCGCGGCTCACGGCGCCGGAAATGGTGTCCAGCGCCGGCCGAATCTCCTGAAGAATATCCAGCGCCCGCGCCGTCGGCTCCATGACCCGGCCATTGCGCAGCAGCAACGGATCATCGAACAGATCGCGCAGACGTCCCAGCGCCGCACTGACCGCCGGCTGGCCAATGAACAGCTTCTCCGCCACCCGGGTCAGGTTGCGCTCGAACATCAGCGCTTCAAAAATCACCAGCAGGTTGAGGTCGACACGGCGCAGGTCGTTACGGTTCATGAGTTCGGACTCTGATGGGCAAGGCAAGACTTTGCATCAGTAGGCATGAAACCAGCAGCCAGCGCTTGTACGGATGTGCGCAGGCCGCTCTGGTGCTTTGAACATCAGACTGGCGTTCATTGCAAAAAGGCATTGATGTCAGCCAGATCACCTTCACCCAGCGCACCAATCGCCGCCTTGAGTTGCAACTGGGCAAGCAAGGCATCGTAACGGGCCTTCGCCAACTGACGCACGATCTCGCTGAGCTGGCTCTGCACCTCCAGCACATCGGCACCAACGCGCACCCCGACGCGGTAACCCAAACGATTGGAGTCAACCGCAGACTGGGCCGAAACCCGCGCCACCTCCAGAGCCTTGATTTGCGCCATGCCATCGGTCACACCCGCCCAGGCCTCACGGGTGGCCAGCGCAGCGGCGCGCCGGGTATCGAGCAATTGGTATTGAGCCTGCTGGTGCAGCGCCACGGCCTCGCGTGCCGAGGACGTCAGTCGCCCACCGCTGTAAAGCGGCAAGCTCAGCCGCAAGCCAATAGCCGCCGACTCACTGCGCTGGGTGTTGGCATTGGGGTTCTGCTGCATGTTCTGGCTAAGCACCATGTCGATGCTGGGCAGATGCTCTGCCTTGCGACTGCGCACTTCATTTTCAGCCACTTCGGTGGTCAGTTCCTGGATCTGCACCTCAAGGCTGCTGTGCTCGGCCGCCCGGACCCAGGTTTCGACATCGCCCGGTTCGGGCGACACCAGGTTGATCTGTTCGCCCAGCGCACTGAGTTCCTGCGCCGGCAGGCCAGTCAGCCGCGCCAACGCATGACGCGCCACGCCCAGATCGCTGCGGGCCTTGATCAACTGTGCGCGAGTGCTGTCGTAGCTCATCTGCGCCTCATGCACATCGACGATATTGGCGTTGCCCAGCTCGAAATTCTTGCGCGCACTGGCCAGTTGTTCCAGATCAGCGGCCTGCAACTGCAGCATGGCGGCAATCACGTCCTGAGTATGCAAGACCTCGAAGTAGGCTTGCGCCACTCGCAGAATCAACGCCTGCTCGGCACTGCGCGCGCGTAGCTCGGCCAGCGCCTTGTGCAGCCCGCCCTGGCGGTACTCGATCCAGTTCTGCCAGCGAAACAGCGGCTGCACCAATTGAATGCCGTAGCTGCGGTTCTGGCGGCGCTGCTCCAGACGGCCATTGACCACTTCATACTCGGTCTCGCTCCAACTGGTCTGGGCATCGAAGGATATCTGCGGCAGCAAGCCGGCCCGGCCCTGTAGCTCACGCTCCTGCCCGGCCCGCCGCTGCGCCTGGGCCGCAGCGTACTGCGCATCGTTGTCCAGCGCCTGGCGGTAGACGCCCAGCAGATCGCTGGTCTGGGCCATCAGCGGCAAGCTCAGCATCATCAGGCTTACGGTCAGGCACTGCGCGACTAGCCCGGCCATCAGCTGATTGCCTGCTGCTGATCGAGACGCACGTCCTCAACCACGTTGCCGTTTTCCAGGCAGACCAGCCGCCTGGCAAAAGCGATCGTCTCGCGGCGGTGGGCAATGGTGATTCGGGTTACCGGCATCTGGTGCAAGGCCTGCACGACATGCTGCTCACTGTGCAGATCAAGGTGGCTGGTCGCCTCGTCCAAGGCCAGAATACGTGGCTGCTTGTAGAGCGCACGGGCCAGCAGCAAGCGTTGCTTCTGGCCACCGGAAAGACCGCTACCCATTTCCGCGACCAGCGTCTGGTAGCCCATTGGCATGTTGATGATGGCCTGGTGAATATGCGCCTGGCGCGCCGCCTCCTCGACCCGCTGCTGATCCGCGTCCGGATCGAACGCGGCAATGTTTTGCGCCAGGGAACCGGCCAGCAGTTGATCTTCCTGCATGACCGCCCCCACCAGGTTTCGCAACGCTTGCGGTCCCAACTGACGCACGGGAATACCGCCAACCAGAATATCGCCCTCGCTAGGCACCAACAGCCCCAGCAGCAACTTGAATAACGTACTTTTGCCACACCCGGAGCGGCCGACGATCGCCACGCTGTCACCAGCGTCGATGCTCAACGACAGGTTACGCAGCACCCAGGGTTCACCCTCGGCATAACGAAATGACACATCCCGCAGCTCCAGGCGCGGCTCGATGCGCATCAGGTCGGTTTCCAGGTTGCTTTCCGGCTCGGCGGGTTCCAGCGCGATGTCCGCCAGCCGTTCGGCATGCAACGACAACATGCGGATCTCCACGCCCAGATCGATCAGTTGGCTGGCCCGGCTGGTGAACTGGCTCTTGTAGGCAATAAAGGCCAGCAGCATGCCCAGCGACAGCTCACGCTCCAGTACCGCGATCCCGCCCACATAGAGCAGCAACATGCCTTCCAGCCCAAAGATCAGGGTATTGAGGCTGGCGAACACCAGCAGCAGCCTCTGTGTGGCGACGTCCCGGTTCTGCACATCGGCCAGCAGGTTTTGCCAGGTGGCCAGGCGCAGTGAGGCGATATTGAACAGTTTGAGCGGCTGCGCCGCGCGGATCGTTTCAAGAAAGTAGGAGTTCTCGCGGGCGGCCAGCACGATGCGCTCTTCCGAGGCCGTACGCAGCGGCTGGTAGAACACGGCCCGCAAGATGGCGTACAACAGCAAGGCCACCAGTACAACGGCGCTGAGCGTGGTGCTGTAGAGCAGCATCATGCCCAGGGTAATGAGTGTCACCAGACCATCGAGCACCACCATGATCGCGCCGTTGGTCAGCACCCCGCGAATGGCCGCCAGCGACTGGAAGCGCGCGGTGATGTCGCCCAGTTGGCGCTTCTCGAAAAATGGCCAGGGCAACCGCAGCAAATGACTGAACAGGTTGCCCGACCACTGCAAGGTCAGTTGCTGGTTGAGCCGCAAGCCCATCCAGCCGCGCGCCATGCGCAGGACAAAATCGATCAGCATCAGCAGGCAGCCACCCAGCACGGCGAGCAGCAACAGATCGCGATCTGCCGAGACCAGCGCACCATCGACCACCCACTGGGTCACCTGCGGGGCCAGCAAGGCCACCACCTCCAGCGCCAGCGCCAATATGAAGATGTTGCCCAGCGCACGCTTGAGTCCGGTTGCCCGCCCGGTGAGATCACGCAGACGAATCCGCGGTTTTCGCTCGGCAGGCTGGAAGGTGGCATTCGGGCTCAGTTCCAGGGCCACGCCAGTGAAGTGCCGCGAGGCTTCGGCCAGCGTCAGTACCCGCCTGCCGCCAGCCGGATCGACCACATGCAAACGGTTGCGCTGAACCTTTTCCAGCACCACAAAGTGGTTCATGTTCCAGTGCAGGATACAAGGCAGCCTCAGCTTGCCCATCTCCTCAAGCTCCAGCCGCAAGGGCCGGCAATTGAAGTCCAGATTCTGCGCATACCGCACCAGTTGCGCCAGGTTGGTGCCCTTGAGCGAAATCGAAAAGCGTCGGCGCAAGTCCTGCAAATCAAGGTACAGCCCGTGGTAACTGGCGATCATTGCCAGACAGGCCAGCCCACACTCCTGGCTTTCTGCTTGCAATACAGCCTTCATGAGATCGCCCGGTCAGTCACGTACACGCTCCAGCACATCCTGCTGGCAAAGATCGGCAACCAGCCTGTGCAACCGTGCGGCATCGGTGCCGGGATGGGCGGCGCGCAGTTGCGCCAGGCTGATACCGGGATGCTCGATGATCAAGCGAATCAGCTGCACACCCTGCTCGTCCAGCACCAGCCGGGCACCGTTGGCAATCACATAACCCTCACCCAGCCCCTGAACCCGCTGGGCACTCAGACGCAGGCGCGTCTGGTCATCGAGCTGAAGGTTGGCCGGATCGCCAAACACCTCGATGGCCAACGGCGACTCCACTCGCAGCGCCCCGGTGAACTCGTCCATGAAGCGCTGGTAGTTGTGGGGATCGTTGATAAATCCGTCGATGAGCCGGCCCACATCGGCCAGTGCAGGCTGATCGTTCGACCAATCGCTTAATGACTGCCTGGCCTGCACGAACTGCGGCAGTTGCTGCATGACCCAGCCAAGGTAATCCATGGTGTAGGCCGGGAAGGTCCCCAGCGCCAGATGAAACGTCGGCTCGCCCAGCGGCAGCGGGTTATGCCACCAGCCACGCGGCAGATAAAACACATCACCGGCTTCCATCACAAAATCCATGTACGGTGTTTCCGGGCACGGATAAAGATGCTCGTAATCCTTGCTCTGCTGAGTGAACAGCGGCGCTGCAAATGTCGGCTCGTAAACAATCCAGCGCTTGCGGCCAATCAGTTGAATGGCAAATACGTCGCGGGTATCCCAATGCGCCCGAAACGAATCGCGGGTGCCAAACGCGGCATAGGCACTGTTGACCACTTGCCTGCCGGTAAACTGGGCAACCTGCCGGGAAAAATGATTGATGCGCGGCTCATTGGCAATCTTGTTGGCAATCAGGGTTGCGCCCTGGCGTAAATAATCATAGACCACCGGTTTGATCAGACGCTGACGCAGCGTCCCGATATCCCAGTAACTTTCGACGTACTCATGTTTGGGCCGGATACCGTCACAGGACAACTTGAAGTCATGGGACGCCACATCACTACGCTCGAAAATCTGATTGACCTCATCCCAGTCAAACAGGCCAGGTTCAACGGCACCCTTTATCAGCAGCGGCTTCTTTTCCTGATACTGCGCGGCAAACTCGGCAGCGGACAAACCAAAATTCATATTCATTGATGGCGTTGACAGGCGGTGGCCGGTTAATAAACCGGCCACCGCCCTACTCTCACGGTCGAATTAAACTCACATTAACCATCGCTGGGCGATGGATTAACAAGCACACGTGTCAGGCGTCATGAATAGCAACGCTCATCCACTGAGGGTCGCTACTTTCAGACGCGAACAATTGACAACGCTGTTACTGATAACCTGTACCGGCATAGTCGGTGCCCGCCGAGTTGATCCCGCTTTCGACCATCCCTCCCGCCATGCCACCATAGAAACCGGCCTGGGTACCCAAGATCGTGGCAGCCCCGCCCTGCAGAACACCGGTCACGGCGGGGCCGGTGAAAAAGCCTGCAACGCCACCGGCAACAACGCTTCCCACGAATCCGGCCATACTTCCTGAACCGGAGGTAGCAGAGTATCCGTAGTACATCGACGCTGCGCTGGCAGCGCCAATGGCCGCGCCCACCGGGCCGACTGCACCGGCCACCATCTGCATATCCTTCATGGACAATTCACGCATTATTACATTCCCTTTTCTGGTTTAAATCAGCCTTTAACGGCCAACGACATAATCATATTGCCGATCACAACCGCCAATACGATCAAAACAATAGCTTCAATATGCCCCAACTTCTTGTCTTGCCGGCGTCCGGTCACAACCTTCAACGCCCGGTAACCACCGTACAGCACGCCATAGGTCAACCCCATCACTAACACAGTCAACAGCAGCTCACTAAAGAAACCCATTTACGTTCGTGCCTCCGCTACGAAAAACAACGCCCTGATACTTAATCTTCATAGGATCCATTGCACACCTTGGACCGCTGCAGTCTTTGAAACACGCAACCGGCTCGGCTGATATTGAAAACCGGCACGGCTGCAAAAAACCAGAAAACGGTCTGGTTATGTCACTCATCAAGAAACAGACCGACCCACGTATTGGCAAATAGCCAAGCCAGCATCATCTGCGCCATCAGCACCAGCGGGTCTGTTTTACGCCTGTTATAAGGGCGTTTGTTCAGGTGTAAAAACAACCGACAAGCCAGTTGCAACAACGTGGCAAATAGCAGAAAAAGACCAACTGTCATCAAACCCTTATAAGAGGGACACATTCAATCGCCTGTTCAATGGCTTGAGGTACTTTCAGGCTTGGCGTCAGCCATGATTTCAGTCATCCGGGGCACTTCAAGGTAACGACGGGCGAGCGTGTTGACCTGCTCCTGGGTCACCGCTGCAAACGCGTCGTTGCGTGTCACCCAGGCCGCCAGCGTCACGTTTTCGCTCATCTGGCCGACCAACAGGTTATGAATGCTCTGATCATCGGCCATCACGCGTTGGCGCTCGCCGAGAATGGTCTGTTTGGCCAGGCTCAGCTCGGCCTGGGAAATGCCACTGGTCGCCAGCAGCCGTACTTCCTCGGCAACAATATCGGCCAGCCGGGCACCCTGACCGGCCGGGTAGTCACCCTGGATGCTGAGCCAGGCGGCGTCACCGGCAGCCGGAATACGGATTGAAGAGCGCAGGTCGTAGCTCAGTTGCTCCCGCTCGCGCAGGCGCTTGCCCAGCCGTGAGGCCAGCGGATGACGACCCAGAATATGCTCGATGACGAACAGCGCGGCGGCGTCTTCGTCGCTGCCATTGGCGGCAAAATGCAGCCGGCCAATAAAATGCCCGCTCGGTGCCGGATCGGACTTCACGTGCTGACGCAGCGCCGCGACCGGTTCATGACGCGGGACGATGCGCTGGTAGGGAGCCTGGCTGAGCCAGTCACCAAACAGGGTGTTCAGCTGCGCCTGCACCTGCTCGGCATCGAAGTCGCCGCTGAGCGCCAGTTCACCGTGCTGGGTGCCGTAGAATTTCTGGTAGAAGGCCAGTACCTGATCGCGGCTGACGGCCTCGACCGCCTGATACATCTGGTCAGGCGCGGGATGGTGGCGGATATCCCCGGGGGCGTAACGCTCAGTGTGCTGGCGCAATGCCCGGCTTGCGGCAGCCGCAGGTGGCTCGGCGGGCGAGCGCAAGGCTTGCAGGCGCTGACGTTTGATCTGGTCGAAACCCTCGGCAGGAAAAGACGGCTGGCGCAGCACTTCGGCCAGCAGGGCCAGAAGCTCGGGCAGGTTCTGTTTCGGGCTCTGGAAACGCACCGTCAGTACCCCGCCATGCGGCACCACAGACAAGCCCGCGCCCAGCTGGTTAACCCGATCGACGATCTGCTGATAGCTGGAATGCTGACTGCCACGTATCAGTAAGGTGCCAGCCAGTTCGGCCACCGCACGCTGGCCCCACAGGCTTTCAAGATCGCCAAAGCGCAGGTTCAGGGTGCCCTGCACCGGTCGCGCAGAACCCGGCAACGGTCGCAGTGCCACCTTCATGCCGTTGTTCAGGCTGCCACGCGTGATACCGTTTTCAATCGCCATGATGCGTTGATTGAACGCTGGCACATCCACGCCCGCCACGGGCTGCGCCGGTTCAGTCGCGGCTGCGGTGCTGGCGGCCGGTGCGACCGGGCGCGGCGGCGGCTCACTTACAGCCACAGCTGCGCCGCTGCCGGCAGCCAGGTGCCCGATCACCGGCACGGCCTCGGCCAGCAATGCCCGGTTTTGCACGCTCACCGTCTGCACATCCAGTTGTGCCAGGCGCTCCAGGCGCTGGAACGGCAGAGACCAGCCGCCCGCCACCGCCGACTCTGCCAGTACGCTGGACAACAGCGCCGGATTGCTCAACCACTGTGCTTTGCTGTGCGCAGCCACGGTTTTCGAACGCTGCAGTTCGGCGGCAGACAGCGGCTGGGTCGCCAGCAACTTGACCTGCTCAAGCAAGATGCGCTGCACCGTCTCACGGGACGCTTCATGCTCCAGCAACGCACCGAACAGGTAGTGTCCACCCCGGCCAAAGACCTGTTGCACGGCATACACAGCACTCGCATGCCCCGGCACCACCAGTGCCTGATAAAGACGACCATGCGGCTCGCCCGCCAGCGCATCGGCCAGCACCGAAACAGCCAGGTTGCGCTCGTCGGCAGCGGCCGGCAGTGGGTAGCTCAAGGCAACCACCCACTGCTTGCCCTGTTTGAGCTCGACCGTGACCGGAGCTTGCGCTGCCGCAGGTTCGGTGAGCACCAGCGCAGGGGCCTCGGCTGTTGAGCGCAGCGGCGCAAAATGCCGGTCGATAGTCGCCAGTGCAGCCGCCTTGTCGAACTTGCCGGTCAGCACCAGAACGGCATTGGCGGGGTGGTAATGAAGCGCGTGAAAACGGCGTAACTCGTCCAGGCTGATGCGCCGCAGTTCATCACGGTGCCCCAGCACTGGACGGCCATAGCCCTGGTCCTGCCAACTGGCAGCCAGCAACTGTTGAGTCAAGGCCGGTAACGCCTGGCCCTGCGCACGCTCCATTTCACGCAGAACAACCTCGGTTTCCGCCTGCAAGGCCGCAGGCTCGAAGCGCAGCGCCGTCATGCGCTCGGCCTCCAGCGCCAGCAGGTAATCCAGTGCTTGAGGGTCGTCACTCAGCACCGCCGAGTAGCGCGTGCGATCGTAGCTGGTGGTGGCATTGAACTGGATGCCACGCTGGCGCAAACCATCGGTCAGTTGTTCGCCGCTGCGCTGGGGTGTGCCTTTGAACATCAGGTGTTCAAGCAGGTGTGCAGTACCGCTGCGGCCCTGCGGGTCAGCCAGCGAGCCGCTTCGGTAGACCAGATCGACGTTAAGCGTACCGACCGAGCTATCGGGGGCGAGGATGACGGTCAGCCCGTTGGCCAGCCGGTACTCGGCAATGTGCTCGACGGCCATCACCGGTTGCCGGGTATCGGCCTGCACCAGACCCGGCATGGCCACCAGCACCAGCCACGCCGAAACGATAAAACGCACCATGACAATCCTTGTTTATTGAGTGGACCACTTTCCAGTCACTGAGTAGATAGGCTCCAGGGCCCACTCATAGATGCGGCGCTTGTCCTGAATGATGTCTGCTTCGAGCAGCATGCCCACCTGCAGCGGCTGGCGCTGGCCGTAGACCAACAGGTCCTGCGCCTCGATAGCCAGGCTCACGCGGTAGAACAATTGCGTGGCCCCCTCTGCGCTTTGCAGCACGCTGGCGATGTGCGCGGGCAATTCCTGCAGGGCATAGGGGCTGCGGACAATGTCCTGCACCGTGGCACGGGCCGATCCGAATTTCTGGTACGGATAGGCCGCATAACGCATCAGCGCCGTTTGCCCCGGCTCGACAAACCCAGCCTGACGCGCCGCGACATAGACATGGGCAGCCAGTTTGACCTGGCGAGGGATGACACTGGCCAGCAACGCGCCGGCCGCCACCTGCTGGCCAGGCTGAACACTCAAGCCGGTCACCACGCCACTGAACGGCGCAGCAATGATCTGTTCGCCACGCACCTCGTTTTCGGCCTGTTCCTGGCGGATCACGGCTACGCTGCTGTCAATGTCGGAAATTTCGCCCTGATGACGATGCTCGGTGTCCTGCCGCTGCGCCAGCAGGTCCGTGCGTTCACGCCGCAGATTGGCCTGGGTACGTCTCAGGCTCTGCTGCTGCCCCTGCAGCGCGAGCAGGTCCGCCTCGCTCTGCTGAAGTTGGGCAAGCGAAATAAAATTGGCCGCCACCAGTTCCTGTTGGCGTTTCAAGTGGGCGTGGGAGAGTTCAACGCGCCGCCCCAGCAACTGCACTTCTTCACTCAACCGAGCCTGCTCTTCCTCAACAGAACGCAGCCGCGCGTCCAGCATGCGTAACTGGCCATGAGTTCGTTCATCAGCCAGCGTTCTGTTGCGCTGTAGCAACAACTGGCGCTGGTTCAGTTGTTCGGAGATTAGTTGCTGAGTCGCGCCGGCCGCGCTTAATCGTTCGCCGGAGACGACAAAAAGAACGTCACCTGGTTCAACGGCCTGGCCTTCTTTAACCTTGACTTGGGCAATGTAACCCGCCCCGCTTGAAGCCAGGCGAAAGATGCCCTGCTCCGGCATCAGCAGACCGGTCACTGTCGCTTTTCGAGTGTAGGTGCCGAAGTAGGCGAATGCAGCGATCAGCGCAATCAACGCCACCGCCAGCAGCGCCGAAACCGTATAACCCAAGGGTTGCTGAATGAGTACGCGACCGAACCGGTTCACCTGCGTCGAGGCCATGGCCTCGGGGCGAAACAACGGGACCTCGGCAGTAGGTCCTTTAACTGCATCCTGCAAAAGCTTACTTCCATGTTGAGCGATTCTGATTTGCGGGTGGCTTTTTAAGCGATCCAACGGATCCAGCTCAATGAAAAACCTGTTACCAGACTTTTCACACTCTTGATCAGCGCGCTAATCCATCTTTAAAGGCATCGATTCAATGCCCCACGCCGAACTAGACAGGCCGGGCCTGCGCCCGATTAGTTGGCACTGAATGACGGGTTAATCTGTTCATTATCAGCGTCGGCCACAACGCTGAAATTCAAGATTTTCTGTAACCGCCTCCCTGCGGTTACAGGCCACTAGTTAGCAATTAGCCAGTATTCTTTAAGCGCATTCTCCAGCCTTAACTGAAACATCAGTCGCCCGCTGTTAGCCTTGACATCCTCCCCGCCCTAAAGGGCGGGGATTCCCACAATTGGACGCTCATGCCCGAGCGCGAGAATGTTCTTTGCGGCGTTGACGTCGCGGTCGTGGGTGGCACCGCACCCACAACAAGTCCATTCCCTTATTCCAAGCCCTGCGATACCTCTGGGCCTCGAGTCCGGCAATTGCTTGCAGCTCGAACAGGTTTGGGTGGTGTTTCTCTCGCTAACAACCTTGAAAACCGTGCCTGCGTGATCGCATTTGTATTCCAGCATGGTTTTCAATTGACCCCAGCCGGCGTCCAGCACCGACTTGGCCATCCTGGTTTTCGCGAGTTTCAGTGAGTTCACATCGCCCAC
>NZ_JANJFL010000034.1:0-52160 GCF_024584215.1 Pseudomonas sp. LJDD11
ACACTCCGCGGCCTTCTCTTTCCCCATTTGCTCCCCCCGCCCCCCCCCGCCCCCCCCGCCGGCGGCGGCACCGATCAGGCTGCCGGTGTTGCCGCCAACGCTGCGGCCGATCACGTTGCCGCCTGCAGCGCCCAGGCCACCGCCGATGGCGGCTTCAGTCCGGTTGCGGCGGTCTGCGCCGACCGCGCCGCCTGCGGCACCACCCAGGCCTGCGCCAATTGCCGCACCGGTGCTACCGCCAATCTGCTGGCCGACCACTGAGCCAAGAACCCCGCCCAATGCACCGCCAACGCCCGCTTCCAGGTTGCCACCGGCAAGGGCGGAACCGGTCACGAGAGAAAGTGACAACAACAGAACCGAGGAGAATTTCATGTGGGCTATCTCATAGGGATGACGGCGCGATCGTGCAATTAACAATTACTTCAGGCAACGCAAATCCGACGAATAGCACGACCTGCGCACAAATAACTAAGCTGTTGTTTTGTATAGGGAACTTAGTTGTTTTTTAACGGTCATAGACCGCTTGTAGCCACTCTTTTTACCCGCTAATACAGGCGTTGCGCGCTGTTGGGTCAGATAATTGCAAACGATGTGGCAGGCAGTAAAATCACTTGGGAAATAATTTTTAACATATATTTCCCAACTAGTGAATGAACTTGTTTAAAGGCGTTTATACGTCTTCAAAAAAGGGCCGCTGATGACAGCGGCCCTGATCACCTCAGATAATCCGCGCCGTTTCTCTGGCCCGTTCGATCCGGATCGCAATAAACTTCGAGGTCGGCGTGTGGCTGCCGGCGCCGACGCTTTCCAGGGGTACCAGCGGGTTGACCTCTGGATAGTAAGCCGCAGCCTGACCGGCTGGAATGTCGAATGCCAGCAAGGTAAAGCCCTGCACACGACGTTCGTGGTCGTCACCCCAGATCGAGATCAGGTCCACTTTCTGGCCGGGCTGGAAGCCCAGCCGAATGATGTCTGCCTCATTGGCAAACACCACGTCACGCTGGCCCTTCACGCCCCGGTAACGGTCATCCAGGCCGTAGATGGTGGTGTTGTACTGGTCATGGGAGCGCATCGATTGCAGGATCAGGTCCGGCTGCTGGCCGGTGCTGCTCACGCGCTCGTCGATCAGGCTGCCCGGCAAGGCATTGGACTTGAAGTTGGCGCGGCCCGAGGCGGTGTTCCAGCGGCGTGAGCCGGCCGAGTTGCCCAGGTAGAAACCGCCCGGATTATCGACCCGGGTATTGAAGTCCTTGAAGCCTGGAATGGTATCGGCGATCAGCTCGCGGATGCGGCTGTAGTCTTCGATCAGCCACAGCCAGTCGACCGGCTTTTTGCCCAGAGTAGCGTTGGCGATGCCAGCAATGATGGCGGGCTCTGAGCGCATGTGTTTGGACAGCGGCTGCAACTGGCCGAACGAGGCGTGGACCATGCTGAACGAGTCTTCCACGGTAACCGCTTGCGCGCCGTTAGCCTGCTGGTCGATATCGGTGCGGCCGTAGCACGGCAGAATCAGTGCCTCCTTGCCGTGGAACAAATGGCTGCGGTTGAGCTTGGTACTGATCTGTACGGTCAGGTCGCAGTTCTGCAGGGCCGCCGCGGTACGCGGGGTGTCCGGGGTGGCCTGGGCGAAGTTGCCGCCCAGGGCAATGAACACCTTGGCGCGACCTTCGGCCATGGCGTGGATGGCCTCGACCACGTTATGGCCATTGTCACGCGGCACCTTGAACTGGAAGCGCTGCTCCAGCGCGTCGAGCAGGAACTTCGGCGGGCGCTCGTTGATGCCCATGGTGCGGTCGCCTTGCACGTTACTGTGACCGCGTACCGGGCACAGGCCGGCGCCTGGCTTGCCAATGTTGCCGCGCAGCAGCATCAGGTTGGAGATTTCCTGAATGGTCGCCACCGAGTGGCGGTGCTGGGTGATGCCCATCGCCCAGCACATGATCACGTTCTTGCCTTTGACGTACATGCGCGCGGCGCGCTCGATGTCGTCCAGCGGCAGGCCCGATTGCTCCAGGATCGATTCCCACGACGTGGCATCGATGGCCGCCAGGTAGTCGAGCACGCCGTCGGTGTGCTCATTGAGGAAGGTATGGTCGAAAACCGGCTCAGCGTTGTTGTCCTGAGCCTCGCGCTCCCACTGGCGCAGGAACTTGGCCATGCCGCGCAGCACGGCCATGTCGCCGCCCAGTGCCGGGCGGAAGAACGCGGTGTTGGTCGGCTTGTCGCTGTTGGTCAGCATCTCCACCGGGTGCTGCGGGTGCTGGAAACGCTCCAGGCCACGCTCTTTGAGCGGGTTGACCACCACCACCTGGGCACCGCGTTTTACTGCATCACGCAGCGGGTCAAGCATCCGTGGGTGGTTGGTGCCGGGGTTCTGGCCCCAGACGAAAATTGCGTCGGCGTGTTCGAAGTCGTCGAACGTCACTGTGCCTTTACCCACGCCGACGGCCTGCGACAAGGCTACGCCACTGGCCTCGTGGCACATGTTCGAGCAATCGGGGAAGTTGTTGGTGCCGTAGGCGCGCACAAACAATTGATAGAGATAAGCCGCTTCGTTGCTGGCCCGGCCGGAGGTATAGAACTCGGCCATGTTCTGGTTGGGCAGGTTGTTCAGGTGTTTGGCGATCAGCGCAAAGGCGTCGTCCCAGGCGATAGGCTTGTAGCGGTCGGTTTCGCGGTCGTAGACCATCGGCTCGGTCAGGCGGCCTTGATACTCCAGCCAGTAGTCGCTCTGCTCCAGCAGTTGCGTGACGCTGTGGCGGGCGAAGAACGCCGGGTCGACGCGGCGCTTGGTGGCTTCCCAGTTGACCGCTTTGGCGCCGTTTTCGCAGAACTTGACCATGCCGCTTTCCGGCGAGTCGCCCCAGGCGCAGCCCGGGCAGTCAAAGCCGCCGTTCTGGTTGGTCTTGAGCATGGCGCGCAGGTTCTTCAGCGCGTTGTCGCTGCCCAGCCAGGCTTGGGTCACGCTGATCAGTGCGCCCCAGCCACCGGCCGGACCCTTGTACGGCTTGTAGGCAGGTTTCGGTGTCTTGTCGGCTTGATGATGAGTCACGGTCGGTTCTCCATCGCAGGGCTGTAGACCCGCGGCGCACTGTGATGCGGCAGGTGAATCAGGTTGAGGTTATGGCTGCGCGCCCATTGCAGGGCAAGGCCGGTGGGCGACGACAGGCTGACCAGGGTCTGGATGCCTGCACGCAATGCCTTCTGGATCAGTTCCAGGCTGCAGCGGCTGGTGACGACGGCCACGCCACCGGCCAGGGGAATGTCCTGGCGGATCAGTGCACCGATAAGTTTGTCCAGAGCGTTATGCCGGCCGATGTCTTCGCGGCTGAGCAGCAATTGGCCCTGATTGTTCATGAACAGCGCGGCATGCACCGCGCCGCTGGACTTGCCCAGCGGCTGGAAGTCGCTGATGCGCTGGCGCAAGCCGTCCAGCCAGTGAATCGGTGGCAGCGGTGCCGGGGCCAAGGCATCGAGTTGCGGCAACGCCTGCTCAACCGCTTCGACACCGCACAGCCCGCAGCCAGTGGTGCCGGCCATCTGGCGGCGATTCTCTTTGAGCGCCCAAAATGCCCGGCTGGCGATTTCGACCTCGGCCTGCATGGCCGAGCCGCAGCCACTGAGGCTGAAGTCATAGATTTCGTCGCTTGACGCAATGATGCCGCTGCCCAGGCTGAAGCCGACAATGAAGTCTTCCAGGTCGGTCGGGCTGACCAGCATCACTGCCTGGCTGATGCCGTTGTAGGCAATGGCCAGCGCAACTTCTTCGGCCAGCGCGGTTTCGGCCGCCTGCAAGCCATCGAGGTGGGTGTACTGATAGGACTTACTGGCGCTGAGCGCAGGTGCATCCTGTGCCGACGCCGTGCTGACCGTGCGTTTGGCGTGCATGGGCTGGTATACCGGCAGATTGATAGCTCTAAGACTAGGCCGGTTGTCGGACTGCGTCTAATCGCTAGTTCTGATGCCGTGATAGATGACGTCGATCAATGCGCCGCAAGCAAGTTTCTGCTCTGCGCTTAGGCCGTGCACTGGCGCACAAGCCTGGTCAGCAGGTTATTTTTCGCTCAAGTCGAGAACTGTGCTCATCAGTTGGAAACACACCTGCGCCAAGGGCGAATGCGGTGCGGTGTTACGCATGATCAGGCCCAGCCGGGCCAGGGTGCGGGCGTCTTCGATGGGGTGCAGGCGCAAGGTGTCGCCCAGATCTTCCAGGCCGCCGGCCAGCGGCATGATTGCGCAGCACAGCCCGCCCTGGACGGCCTGCATCAGCTGATGAACGGCGTCGGTTTGCAACAGCGGCTGCGGTTGCAGGCCACGGCTCTGGAAGTTGTGATCGATGGATTGGCGAAAATGCATGCTGCCGGTCAGCAGGCCCAGTGGCAGATCCATCAGGTCGGCCCAGCTCAGGGGTTGTTCGCCAAACTGGAAATGGCGCTGATCATACAGCAGGCCCATATGGGTTTCGTTCAGCGGCAGGGCCTGGAAGCGGGTGGCGTCCAGCCGCTCGAAATACGACACGCCCAGGTCGATCTGGTTGCTCGACAACTGCTCAAGGATCTGTTCGGAACTGAGCGACGACAGGACGAACTGCAAGTTGGGGTGCAGTTGGTGCATGCGTTGCAGCAAGGGCAGCGGGTCGAAGCTCGACAGCGGCACTACGCCCAGGCGCAGCGTGCCGACCAGATGCCCACGGCAGGCGGCAGCTTCTGCCTGCAAGCCGTCATAGGCGGCCAGCACCGTGCGGGCCCAGGCCAGCACCCGTTCGCCCGGCGCGGTAAAACCTTCGAAACGCTGGCCGCGCTTGACCAGCTCCAGCTCCAGTTCCTGCTCAAGATTGCGCAGGCGCATCGACAGGGTGGGCTGGGTGATATTGCAGCGGGCAGCCGCCTGTCCGAAGTGCTGGGTCTCGTCGAGGGCAATCAGGAATTTCAGTTGCTTGATGTCCATCTTCACTCCGGGCGGTGGGCAGGCAGGCGACCGATTCTACGCATCCGTAACAGCTTTGAGACAGCCGGTTGCGTTGGTCGGCGCAACCGTTGCCGGCACCTGTGGCAACTATCGTTGTTGTGGCAGATGTCAATCAAGCCGTTAGGGAGGATGACCCGTGGGACTTATTGATTTCGTAAAAAGTGCAGGCGAAAAACTCGTCGACCTTATCACGCCGGGCCAGGCCGCTGCCCAGCAGCCTACTGCCGAGCAGTTGGCACACCGCCTCGATGAACTGGGTCTGGATAAGTCGAACGTTAATATCGCTGTACAAGATGGCAAGGTCGTGTTGACCGGCAATGTGGTGAATCAGGAACAGAAAGAAAAGATCGCGCTGGCGGCGGGCAATTGCGCAGGTATCGAGCAGGTTGATGACCAACTCACCGTCAGCGGCAGTCCCTCGCCAGGGGCTCAAGCGAACTTCGTGACGGTCGTATCGGGCGACACCCTGAGCAAGATTGCCAAGCGCGTCTATGGTGACCCGAACCAGTACCAGAAGATCTTCGAAGCCAACCAACCCATGCTCAGCCACCCGGATAAAATCTATCCGGGGCAGGTTCTGCGGATCCCCAACTGAGCGACATTAACCAGTAGAACTGTTTTGAATGTCCAGCCGCCTTCACGACCAGGGTCGTTCCCGTTGTATTTCAAGGCAGGGTCGGGACCGACCGGGCAGCGGCTCCTACGCCGTTGTGAGCCCTTCGAGCAGTGCCAGGTAGTCACCGACGGCGGCGAACTCTTCAGTGTTTTTCGGCCCCTGCTGGCTGTCGGGTTCACTGACCGCCAGCAAGTGGGCAACACCGTAGGCCCGGGCGCTGCGCAGGATTGGCAGGGTGTCGTCGATGAACAGGCTGCGCGCCGGGTCGAAGGCTGTGTCGGCGTGCAGAGCGTCCCAGAACTGCGGGTTTTCCTTGGGAAAGCCGTAGTCGTGAGAGCTGATCAGGCGCTCGAAGTAGGGCGCCAGCTCAATGCGTTCCAGCTTCAACGACAGCGAGTCGCGGTGGGCGTTGGTGATCATGATCACCCGTTTGCCGGCGCGCTGGATAGCGGCCAGAAAGGTCTGCGCATCCGGGCGCAGCGCGATCAGGTGGGCGACCTCCAGCTTGAGTTCACGAATCGGCAGTTTCAGCTCGCGGCTCCAGAAATCCAGGCAATACCAGTTCAGGGTGCCGGCGTTATCCACAAACAGCGGCTTGATCTCAAGCCAGGCCATGGCTTCGCTGATGCCATGCAGCTCGGCGTAGCGCCGCGGCAGGTGGTGCATCCAGAAGTGCTGGTCGAAGTGCAGGTCCAGCAGCGTGCCGTCCATGTCCAGCAGGACGGTGTCGATCTCGTTCCAGGGCAAGTCAGGCATACCGGTTTCTCTGTTGGCGACTGAAGGAAGATCTGGCACAGATCATGGGCAAAGCCACGTATAGTACTGCGCTCTTGCCAAGGAGTCTGTCATGCGCCAGAAACCCGATGTGCTTGCCCGAGAAATCGTCGCCAGCAGCCGTCTGTTCCGTGTCGAAGCCGTGCAGTTGCGTTTTGCCAACGGTGCCGAGCGAACTTATGAGCGACTGGTAGGGCGCGGCACCGGCCATGGCGCGGTGATGATTGTCGCGATGTACGACGCCGATCACGCGCTGCTGATCGAGGAATACTGCGGCGGCACTGAAGAGTATGAACTGTCGCTGCCCAAAGGGCTGGTCGAACCCGGCGAAGATGTATTGGCCGCTGCCAACCGAGAGCTCAAGGAAGAAGCCGGTTTTGGTGCCCGGCAACTGGAGCATCTGACCGAACTGTCGCTGTCGCCAGGCTACATGACCCAGAAAATTCAGGTGGTACTGGCCAGCGATCTGTATGAAGAGCGTCTGGAGGGCGATGAGCCCGAGCCGATCCGCGTCGACAAAATCAACCTGCGTGACCTGGCCAGCCTGGCGCAAAATCCCCGGTTCAGTGAAGGCCGTGCCCTGGCCGCGCTGTACCTGGCCCGTGATCTGTTGACCCAACGTGGACTCTACCTGCCATGAGCGAATTGCCTGACAACCTCCCCCATCCCCTATTGGCCCCGGTCGTGGAGCTGGCGCGGCGCGCCGGTGAGGCGATCCTGCCACACTGGCGCAGCGGCGTAGAGGTCACCGCCAAGGCTGATGATTCGCCGGTCACGGTGGCCGATCTGGCGGCGCACAAGGTGCTGGTCGAAGGTTTGCAGGCTCTGGACCCGAGCATTCATGTGTTGTCCGAAGAAGATGCCGATATTCCCCAGGCTGAACGTGCCAACTGGCAGCGCTGGTGGCTGGTCGATCCGCTGGACGGCACCAAGGAGTTCATTGCCGGCAGTGAAGAGTTCACCGTCAACGTCGCCTTGATCGAACGCGGCCGGGTGGTGTTCGGGGTGGTGTCGATGCCGACCAACGGTCGTTGCTGGTTCGGCGGTGCGGGTCTTGGCGCGTGGCGCAGCGAAGTGGCCGGGCCGTGTGAGGCCATTGGGGTCCGTGACAGCGCTGGCGCCGGCCAGCCGTTCACCGTGGTCGCCAGCCGCCGCCACACCAGTGCGCAGCAGGAGCAACTGCTCAATGGTCTGGCCGAAGGGCTGGGTGAGCTGCAACTGACCAATATCGGCAGCTCGCTGAAATTCTGCCTGCTGGCCGAAGGCAGCGCTGACTGCTACCCGCGTCTGGCCCCGACCTCGCAATGGGACACCGCTGCGGCACAAGGCGTGCTGGAAGGTGCCGGCGGTGTGGTGTTGCAGCTTGATGGCGAGCCGTTCAGCTACCCGCCACGCGAGTCGCTGCTCAACCCGTTCTTCGTCGCCCTGCCAGCCAACGCCCCATGGCGCGCCCGCCTGCTGGAGCTGGCCCGCAGCTAAAGGCACGCCCGTAGGACCGACTTCAGCCGGGAAGCCTTCGCGGCTAAAACGGATCGCCGCCCGGCTGCTCCTACAAGGCTCCGTGCTTGCTGAGCGGCCGTTCAGCGATGCACCACAAATTGCCCGATAAAACGCACCGCTTCTGCCTCGCTGCCTTGTTCACTGATGAACGTATGCAGCTCTAGCCGGGCGCGGCCGCGGCGTTGGTAGGTCGTCAGAAACCGCGCCCAGGCAGCCTGTTCGGGGGCGGTGCAGCAGGCCACGGCGTCGCTGCGCACCGGTAGCGGATAACTGATCTGGCCGTCCTGAATCACGATATGCCCATCCTCGATACCGGCTTCGCGCAGGCGCAGGTGCAGCCAGCCCCAGCCGGCCAGCACCGCGCCGCAATACAGGCTGCCGCCAAACAGCGTGCTCTTGTGGTTGACGTTGGGAGCCAGCGGCAAATGCAGGCGCAGGCGATGCGCCTGCCAGTCGATGACCTTGACGCCCATGTCGCGGGTCAGCGGGATGTCGTGGTGCAGAAGCTGTTCCAGGGCCAGGGCCGCTGCCGGGTTCATTCGTGGTCATCCTGTGAGGTCTGGCTGTCGCCAAAGGTCAGGCCATGCTTGCGCAGTTTGTCATGCAGGGTCTTGCGCGGCAGGCCCAGCGCTTCGGCCAGGCTGCGCACCGAGCTGTGCGGGCGGGTCAGTTCGGCAGCAATCAGGGTGCGCTCGAAATGCTCGACCTGCTCGCTCAGGCCACCGCTGTTGACCGGCTCCTGCTGGCGGGTCATGCCTTCAAGTTCCAGCTCCAGGCCCAACGCAAAGCGCTCGGCAGCGTTTTGCAGCTCGCGCACATTGCCCGGCCAGTTGTGGCGCAGCAGCAAGGCGCGTTGCCCCGGCCCCAGTTCGCGCTTGGCAATGCCATGACGCTGGCTGGCGCCGTCGGCGAAGTGTTCGAACAGCATCAGCACGTCTTCACCGCGCTCACGCAGCGGTGGAATGCGCAATGAGGCCACGTTGAGCCGGTAATACAGGTCAGCGCGAAACCGCCCCTGATCGGCGGACTGGCGCAGGTCTTCTTTGGTCGCAGCGATGACCCGGATATCCAGCGGGATCAACTGGTTGCTGCCCATGCGCTCGACGGCGCGTTCTTGTAGCAGGCGCAGCAGCTTGACTTGCACGTCCATGCTCATGCTTTCGATTTCATCGAGAAACACCGTGCCGCCATTGGCGAACTCGAACTTGCCGATGCGGCGCTTCTGCGCCCCGGTAAAGGCACCGGCTTCATGGCCGAACAGTTCGCTTTCGACCACCGACTCGGCCAGCGCCCCGGCGTTGATCGCCACGAAAGGCCCGCTGCGTCGGCTCGACAAATCATGCAGGGCGCGCGCCACGACCTCCTTGCCCGCACCGGTCTCGCCAAGAATCAAGACGTCGGCACGGGTCGCGGCGAGGGCGCCGATCTGCTCGCGCAGGCGCAACATCGAGGCCGACTGGCCGACCAGACGGGTGCTCAGTTGCTGGCGGTCGCTCAAAGCCACGCGCAGGCTGCGGTTGTCCAGCACCAGTTGGCGCAGGGCCAGGGCGCGGCGCACGCTGTCGAGCATGGCATCGCTGGGGAAGGGCTTTTCGAGAAAGTCATAGGCCCCGGCGCGCATGGCCTTGACCGCCAGCGGCACGTCGCCGTGACCGGTGATCAACAGCACCGGCAATTCGGGGTCCTGTTCATGCAACTGGGCCAGCAGTTCCATGCCGTCCATGCCACTCATGCGGATATCACTGATGACTACGCCGGGCCAGTCACGGCTGATGCGGCTGGCCAGGCCGGTGGCCTCGGACAGGCTCAGCACCTTCAGGCCGGCCAGGTCCAGGGTCTGCTTCAGGGCCTGGCGCAGAAACGAGTCGTCGTCGATCAGCACCACTTGTACCTGGCTGTCGATGGCGGTGTCCGGACTCATGCAGAAAGATCCTCGGGAGGTTGAAGGTTGGCGCCGGAGACGCCGCAGCGCAGGCGCAGGGTAATCAGCGCGCCGCCAGTGGTGTGGTTGGCCATCAGCAGTTCACCGCCCAGGGCACGCATCAGGGTATCGCAGATCGCCAGGCCCAGGCCCAGCCCCTGGGTGCTGGTCTTGGTGGTGAAGAACGGCTCACGGGCACGGGCCAGTGCTTCCTGGGAAAAACCGGGGCCATTGTCGCGAATGTACAGGTTGACGCCCTCGGCGGTGGACTCGGCACTGATCCACAGCTTGCGCGGCGGGCCTTTCTCGGTCAGGGCGTCCAGCGCATTGGCCAGCAGGTTGCCCAGCACCTGGCGCAACCGGGTTTCACCGGCCTGGACCCACAGCGTGGCGGCCGGCAGGTCACGAATCAGTTCCACGTCCATGGCCCGCCTGCGCTTGGCCAGCAGGGCCAGGGCATCTTCCAGCGCCGGTTGCAGGGCAACGCTTTCCGGGGCGTGGGCATCGCGCCGGGCGAACGCGCGCAGGTGGGCGATGATCGAGGCCATGCGCCCGGTCAGCTCGCCGATCAGCTTGAGGTTGCTGCGCGCGTCATCGGTGCGCTGATGGTCAAGGAGGATTTCGGCGTTGTCGGCATAGGTGCGGATTGCCGCCAGCGGCTGATTGAGCTCATGGCTGATACTCGCTGACATGGTGCCCAACGCTGACAGTTTGCCGGCCTGGACCAGTTCGTCCTGGGCGCGAACCAGTTCCTGCTGGGCCTGTTCGCGCTCCAGCACTTCCTGACGCAAGCGGCTGTTGAGGCCTTCCAGATCACTGGTACGCTCCATTACCCTCTGTTCCAGCTCACGGCGCGCCTTGCTCTCGAAGGCCAGGCGATCCAGGTAGTGGCGGCGGCGTTGCATCATCAGGCTGAGCAGCAGCATCAGCACCAGCAGCGTCGCGCCGCCCACCGCGACAAAGGTCCGCACCGGACGGTCGATCAGTACCTTGGGGGCCAGTACATTGGCGGTCCAGCCGGTTTCTTCGATCTCTTGAGTCTGGGTCAGCCAGGCCCGTTCATCGAGCTTGAGTGGGCGTGGCTCGCGGGTCGGGTAGGGCTGGATGGCGCCGATCGCGGTTTTTTCCTGCTCGCTCAGCGGCCGGGTGGCATGGAAGCGCCACTCGGGGTTGGAGGTCAGAATCACCACGCCGTTCTGGTCAGTGAGCAGCAGTTGCACCGGGGTTTTGCCCCACAGCGACTCGGTGTAGTCGAGGTCTACCTTGATCACCAGGACGCCCACCACTTCGCTGCCTTCACGCACTGGCGCGGCAAAGAAGTAACCGCGCTTGGCCGACGTGGTGCCCAGCCCGAAAAACCGCCCCAGCTTGCCCGCCAGGGCTTCATTGAAATACGGCCGGAACGAGAAGTTGCGCCCGACGAAGCTGTCGCGCTGGTCGAAGTTCGACGAAGCGAGGGTACGGCCGTCCTTGTTCATCAGATAGATGACGTCAGCACCGGTCTGCTGGGTGACCTCGCGCAGCGCATGGTTGGCACCGTCGATGGCGTTGAGGTCGGCCGGGGTGCTCAGGGCCGCGCGCAACGCTGGCAGATCGCCGAGGATTGGCGGCAGGGATTCGTAGCGGTGCAGGGTGGCAAGCAGGTTGGCCACATACAGGGCCAGGGTCTGACGGTTCTGGCTGGTCAGCTCATTGTGGTAGTAGCGCTCGGCCAGATGCTCCAGCGGCCAGAGCAGCGGCGCCAGGCATATCGCCACAAGAGCGAGGCTGCGCCAGCGGGGGCGACGTGCGGGAGCGGGAGTGTGGGTCATCGTCTACTGGCGTCTTCAAAGGCTGGTTTTGCACCCTGCGCATGGCCGGGTGCATCAGCCCGTATTATGCCTGCCGTGGCTGACTCAGGCACTCCAGTAATGCCTGCTGCCAGTCCGGCTGGCTGACGCCCCATTCACGCTGCAGCTTGCTGCAGTCGAGCCGTGAGTTCAGTGGCCGGGTGGCGGGGGTCGGGTAAGCGCTGGTGGGGATCGGCTCCAGACGGGCGCAGGGCTTGCCCTGAGCGGCCAGTTGCGCGCCAATCGCTTGGGCAAAGCCGAACCATGAGGTTTCGCCACTGGCGGTCAGATGGTACACACCCCATGCACCGGGCTGACCGTCGCGCCAGCGCTCGATCAGTTGCCGGGTGCTGTGGGCGATGGTCCCGGCCCAGGTCGGCGCGCCTACCTGGTCGGCCACCACCCGCAGTTCTTCACGTTCTTGCAGCAGCTTCTGCATGGTCAGCAGGAAGTTGCGACCGTACTGCGAATACACCCAACTGGTGCGCAAAATCAGATGCTGGCCGCCAACCGCCTGGATCGCCTGCTCGCCAGCCAGTTTACTGGCACCGTAAACACTGAGCGGATTGGGCGCATCCTGCTCGGTGTACGGCGCGGTGTGGCTGCCGTCGAATACATAGTCGGTGGAATAGTGGATCAGCGGCACGCCCAGTTGCGTGGCCGCTTCGGCGAGCAGGCCGGGGGCGGTGGCGTTGATGGTGTGGGCCAGATCGGTTTCGCTTTCAGCCTGATCGACGGCGGTATGTGCTGCGGCATTGATGATCAGCCCGGGCTGCCAGGCCCGCACCTGAGCCACGAGATTGCCCGGCTGGCTCAGGTCCAGCGCATCGCGGCCCAGTACCTGTAGATCGCCGAGATCGGCCAGGCTGTGCTGCAAATGCCGGGAAACCTGGCCATGCTGGCCAGTGATGAGAATTTTCATACGAACAGTTCTGCCTCGCTCAGGCGCTTGCCCTGCTGATCCTTGGCCGACAGCAGCGGGCTGAGCCCCTCCAGTTGCCAGTCGATGGCCAGCTCCGGATCGTCCCAACGAATGCAGCGCTCGGCCGCCGGGGTATAAAAATCAGTGGTTTTATACAGAAACTCGGCCGACTCGCTCAGCACCACGAAACCGTGGGCAAAGCCTTCAGGGATCCACAACTGGCGAAAATTGCTGCCCGACAGGCGTACTGCAACCCACTGGCCAAAGGTCGGTGAACTGCGGCGGATATCCACCGCCACATCGAGCACCTCGCCTGCGGTGACGCGCACCAGTTTGCCCTGGGCGTGCTCGATCTGATAATGCAGACCGCGCAGCACGCCCTTTTGCGAGCGTGAATGATTGTCCTGAACGAACTGCGGATTCAGGCCAGTGGCTTCGCTAAAGGCTCTGGCATTGAAACTCTCGTAGAAGAAGCCCCGATCATCGCCGAACACCTTGGGTTCGAGAATGAACACTTCGGGCAACTGGGTGGCAATCACATTCACTGGTTTTCCCCTGCAAGCTTGAACAGATATTGACCGTAACCAGTCTTGCCGAAGTACTGCGCACGCTCAAGCAACTGCGTCCGGTCGATCCAGCCGTTCTGGTAAGCGATCTCTTCAAGGCATGCGACCTTCAGGCCCTGACGGTGTTCGATCGTCTGTACGTAGGACGAGGCGTCGAGCAGGCTGTCATGGGTGCCGGTGTCGAGCCAGGCGAAACCCCGGCCGAAACGCTCGACCCGCAGATCGCCGCGTTGCAGGTAGGCATTGTTGACGTCGGTGATCTCCAGCTCGCCGCGTGGCGACGGCTTGACGGCCTTGGCGATGCGGATCACGTCGTTGTCGTAGAAGTACAGGCCGGTTACGGCATAGCTGGATTTCGGTGACTTGGGTTTTTCCTCGATGGACAAGGCCCGGCCGCTTTCGTCGAAGTCGATCACGCCGAAGCGCTCCGGGTCATTGACCCAGTAGCCAAACACCGTGGCGCCTTGTGTGTGTGCGGCGGCCTTGAGCAGTTGCTCACCGAAATGCTGGCCGTGGAAAATGTTGTCGCCCAGGATCAGGCACACCGGGTCGTTGCCGATAAATTGCTCACCAATCAGGAAGGCCTGGGCCAGCCCGTCGGGCCTGGCTTGTTCGGCGTACTGGAAATTGACCCCGAACTGGCTGCCGTCACCCAGCAGGTTACGGTACTGCGGCAGGTCGTGAGGCGTGGAGATGATCAGAATGTCTTGAATACCGGCCAGCATCAGCACCGACAGCGGGTAGTAGATCATCGGTTTGTCGTAGATCGGCAGCAACTGCTTGGATACGCCGAGGGTGATCGGGTGAAGACGTGTTCCGGAGCCTCCGGCAAGTACGATTCCCTTGGTCATGCAATAAGATCCTTGTGGTCAGTAAAGCCGAGTCGCTGGCCCTGATAGCTGCCGTCCTGCACCCGGCGGCACCATTCGAGGTTGTCCAGGTACCAGGTGACGGTCTTGCGCAGGCCGGACTCGAACGTTTCTTCCGGGGTCCAGCCCAGTTGTTTATCGATCTTGCTGGCGTCGATGGCGTAGCGCAGGTCATGGCCTGGGCGGTCCACCACATGGGTGATCAGGTCGCTATAGCGGGTCACGCCTGCGGGGTGCTGCGGTGCCAGCTCTTCGAGCAGGGCACAGATGCCCTGTACCACATCGATGTTCTTCTGCTCGTTGTGGCCGCCGATATTGTAGGTCTCGCCGACCACGCCCTCGGTCACCACCTTGTACAGCGCCCTGGCGTGGTCCTCGACGTACAGCCAGTCGCGCACTTGCTGGCCGTTGCCATACACCGGCAGCGGCTTGCCTGCCAACGCGTTGAGAATCATCAGCGGGATGAGCTTTTCCGGGAAGTGAAACGGCCCGTAGTTGTTCGAACAGTTGGTGACGATCACCGGCAGGCCGTAAGTGCGCTGCCAGGCGCGGACCAGGTGGTCCGAGGCGGCCTTGCTCGCCGAATAGGGCGAGCTGGGCGCGTACGGTGTGGTTTCAGTGAACAGGTCATCGGCGCCATGCAGGTCGCCGTACACCTCGTCGGTGGAGATGTGATGAAAGCGAAACGCCTGACGCTCGGCCGCCGACAGCTTGAGCCAGTAGTTGCGGGTCGCTTCAAGCAGGCTGTAGGTGCCGACGATGTTGGTCTGGATGAACTCGGCCGGGCCATCGATGGAGCGGTCGACATGCGACTCGGCGGCCAGGTGCATGATGGCGTGGGGCGCGAAGCGTTCCAGTACGGCGCTGACGGTCGCCTGATCGCCGATATCGGCCTGGACGAACTCGTAGCGGGTGTTGTTGGCAATCGAGGTCAGGGATTCGAGGTTGCCGGCGTAGGTCAGCTTGTCGAGGTTCAGGACTTCATGTCCGGTGTTGTCGATCAGATGCCGGATCAGGGCTGACCCGATAAAACCTGCGCCGCCGGTGACGAGTATTCGCATGTGCTGGCCTTTCTTCCTTAATGAAGGGGCGATTGAACGTTTATGCAGCATAGCTTGTGGGTGTGTGCCCATGTGCGCAAGCAGGATCAGGCAAGATGGCAGCCAGGGGTGATGAAAATATTCGATGATCCGGGTCAGACATGCCATAAATCTGCCGTCGCCAAACCGCAGGGTGCTGGGCGGTATCCTGCGCTCACTCTATAGTGGTGCGATTGCTGCGTTGTCGTTTGTCCCGGAATCTGTCTGCCGAGGTTGTTGCATGCCGCTTGCCACCCTGATCCGCCGCTCAAGCCTGCCCTGCCCGCAAGTGGGTGTCGACCAGGCCCTGTCATTGCTGCAGACGCATTACGGCCTCAGTGGCTCGCTCAAGGCGTTGGGCAGCCAGCAGGACTGCAACCTGCTGCTCGACACCGGCACCCGGCGCTATGTGCTGAAGATCTGCCACGGCGACTACAGCACCCTGGAGCTGGCTGCCCAGCACGCCGCCCTGAAGCATCTGAGCGGCCGTCCAGGCATGCGCGTGCCAGCGGTGATCAGCGCCCTCAATGGCGAGCAGTTGCTGTCGCTGGAACTGGCCGGGCAGGCGGTGCATGTCCGGCTGCTGGAATTCATCGACGGCCAGTCGCTGGGCAACGCCGGTTATCTGGGGCTTGAGGTGGTCACCGCGCTGGGCGAGCTGTGTGCCAGGGTCGATCTGGCTTTGCAAGACTTCAGCCATCCGGGCCTGGAGCGCATCCTGCAGTGGGACCCGCGGCATGCCAACGCGCTGGCCCGCCACTTGCTGCCGGTGATCGAGGACGGCGACGAACGGGTCTGCCTGCGCGAGGCCGTTGAACAGGCCCGGCAGCGCCTGACACCGCTGATCCCGGCTCTGGCGCTGCAAGCGGTGCATCTGGATATCACCGAACACAATGTGGTCTGGGCGCGCGACGGGCAACGTCACTGGCAGATGCAGGGGTTGATCGACTTCGGCGACCTGCTCACGACCTGGCGGGTGGCCGACCTGTCAGTGACCTGTGCGGCACTGCTGCACCATGCCGAAGGCGACCCGCTGTATATCCTGCCGGCAATCCGCGCCTATCACGCGCTCAACCCGTTGCGGGTCGAGGAACTCAAAGCGCTGTGGCCACTGATCGTTGCCCGCGCAACGGTGCTGGTGCTCAGCAGCGAACAGCAGGCCAGCGTCGAGCCGGGCAACCACTACATCCAGGCCAACCTGGAAGGCGAGTGGGCGATTTTCGATGTCGCCACCTCGGTGCCCATGGCGTTGATGGAAGCGGCGATTCTCGCTGCGGTTGGCGTTGCGATCGAGCCGTTGCCGCAACCTGCCTGGCGGCCGTTGCTGCCGAGCCTGGCCGGGCAGGGCTTCTGCAGCGTGGACCTGGGCGTGCTCAGCGAGCACTTCGAGGCCGGCAACTGGGAGCAGGACGGTATCGACGAACGATTACTGGCCCTGACCGCGCGCCAGGTCGGGCTGGCCGCCAGCCGTTATGGGGAATACCGCCTGTCGCGGACCCTGCCCGACAGCGCCCGTGAACCCGATACCTTTGCTCTGCATGTTGAACTGCACATGCCCGCCGGTACGCCGCTGCACGCGCCGCTCGATGCCACCCTGCGCCAGACTGCCGATGCGGCGCTGGTGCTGGTCGGCGAAAGCTTCAGCCTGCGGCTGTGGGGGGTGAACAGTACGCTGCCGTGCGCCACCTCACTGAGTGCCGGGCAGTTGCTGGGCACCTGTGATGGCATCCTGTTGCTGCAACTGTGCAGCGAGCCCGGCATCAATGCGCCATTGTTTGCCACCCCCGGCTGGGCTGCGGCCTGGCGCCACCTGTGCCCGTCGCCGGCGGGGCTGCTGGGCTTTGCCTGTGATGCCGCGCCGTTGCCGGACCCGGCGGCATTGCTGGCGCGCCGCGATGCCAGCTTTGCCCGCTCACAAAAACACTACTATCAGGCCCCGCCGCAGATCGAGCGTGGCTGGCGCAACCACCTGATCGACATGCAGGGCCGCTCGTATCTGGACATGCTCAACAACGTGGCGGTGCTGGGCCATGGTCACCCGCGCATGGCCCGTGAGGCGGCGCGCCAGTGGTCAATGCTCAATACCAACTCGCGCTTTCACTATGCCGCGATTGCCGAATTCTCCGAGCGCCTGCTCAAACTGGCGCCGCCGGGTATGGACCGGGTATTTCTGGTCAATAGCGGCACTGAAGCCAACGACCTGGCGATCCGCCTGGCCTGGGCCTTTAGCGGCGGGCGCGACATGCTTAGCGTGCTGGAGGCCTACCACGGCTGGTCAGTGGCCACCGACGCGATCTCCACCTCGATTGCTGACAACCCGCAAGCGCTGACCACCCGCCCGGACTGGGTGCACCCGGTGACGGCGCCCAATACCTATCGTGGTCCGTTTCGTGGCCCTGCCAGTACCGCCGACTACGTACGCGATGTCGAACAGACCCTGGCCAGGCTGGACGAGCAGGGCCGCCAGGTGGCCGGTTTCATCTGCGAACCGGTGTATGGCAACGCCGGCGGCATCCCCCTGCCACCGGGTTACTTGCAGCAGGTCTACCAGCAAGTGCGCGAGCGTGGCGGGGTGACCATTGCCGACGAAGTCCAGGTCGGCTATGGCCGCTTGGGTGAGTACTTCTGGGGATTCGAAGAGCAGGGTGTGGTGCCGGACATCATTACCCTGGCCAAGGGCATGGGTAACGGCCATCCGCTGGGCGCCGTGATCACCCGCCGCGAGATCGCCGAGGCGCTGGAAGCCGAAGGCTATTTCTTCTCATCGGCCGGTGGCAGCCCGGTCAGTTGCCGGATCGGCATGGCCGTACTCGACGTACTGGAACAGGAAAAACTCTGGGACAACGCCCGCACCACAGGCGCCCACTTCAAGGCCCGGCTGCAAGCGCTGACCGATAAACATCCGCTGGTCGGCGCCGTGCATGGCATGGGCTTCTACCTGGGTGTGGAACTGGTTCGCGACCCACAGACCCTGGAACCCGCCAGCGAAGAAACCGCCTACCTGTGCGATCGCCTGCGCGAGCTGGGCATCTTCATGCAACCGACCGGCGACTACCTCAACATCCTCAAAATCAAACCCCCTATGTGCACCACCCGGCAAAGCGTCGACTTCTTCGTCGACAGCGTTTCCAGAGTCCTGCGCGAACTGGAATGATTGTTGCTGCCGCTGCCGCTGCCGCTGCCGCTGCCGCTGTTTGAGCTTTTGCTCTTTGAGCCGGGTTATCACAGACACCGCCAAACGCGACGATTGGCGCAGGCCGAATGGAGGTGTTGCGTAGGGGGAGAACCGGCATGGATGCCGGTTCAGGCGCCCGCCCCATGGATGGGGCATTGGGCGCCGGCCCCCGGTCCATACACCATAACCAAAGTAACCCGCCCGTCGGGGCGGAACCGGCAGCGCAGGCAACCGCGGCAATGATCCTTACCCAGAGCGAAAGATCTTCGCGGCTAAAGCCGCTCCTCCAACGCACGTTTGTTTTATCGATTTATATCGGTAAAAATTCGCAGTAGATATATAAATTGTTACTTAATTCATTTTAAATCCGATTTTTATCGGCTATAAAGACGCTCAGATTGTCATGGCGCTCTTGCTATGGTGATAAAACCCTCGAACTTCGACGGTTCTCTGGAGTCCTGATAACCATGACCACACTCAACAGCACCCCCCGCGCCGACGGCTTCCACATGCCCGCCGAATGGGCCGCGCAAACCCAGGTCTGGATGATCTGGCCCGAGCGCCCCGATAACTGGCGCCTGGGCGGCAAACCGGTGCAGGCCGCGCATGTCGAACTGGCCAAAGCCATCGCCCGCTTCGAACCCGTCACCGTCGGCGTTTCAGCCGCGCAATACGACAACGCCGTGGCCTCTCTGGATGTACCCAACATCAGGGTTGTAGAGATCAGTAACGACGACGCCTGGGTACGTGACACCGGCCCGACCTTCGTCATCAACCAGCACGGCGAAGTGCGTGGCGTCGATTGGGACTTTAACGCCTGGGGCGGCTTCGACGGTGGCCTTTACTGGCCATGGAACCGCGACTCGCAAGTGGCCGGCAAGATCCTCGGTATCGAGCGCAGTGCACGCTACGTCACGCCGGGCTTCGTGCTCGAAGGCGGCTCGATTCATGTCGACGGCGAAGGCACGGTACTGACCACCGAAGAGTGCCTGCTCAACCGCAACCGTAACCCGCACCTGAACCGCGAGCAGATCGAGGCGGTACTGAGCGACAACCTCGGGGTCGACAAAGTCATCTGGCTGCCCGACGGGTTGTTCAACGATGAAACCGACGGCCATGTGGATAACTTCTGCTGCTACGTCCGTCCGGGCGAAGTGCTGCTGGCCTGGACCGACGATCCGCAAGACCCCAACTACCCCCGTTGCCAGGCTGCCTTGCAGGTCTTGGAGAACAGCCGTGATGCTCGTGGCAGAGCGTTCGTCGTGCACAAGATGCCGATTCCTGGGCCGCTTTTTGCCACTGCCGAAGAGTGCGCGGGTGTCGATAAGGTGCACGGTAGCCAGGAGCGCGATCCTTCGGTGCGGCTGGCCGGCTCCTACGTGAACTTCCTGATCGTCAATGGCGGCATCATTGCCCCCGCGTTCGACGACCCGCTGGACGCCACCGCGCTGGAAATTCTCCAGCGTGTATTTCCGGAACACGAAGTGGTCATGGTGCCGGGCCGTGAACTGCTGCTTGGCGGGGGCAATATTCACTGCCTGACCCAGCAGCAGCCGGCTCCACGCTACCAGGACGCCTGAGTCGCACGCGAGTTGGTCCTGTTTTTGCTGTGCTTTTGGTGAGAGAAGCCCATCCTCGGATGGGCTTTTTGTGAGTAATACGCGGTCACATTTGGCTCCAAACCAAATGGCCATTATTCGGATGGGCGGCTGGGCGATTCGCTTGGCTGTAACAAAGCCCCCGTAAATTTGCCCGCTCATGAACCAAGAGGTTGTCCCACTATGAACGCAGGTATCAACCCGTACTCGACGCGGGGTCTTTCTGCCAGTAGCGAGGCTCGACAGATCATGGCTGACTGGTTGCGCCTGACCCGGGTTGCCAAACCCGAGCCCGATGCCCGGATGACAATGCTGTTACAGCGTTATCCACATGGCTTGTTCAGCGAAGCAGAGCTGCAAGAGTTGCTTGCCATTCTTAAAGACTGATTCTCATTTACGCTTTAATGGCTCTGGAACAAGCCTTTGCGCGTTTGACACCCCGGCGGCGCAGGACTAGCATCCTGCCCCCAGCGGCTGTGGTCAGTCGTCATGTAAATGCATCAGTAGTCCACTGCGATGATTTCGTGCGGTTTTCAGCAGGTCGATATCGATCCCTGAAAAGCCCAGAGCAACCCGAGGGGGGGTTGCGGCCACAGCGCGTTATTCAATCGCACATAGGGAAAACAAGATGCTTAACAAACGTATTGGCGTACTCGCACTGGGCGTTCTCAGCGCCACTCAGGTCATGGCGCAAAGCCAGGCCGATTCCAAGGGGTTCGTCGAAGACAGCCATCTGACCCTGAATCTGCGTAACGCTTATATCAATCGCGATTACAAAGACACGCCGAGCAGCGCTCAGGACCCGGCCGAGTGGGGCCAGGCGTTCATGGGTACCTTCACCTCCGGCTTCACCCAAGGCACCGTGGGTGTGGGTGTTGATGCATTCGGTTACTACGCCGTGCGTCTGGACGGCGGAAAAGGCCGTAGCGGCGCAGGTGGTATCGACTTCTTCAAGCAAGGCGACAGCGGTCAGGCCGCTGATGACCTGGCCCGCTTTGGTGCTGCGGTCAAGGCGCGGATCTCCAATACCGTGATCAAGTACGGCGACCAACAGCCAGCGCTGCCGGTCCTGAGCTACGACAACGGTCGTCTGCTGCCAGAGAGCTTCACCGGTACTTACATCACTTCCCAGGAAATCGAAAACCTGGAAGTGGTTGCCGGTCGCTTCACCAGCGAAGTGCGCAAGAGCGCCACTGGCCATGACAGCGGCGGCCTGAAAAGCATCAATGTCTGGGGTGCCAAGTACAAGTTCAACGACGCCTTCAGCGCGGCTTACTACGCTGCCGACAACGAAGACTCGGGCAAGAAGCAATACGTGAACCTGAACTACGTGTTCGCGCTGCCGCAAGACCAGTCGCTGACTCTGGACTTCAACGGCTACAAGACCAAACTGGATCGTGACTACGCGGCGGCCGATGACGCGCGTGACAACAAGATCTGGAGCCTGGCGGCTACCTGGGCTGTCGGTATCCACAGCTTCACCCTGGCGCACCAGCGCAGCAGCGGTGAAACCGGCTACGACTACGGCGGCTACAAGAGTGCCGGTTCTTATGGCGATGGCGGCAACTCCATCTACCTGGCCA
The DNA here is from genome assembly GCF_024584215.1 of Pseudomonas sp. LJDD11. Taxonomy (NCBI): domain Bacteria; kingdom Pseudomonadati; phylum Pseudomonadota; class Gammaproteobacteria; order Pseudomonadales; family Pseudomonadaceae; genus Pseudomonas; species Pseudomonas sp. LJDD11. The sequence continues at coordinate 21,401 of NZ_JANJFL010000034.1, forward strand.
ACTCCTACTGGTCGGACTTCAACGGCAAGGACGAGCGTTCCTGGCAAGTGGCCTACGGCGTCGACCTGTCCGGTCTGGTGCTGCCTGGCCTGAGCTACAAGACCGCCTACGTGCGTGGCACCAACATCGACGACGGCGTGCACGATGGTCGTGGCGAAGAGCGTGAAATCTTCAGCCAGCTGACCTACGTGGTGCAGAGCGGTCCAGCCAAGGACCTGTCGCTGCGTCTGCGTAACTCGTTCCTGCGCGTGTCCGAAGATGCCAAAGGCTACAACCGCGAAGGTAACGAAACGCGAATCTTCGTTGATTACCCGATCAACGTCTTCTAAGAAGAGCGTTTAGTCGCGTAACTACATCGCGTAACAATAAGGCCCGCTTTTTGCGGGCCTTGTTGTTGGTGGCCTGAATATGAAAACGACCTTATCGGCGAAAAACGACGACTGATGGCGCGCTGACATATCCAAGGGGCCGGCCTGCGCTATTCTCACAGGCTGGCATGCCGATGGAATGGTCAGGCGTTTGCGGCCGTTTTTGGCCGCATCTGATCTTAGGTGATGAAGTCGGGAGAGTAGGCATGACGGGTGCTCCACGTTTTCACGATTACTACTGTAAGGCTGACCGCATCATGCTCAGCCTGGTCTGGCTGTTGTTTGCCACCTCACTGGGCCTGGCGTTCTGGTATGACACCTTTGGCCAGGCGATTGTCGTGGGGGGCGGGGTCGCGCTGCTGCTGAGCGTCATGCACAGAAGCCTGAGCGGCACCCGCTTGCTCCGCTGCTGCTTTGCGGTGGGCTTCATGGTCCTGGCGGCCCTTCATATCAACCAGGCCCGCGGCATGATCGAAGTCCATTTCGGCATCTTCGTGCTGTTGGCGGTGTTGACGGTTTACCGCGACTGGCTGCCGATTCTGGCAGCGGCACTGATTATTGCGGTGCACCATGTGCTGTTTCATGCCCTGCATCACGCCGGTTTCCCGGTGTACGTCATGCACCACAATGGTGGCTGGGGCGCGGTTATGGTGCATGCCCTGTATGTGGTGGTCGAAACCGTGATCCTGATGTACCTGGCCCGTCACATCCATGCCGAAGCCACAGAAAGCCAGGACATGCTCGACAAGATGCTGGTTACCGCATCAAAACTGACCTCCGGCGACGCCGGTGTGTCGCGCAACCGTCTGCATGTACCGCTGGTTCAGCGTTTCGAGAGCTTCCTGCAACAACTGAGCGGGATGGTCGAGGGTGTGGTGCGTGACACCCAAGGGCTGGGCAAGCTGGGTAACGACCTGGCCCAGGCCAGCACCTCGCTGGAGAGCGGCGCCAAACAACAGCTGACCGAGATTGCCCGGATGACCGACGCCATGCAGCGCATGGGCGAGGGCATCAGCGATATCTCTGTGCATGTGGGGCAGGCTGTGCAACAGGCCGGCGATGCCCGTGAACAAGTGGCCGAATGTCGCGCCAGCGTAGACCGGGCGCAGCGCGAGATTCTCGAACTGGCCACCTCGATCAGTCAGACCGACCAGACCGTTCAGGCCCTGGCCAGCCAGTCTCAACAGATCGGCACGGTGCTGGATGTGATCAGCAGCATTGCCGAGCAGACCAACCTGCTGGCGCTTAACGCGGCCATCGAGGCGGCGCGGGCCGGCGAGCAGGGCCGGGGTTTTGCCGTAGTGGCTGATGAGGTGCGCAGCCTGGCCCAGCGCACGGCGGTTTCGACCCAGGAAATTCAGGGCATCATCAGTGGCCTGCAGCAGGACAGCCGTCAAGCGGCCACGGCCATGCAGGGCAGCCGCCAGGGTGTGGACCGCTGTGTGCAGGACAGCCAGCGTGCGGCTGAATCACTCAAGGCCGTGGGCGTCGGCATTGGCTCGATCAGCGAACTCAACGGTCTGATCGCCGCCACCACCGACGAGCACTCTTGCCTGGGCCAGACCATTGCTAAACAGCTGATTGCGGTGCAGGACATTGCCGAATACACCGCCGACAATATCAGCGTCCTGGCCCAGAGCAGCCAGCGCCTGCCGCCGCTGGCGATGCGCCTGGAAAGTCTGGGGCAGACCTTTCAGCGCTGACCGGGCAACCTCACCACCAGCGCACCCGGCCCGGTCAGTGCCAGCCCGGCAAACAGAGTCACGAACAGCCAGCCGAACTGGCCTTGTTCCAGGCTCCAGTCCGGGTGCACCACCAGCAAGGCCACCAGCAGCAGGAACAGGATCGGCAGGCAGGCCAGGCGGGTGGCGATGCCCAGAGCGATCAACAGCGGGCACAGCAGCTGGGCGAACAGCGCTGCCAGCAGGGTTATGTGCGGGCCGAGGCCCAGCGGGTCGTCGATGTGTTGCAGCTCGCTACTCCAGTTGAGCAGCTTGGGCAGGCCATGGAGCTTGAGCATCAACAATGCGGCGCACACCCGCATCAACAGCAAACCAAGGTCCAGCAACCGGGCCGCAGCCTGGCTGGAGAGTCGGGGCAGGGGCATGGCAGGCACTCGTTGGGAAACCGGGCCTGACTATGGCGATATTGGCCGGCGAATGATTGCGTGGATGTGCGCTCTTGCATGTGGGGCAATTGGGCACATGCGTGCAAGCTGGCGGGCTGACCTACAGCGATAGTGGAAGCTTTTCCGGCTGCTCAGCCGGCCTACTGAACTGTCGAGTGAACCATGACCGCCACCCGCCCGCCGACCGCCTCACCCTGGAAGCCCTTGCAGGTAAAAGTCTTTCTCTGGCTGTGGCTGGCCAGCATTGCCTCCAATATCGGCACCTGGATGCACGAGGTCGGTTCCGGCTGGTTGATGACCAGCCTGTCGGCCAGCCCCCAGGCCGTGGCGTTGGTGCAGGTTGCCGGGGCCTTGCCGGTGTTCTTGCTGGCGCTGCCGGCCGGGGCGCTGGCCGATATCGTCAACAAGCGGCGTTATCTGTTGATCGTGCAGTTGTGGATGGCCGCTGTGGCGCTGGTGCTGACCTTGCTGACCCTGAGCGGGCAGATGACGGTGACGTTATTGCTGCTGCTGACCTTTGCCATGGGCATTGGCAGTGCGCTGATGATGCCGGCCTGGTCGGCGTTGGCGCCGGAGATCGTTGAGCGACAAGACGTCCCGGCGGCGGTGGCGCTGTCGAGCCTGGCGATGAACGTCGCCCGCGCCATCGGCCCGGCCATTGCCGGGGTGCTGGTCAGCCTCAGTGGTCCGTGGCTGACCTTTGCGCTGAACAGCGCCTCGTTTCTGGCGGTGATCATTGCCCTGTTGGCCTGGCGCCATCGGCCGGAGCCTTCCGTTCTGCCTGCCGAGCGCTGGCTGGGCGCGATGCGTGCCGGGGTGCGTTATGCGCGTGGCTCACAGCCGTTGCGTGCGGTGCTGGTGCGTACCGCCGCGTTCTTCAGTGGTGCGGTAGTGGGCATGGCCTTGCTGCCTTTGCTGGTCCGTCGCGAGATCGGCGGCAGTGCGCTGGATTACGGGATTCTGCTGGGCTGCGTAGGTGCGGGGGCGATCTTTGGCGCCATGCAGTTGCCGCGCCTGCGGGCCCGGTTCAGCCCCGACACCATCGTGCTCGGTGCCAGTCTGGTGTATGCCGCTGTGCTGTTGGGGCTGGCCTGGATTCGTTCGATTGTCGGCCTGGCGCCGGTCATGCTGATCAGCGGCATGGCCTGGATCGCGGTGCTCAGCAACCTGCAGGTGGCGGTGCAGACCAGCGTCGCGCCCTGGGTGCGGGCGCGTGCGGTGTCGTTGTACATTCTGGTGTTCTTCGGCTGTTCTGCCGCTGGCGCGGCGGCCTGGGGAGCGCTGGCCAGTCATGTATCAATGAGCGCAGCATTTATCGGCGGTGCTGCGGTGCTGACCCTCGGGCTGGCGCTGCGCGGGCGCTTCCCGCTGCCGACCGGCCAGATTGAAGAGCAGCAGCCTTCGTTGCATTGGCCGACCCCGATTCTCGACGAGCAGATGAGTGCCGAACGCGGGCCGGTGATGATCACAGTGGAATATTGCATCGCGGCTGAGCATGCTGCCCAGTTCCACCAGGCCATGCAGGCGGTCAGCCGCATGCGCAAGCGCAACGGGGCATTTTCCTGGGGGCTGATGCAGGACAGTGAGAATCCGCGTTGCTGGACGGAGTACTTCTTTGAAGAGTCATGGCTGGAGCACCTGCGCCACCATAACCGGGTGACCCGTGCCGACCAGAAGCTGGAGGCGGCTGCCCGGCGCTTTCAGGACAAGGCCGTAGAAGTGAAGATCAGCCACCTGTTGGCGGCCAGAGGGTAATCCCCGGCCACCAGATAGCAGGCGTAATCAGGCGACCTTGAAGCGGTTCACCAGGTGCTGCTGATGCTCGGCCAGGCGTGCCAGCTCCTGACTGGTCACCGCGGTCTGCTGGGCACCGGCGCTGACCTGGATGACCAGGTCGTTGATCTCGTTGACGTTGCGGCTGATGTCATCGGCCACCGCGCTCTGCTCTTCGGCCGCTGAAGCGATCTGGATCGTACGGTCGCTGATGCGGCCCACGCCTTCGGCGATTTCGTCGAGCAGGTCACCGGCACGTACGATGTTGCTGGCGCCGGCCTGGGCTTTGCCGAGGGTCTGCTGCATGGACTGGGTAGCACGGTCCGAGCCGTTCTGCAGGTTGGCGATCATCTGCTGGATACTGCCGGTCGACTGCTGGGTCTTCTGCGCCAGGCTGCGCACCTCGTCAGCGACCACGGCAAAGCCGCGACCGGCTTCACCGGCGCGTGCTGCTTCAATGGCGGCGTTAAGGGCCAGCAGGTTGGTCTGCTCGGCGATGCCGCGAATGACATCAAGCACCGAAGAAATCGAATCGCTTTCCTGTTTCAGCTCGCCAATGATTTTCGCGGTTTCCTCAGCCTGGCCGGACAACTGGTGAATCAACTCGATGGTGTTCGCGACTTCGCTGCGACCATCGATGGTGCTCTGGTTGATCTGCTGCGACATCTGCGCGGCATCGCTGGTGCTTTGCGCAACATCGCGCACTGTGGTGCTCATCTCGGTAATGGCCGCAGCCACCAGTTCAGTGCTCTGGCGTTGCTGCTCGACACTGTGGCTGGTCTGCACGGTGACCGCCGACGACTCTTCGGCCGCGGTGGCGACCTGCGCCGTGGCATTGCTGATTTCCTGGATGATGTTGGTGATTTCCACCGCCATGCTGTTGAGGTTGGCCGAAATCTGGCCGAATTCATCACGGCTCTGGTAGTCGGAGCGAGCAGTGAGGTCACGCTGCGATAGCTTGAGCAGTACGCCGTTCACATCACGCACTGCCAGGTCGATGTTGTGGATGATCAGGTAGGCCAGGGCCGACACTGCGAGCAGCGAGATCAGCACGGCAGTGATGGTCAGCCACAGGACCTGGTTGGCACTGTCGCGTGCCTCTTGGGCGAGTATGGCGACCTTTTGACTGAGGTTATTCTCCACCTCACCCATCAGGTCGATGCGCCTGGTGGCGGTTTCAAACCAGGATTCGGGTTTTACCCCCAGCGCGGTGCCCAAGGGCAATTCGAATGCCTGACGTTGCAGGCGGCCGACTTCCACGGCGCTGGCATCTTTCATCCGCTCGTCGAGTTGCTGCAGTAGTTCACCTGGCGCCTTGCGGCGGAAGTTTTCCGAATAGGCGGTAAATTCGCCCAGGTTGCGGCTGAAACGCGACAGCAGGTTGGCGTCGAAGCTGTTCTGGCTGAACACCAGGCCCAGCACGACCCGCTCGCGCCCGGCGCGCTCTTTCATTTCGATGAACTGATTCAGGGCACTGAGGGCGTGAATGATCTCTGGGTCGTTGATCCGCGCTTCAAGAGAATGGGTGAAGCCGATCAGCTTCTGGATGGCCTCGGTATAACGGGCGCCGGACTCGGTGCTGGGGATGCCCAGTGCGTCGACCTGGCTGCGCAAGGCCTGCAGGCCATCGAGCGCACCCAGTGCATTGCTCAATTCGCCGACGCCTTCGGTCGACATTGTCCTGACGGCCGCCAGTGACTGGTTGACGCTCTGGCGCATGGTTGCCAGCTCGTTACGCATCGAAGTGCCCTTGCTGCCCAGATAAACGCCGCTGGCGCCCCGCTCGCGCTGCAGGGTGGTAATCAGTTGGCTGATTTTCTGCGCGATGGCCGTGGCTCGTACGGTACTGTCCATGCTTTGCAGAATTCGGGTGTTCTCCACGACGCTGCTGGTGGCGAACCACAGAAAACCGAGCGAGGGGAGTAACAGTATCAGCAGCAGCTTTAAGCGCAGGGGGGCATTCTTGAGCATAGTCCTTCGAGCCTCAGATTATTTTATCCACTGCGTTCATGCAGTGGTTGCCAAGCGGTTGATAGACCTTATCGTCGCAGCCGACGAAAAGTTGATGGCGCAAAACAGCGTTAGTTGAACGAGTGGTCAATACTGATCCGTCAATATTCGCCTTCCCTTGGCTTGAAACTCTCTATGGCGCGGGTTGTGGCCTGTGGAACAGTTTTCGGCCAATTGGGGTTTCCCGGCTCATTTTTTGAAGCAAAAGACGTACCCGGCTACTGATACGCAGGACTCTATCGACAGGTGGCAGGGCGTTATTGATCTGCATCAGTAAGGCGTTGCGTCGGCTGGTTTAGCCTGCCCTCAGGGCCATTCAGGGCTGAGCTGCGTGGCCTACAGAAGGAACTGCCCATGAAACTCGCTCTATTGAGTGCTCAACCCTACGATCAACGGTTTTTTGATGAGGCCCTGCAACGCGATTGCCTGGCCGGTGACCTTGCCCTGAGCTACCTGACACCGACCTTGAACCGTGACACGGTCAGGCTCGCGCAGGGGTACGATGCCATTTGCGTATTCGTCAACGACCAACTGGATGCCGCCGTGCTGGAGGCGCTGGCAGGCTTCGGTGTCAAAGCGATCCTGTTGCGGTGCGCAGGCTTCAACAACATCGATCTGGAAAGCGCGGGGCGCCTCGGGCTGTTCGTGGCGAGGGTGCCCGGTTATTCGCCCGAAGCGGTCGCCGAGCACACCCTGGCACTGGTCATGACCCTCAACCGGCATACCCATCGCGCCTACAATCGGGTGCGTGAGGGCAACTTCATGCTCGAAGGCCTGCTGGGCTTCAACCTGCACGGCAAGACCGTGGGCATTATCGGCACCGGGCAGATCGGCCTGGCCACGGCGCGGATCTTCAAGGGTTTTGGCTGCCGTGTGCTGGGTTATGACCCGTTTGAAACCGCCGCCTTCAGCGGCGTGGGTGAGTACGTGACGCTGGGTCAACTGCTGGCCGAAGCGGACATCGTCAGCCTGCATTGCCCGCTCAGCGACACCACTCGCCATCTGATCCGCGCCGAAACCCTGGCCCAAATGAAGCCCGGCGCCATGTTGGTCAACACCTCGCGCGGCGCACTGATCGACACCCTGGCGGTGATCGAAGCCCTCAAATCGCGGCAGCTCGGGTCATTGGCCATCGACGTCTATGAACAAGAGAGCCAGCTGTTTTTCCATGATCGCTCCAGCGATCGTATCGACGACGAAGTGTTCCTGCGCCTGACCACATTTCCCAATGTGCTGATCACCGGCCATCAAGGCTTTTTCACCCGTGAGGCACTGGATCAGATTGCCGAAGTGACGCTGGATAACCTGAGATGTTTTGTACAGGGCGAGCGTTGCGCCAACAGCCTGGTTTGAGCCCTGTACGCTGCGGCCCGGTGGGCGCTCGCAGCAACATCTGATCCCGTAGGAGCAGCTTCAGCTGCGAAGAAGGGGTTCCAAAGCTATCCCTTAGGCCAACCCCCGTAACCACTCCAGCAAATCAGCCTGCAAACTGCCGGCTTGCAGTGGCTGCGGCGACAGCAGGCAATAGCGCGAGCCGTCTTCGACAAAGCCCAGTGGCGCGATGAGTACGCCGCTGGCCAGGTCGTCGCGCACCAGATGCCAGGGGCCGATCGCCACGCCAAGGCCGGCTACCGCAGCTTGCAGGCTGAAATAGAAATGCTCGAACACTTGCCCCGGCGGCTCGGGGTACGTTTGGTCGGCAGCCGTGGCCCATTCGGCCCAGGCTTGCGGCCGGGTGCGAGTGTGCAGGCAGGTCGCATCGCTGCGCAGTGCAGCAGCGGGTTTGTCCGTGTTGAACCAGGCCGCCAGTTTGTCCGGGCGGCAGACCGGTCCGACTTTTTCCACAAACAACGGCTCGGCACAATAATTGTCTGGCCAGCAGAAGTCATCGCGGCGGATTGCCAGATCAATACCGCTACTGAACGAAAACGGCCCGCCGCCGGCAACCAGGTGCATATCGATGCCCGGATGCCTTGCTTGAAAGGCCGGCCAGCGCGGAATCAGCCAGCGCATCAGCAAGGTTGGCTCGCACGACAAGACCCAGCGCCGCTGCTGGCGGGCACTGGCCTGTAACTCGGCCACTGACTGGCGGATCACGCCCAGACCATCGCCCACCGCCCGCGCCAGCTTGCGCCCGGCTTGGGTTAGAAATACCCGGCGGCTACGGCGTTCGAACAGCGCCAGGCCCAACTCGTCTTCGAGCAAGCGCACGGCGCGGCTGACCGCGCCGTGGGTCAGATGCAACTCGGTGGCCGCCTTGGTGAAATTCTCATGCCGGGCAGCGGCCTCGAAACAACGCAGAGCCAACAGCGAGGGCAGGCGAGCTTCGCAAAATGGTGAGTCTGACTCACCATTACGGTCAGAAAACATCGTTAATCATCCGCCAGAACCCCGGTTAGCATCGTGCTTTTATGGATGACGACAGGATAAGCCATGACCGAATGGATAGCTGTAATCACGATTACCTTGCTGGCGGTGATCAGCCCCGGCCCGGACTTTGCGATGGTGACCCGCAACAGCCTGATGCTGTCGCGCCGCGCCGGGGTATTTACCGCGTTGGGTATTGGCCTGGGCGTATTGGTGCATGTCAGCTACACCTTGGTCGGCGTGGGGCTGCTGATTCAGCAGTCACTCTGGCTGTTCAATGCCATCAAACTGGCTGGCGCCGCTTACCTGATCTACCTCGGTGTGAAGATGTTACTCGCCAAGCCCGGCGCAGTGGCGACCGCAGCAGCCGTCTCGATGTCCGACGCAATGGCATTGCGAACCGGTTTGCTCACCAACGCACTGAACCCGAAAACCACGATCTTTATTGTCAGCCTGTTCATGCAGGTGGTGCGGCCTGATACGTCAGTGGCGACGCAGATCGGCTATGGCGCGTTCATCTCGCTGGCGCATATGGCCTGGTTTGCACTGGTTGCGATGTGCTTTTCGGCCGGCGCCTTGCGTGAGTGGCTGCTGGGGGTAAGGCACTGGGTCGACCGGGCATTTGGCGGGTTGCTGGTGGGGTTTGGAGCGTTGCTAGTGGGGCAGAACAGCGGGCGTTGAGTGAGCTGGATCATGCCAACGGACCTGCTACCCCCGAAGTCACCCCCGAAGTCGTGAGTGATGATTTGCTGAGCGTTGCAGGGAGCATCGTCATGCCGGGGGAGTCGGACCAAGGTCCATGCAGGACCAGGCATAACGAAAAAAGGCCCAGGTTTTCACCTGAGCCTTTTCATATATGGCGCACCTGGCGGGATTCGAACCCACGACCCCTGCCTTCGGAGGGCAGTACTCTATCCAGCTGAGCTACAGGTGCAACGCGGGCGCCATAATACTCATCTGAACGCCGTGCGTCCATGCTGGCGAGCATGTGTTGTTGATTTCGCACGATTTATTGCCTGAAAGTGACATTTCGGCCAACGAGACTTGCACTGGCTGGACGTTGCGTTCTTTTTTTCGAACGGGCTCTTGTCCTTTTTTCTGCCTGTGCCTAGGATGCGTTTGAGATTTCAAACGCTCCTGTTCGGCCTTTCGGCCTGCTAAGCTTTGCGCGCCGCAGGAAAAGGCGAATTCATTTGTTAATGGTGCCCTGTGGCGGCGCCGTTTCTTTCTATCAGCTTCGCTGCGCCCGCGCGCGGTGTTTATCGGAGGCCGACATGCAGCTCAAGGATTCCAAACTGTTCCGCCAGCAAGCCTATATCAATGGTCAGTGGCTGGATGCAGACAGCGGTCAGACCATCAAGGTCAACAACCCGGCTACCAACGAGATTCTGGGCTCTGTGCCGAAAATGGGCGCTGCCGAGACCCGTCGTGCCATTGAAGCCGCCGACAAGGCGCTGCCGGCTTGGCGTGCACTGACCGCCAAAGAGCGTGGCGCCAAGCTGCGTCGCTGGTTCGAGCTGATGATCGAGAACCAGGACGACCTGGCTCGCCTGATGACCCTGGAGCAGGGCAAGCCGCTGGCCGAGGCCAAGGGCGAGATCGGTTACGCCGCATCGTTCATCGAGTGGTTCGCTGAAGAAGCCAAGCGCGTCTACGGTGACGTGATTCCTGGCCACCAGCCAGACAAACGCCTGATCGTGCTCAAGCAGCCCATCGGTGTGACTGCGGCCATTACCCCGTGGAACTTCCCGGCGGCGATGATCACCCGTAAGGCCGGTCCTGCTCTGGCGGCCGGTTGCACCATGGTGCTCAAGCCTGCTTCGCAGACGCCTTACTCCGCTCTGGCTCTGGCCGAGCTGGCTGAACGTGCCGGCATTCCGGCTGGCGTGTTCAGTGTGATCACCGGCAGCGCCGGCGAAGTCGGCAGCGAACTGACCGGCAACCCGATCGTGCGCAAGCTGTCGTTCACCGGCTCGACCGAAATCGGTCGTCAGTTGATGGCCGAATGCGCCAACGACATCAAGAAAGTCTCCCTGGAACTGGGCGGTAACGCGCCGTTCATCGTGTTCGACGACGCTGACCTGGATAAGGCCGTTGAAGGCGCGATCATCTCCAAGTACCGCAACAACGGTCAGACTTGCGTGTGCGCCAACCGTATCTACGTGCAGGAAGGCGTCTATGACGCGTTCGCCGAGAAGCTCAAAGTGGCTGTCGCCAAGCTCAAGATCGGTAACGGTCTGGAAGAGGGCACCACCACCGGCCCGCTGATCGACAGCAAAGCCGTGGCCAAGGTCAAAGAGCACATCGACGACGCCGTGAGCAAAGGCGCCAAGGTGCTGTTCGGTGGCAACAGTCTGGAAGGTACGTTCTTCGAGCCGACCATTCTGGTCGACGTGCCGAAGACTGCCGCCGTGGCCAAGGAAGAGACCTTCGGTCCTCTGGCGCCGCTGTTCCGTTTCAAGGACGAAGACGATGTCATCGCCATGGCCAACGACACCGAGTTCGGTCTGGCCTCTTACTTCTATGCTCAGAACATGAGCCGCGTGTTCCGCGTTGCTGAAGCGCTGGAGTACGGCATGGTGGGTATCAACACCGGCCTGATCTCCAACGAAGTGGCACCGTTCGGCGGTATCAAGTCCTCGGGCCTGGGCCGTGAAGGCTCCAAGTACGGCATCGAAGACTACCTGGAAGTCAAATACCTGTGCCTGTCGATCTGATTCGATAGCGGGTTTTGCAGCCGGTGGGGCGCGAGAGCGACGCTTCACCGGTTTTGTTGTACCGCAACCTGTAATGGTGGCCGAGAGGCCGCGCCAGTCGATCATCGTATGCTGGCCCGGTTCTTCCTGCTGCTGAATCCTTGCAACACGCCGACGATGAGCGGCGAATGAGGACCCCATGAGCAAGACCAACGAATCCCTGCTGCAACGCCGTGCCGCCGCTGTTCCACGTGGTGTCGGCCAGATCCACCCGATTGTCGCCGAGCGCGCCGAAAACGCCACTGTGTGGGACGTCGAAGGCCGTGAGTACATCGACTTTGCGGGCGGCATTGCAGTACTGAACACCGGCCACCTGCACCCCAAGGTCGTGGCTGCCGTTCAGGAACAGCTGACCAAACTGTCGCACACCTGCTTCCAGGTACTGGCCTATGAGCCGTACATCGAACTGTGTGAAGAAATCGCCAAGCGCGTGCCGGGTGATTTCGCCAAGAAAACCCTGCTGGTCACCTCCGGCTCCGAAGCCGTCGAGAACGCAGTGAAGATCGCCCGTGCCGCCACTGGCCGTGCCGGCGTGATCGCCTTCACCGGCGCTTACCACGGCCGCACCATGATGACTCTGTCGCTGACCGGCAAGGTCGCGCCGTACTCCGCTGGTATGGGCCTGATGCCTGCCGGTGTGTACCGCGCTCTGGCGCCGTGCGAGCTGCACGGTGTGAGCGAAGACGAGTCCATCGCCAGCATCGAGCGGATCTTCAAGAACGATGCCCAGCCACAGGACATCGCCGCGATCATCATCGAGCCGGTGCAGGGCGAGGGCGGTTTCTACATCAACTCGCCAGCTTTCATGAAGCGCCTGCGCGCGCTGTGCGATCAGCACGGCATCCTGCTGGTGGCTGACGAAGTGCAGACCGGTGCGGGCCGCACCGGCACCTTCTTCGCCACCGAGCAACTGGGCGTGGTACCGGACCTGACCACCTTCGCCAAATCGGTCGGCGGCGGCTTCCCGATCTCCGGCGTCAGCGGCAAGGCCGAGATCATGGACAAGATCGCGCCGGGCGGTCTGGGCGGCACTTATGCCGGCAGCCCGATCGCCTGTGCGGCGGCTCTGGCCGTGCTCAAGGTGTTCGACGAAGAGAACCTGCTGGAGCGCTCCAAGGCTGTCGGCGAGACGCTCAAGGCCGGTCTGAACAAGATTGCCGAGAAACACAAGGTGATCGGTGACGTGCGCGGTCTGGGTTCGATGATCGCCATTGAGCTGTTCGAAGGCGGTGACCACAGCAAGCCAGCCGCCGAGCTGGTCGGCAAGATCGTCGCTCGCGCTCGCGAGAAAGGCGTGATCCTGCTGTCGTGCGGCACTTACTACAACGTGATCCGCTTCCTGATGCCTGTCACCATCCCTGACGCGCAACTGGAAAAAGGTATTGCCTTGGTCGCCGAGTGCTTCGACGAACTGGCGTAAGCCTGAGTTGATGAAAAAACCCGCTTCGGCGGGTTTTTTCATTTGGTGGGGGGATTTTTTCTGCATATGGCTATATCCGGACGACAGCTTTGGCTAAGGTGAACGCATCGATGTCGGAGAGTCATGATGACGGCTGTGGATTTACTCGGGGTGCCAAGGGTGTTGATCGCTGAGTCCGATCCCTGGATTCGCGAAACACTCAGCGATCTGGTCCTGAGCGTACGTGACGATGTCGAACTGGAAGTCTGTAGCGATGGCAGACAAGCCGTTGAATGGATGAAAAAACAGGTACCTGACCTGATCATTGCTGCCCGTGAATTACCTGCTATCGACGGCCTGAGCCTGTTGCGTGGCGTACGCAAGACGGGTCGGCAACCTCCGGTTCCGTTCATTCTGCTCAGTAGTCGCAGTGACAGCGCGAGCGTGCGCGAAGTACTGCCGCTGGCGCCTACGGCTTACCTGACCAAACCGCTGAACAATGAGCTGTTGCTCCAGCGCCTGCGCGGCTTGCTGGTGGAGTGCTCGACGGCTGGGCCGAGCATGCAGCCGGGCATGACCCTGGCCCTGTTTCTCGACAAGCGCCGTGAAACGGCTGACAGCGCGCCGTTATGTGTAAACGTCGAGGCTGCCCTGCAGCTGTGCCGCACCAGCAAGGGGCTGGACATCCATCTGCTTGAGCAGGAGTTGCGCAACGATCCGCACATCACTGCGGTGCTGATTGCCGCTGCCAACACCGCCGCCCAGCATCTGGGCAAGCCGGTGCAGACGCTCGGTGGTTCGCTGGCGGTGCTCGGGGCGACGCAGAGTGCGCAGATTGTCGCCGGGCTGGGCAAGAAACGGGTCGCGACCCTGAGTCATGACGGGCTGTTGGCGCGAGCCAACGACCTGTGGCTGATGTCCCAGCGTACTGCCGACTACGCACGGATTCTGGGGCGTATGCTGGAGCTCAACACCGAGCGCTGCTTCAGCGCCGGATTGTTGCAGTCGCTCGGTGAGCTGGCGGTGATTGGTTGTTTGCAGGAGTGGCTGCTGCATGGCGGCAAGCTCGATGACGACACCATCAACCAGATGCTGGAGCAGTATTCGGCAGCCTTTGGTTCTGCGCTGCGCCGACGCTGGCGTCTGCCGCTCGAACTGCGTGAGCTGATTGCAGCGGTGTATCAGTACAACACCGGGATCTTCACCCGTGAAGTGCTGGCCATGAACCTGGCCGGTGAAATGGCCCGGCTGACCGATCAGCAAAGCGTCAACCCGCTGGTCAAGTCCAAGTCGGCGCGGCTGCTCAAACTCAGCGTCGCTGACCTGCAGCGCTTGCGTAAAAAGCTCACTGGCGTAGTCGACCCGAGCCTGCTGGCGATTGTTCAGGCGGCGCAAAGCCAGGCAGAACAGCCTCCTGTGGAAGACGATCTGCCGGACCTGCTGGATCTGACCCCGGAGCCGGAACCGCCGGCCGAAGAGGATCCACCAGCGGTAGAGTCGAGCGACGTCCCGGAAAAACCGTAGCTGGGAATTGCTGGCTAGATGTTTCGCTGCTAAAGCAGCTCCTACTTAGGCAATATATACCCCGGTGGGAGCTAGCTTGCTAGCGAAGACGGCGGCACATTCGCAGCAGATGCTGTGGCTTTAATGGCCTCTTCACGAGCAAGCCCGTTTCCACAGAGATTTCTAGTATTGGGCCTCAGCCCAGCACGATCTGGTTCTTGCCCTGGCGTTTGGCCTGATACATCGCTTCATCGGCGCGTCCGTACAGCGCTTCCAGGCTTTGGTCGCTGTCGGTGAGGCTGGTCAGGCCCTGGCTGGCGGTGATGCCAAAGCTCTGGGCGTCATGCTGGAAGCTCAGGCGCTGGATCTCACGCTGCAGGCGCTCGGCAATCTGCAAGGCCGTGTCTGCCGCGCAGCCGGGGAATATCGCCGCGAACTCCTCGCCACCGATTCGGCCGAACAGGTCGCCACGGCGCAGCGTGGTGCGGCCGCTTTCGGCGATACGCTGCAACACCAGGTCGCCGGTCTGATGACCGTAGGTGTCGTTGATTTTCTTGAAGTCATCGATATCCAGCAGCAGGAACGACAACGGTGTGCCTTGCAGGCGGGCCAGTTCGAACTCGCGCTGGGCGCACTCGAAAAAATGCCGGCGATTGCTGCTTTGGGTCAGTACGTCAGTGGTAGCCAGGCGTTGCAGTTCATCTTCCAGGCGTTTTTTTTCGGTGATGTCTTCGGCAATACCCACCACGATCAGGCGTTGGCTGGCGTCGGCCTGCTGGCTGACAAAACATTTATCGCTGAGCCAGCGCACTTCGCCATCGGCGCGAATGATGCGGTATTCACGATCTTCGATGGCGCCCTTGTCGATCACTTCGCTGAGGCTACGCTCTGCGTAATTGAGGTCGTCCGGGTAGATGCTGTCGCGCCACTGCGCATAGTCGGCCAGCAGCAGGCCGGCTGAGCGGCCAAAGATCCGCTCGTAGGCAGGGCTGACATAGATCATCCGCTGGGTTTCCCAGTCGAAGGCCCAGAGCACGGCGTTGACGCTGACCAGCAGGGAACTGAACAACTGCTCGCGTTCACTCAACCGGGCGACCTCGGCCTGGGCATGCATCAGCGCCAGCAGGGTTTCGGCAGCAACCGGCATGTGGGCTGACTGCATGGGTGCAGTAAGGGGCGATTTTTCCATGGGCACGTCGTCGCGAACCACGCAAAACAGTTCGCGTCGTTGGGTCTCTTGTAAGGCAATGGATAGTCGATTTGAGCGATTTTTCGCCAGAAAGTTCCATCAAGGGTGCGCCCTTTCGGGCGCACCGATCAACGGCTCACTGGGTGGCGGGACGCAGCGAATAGGTTTTGAGCTGGTTGGCGAACTCGCGCAGCGACTGGATACCGCTGGTTTCGGCCTCGTGAATCCAGACCTTCATGGCCGCCAGCATGTCTTGGCTGTTGCTGCTGGTCTTGAGCCAGATCTGTTGCAGGGCCAGGCGTTTTTCATAGATCACCTTGAGTGCCTGACTGTGCTCAAGCATGGCCTGGATACGCTGGCGGTGGTGCTCGTCGAGCAGGCTGGTTTCGCGCGACAGCAGGCGTCTGGCGCGATGGAACTGGTGGCGTACCGAGGCGTCGACATTGGCCAGTTCCTGGGTGACCAGCGGACCAATGACCTGCTTGCGGTACAGTGCCATGACCTGAAAGCGGTTGTTGAGAATCGCCGTGGCGGTGTCGCGGTCCAGCAGTTGTTTGCCGGGCACCCGGTGGGCAACCGGTGCGACGCGCTGCACCTTGGCCAGGCGCAAGGCGCTGAACACCTTGATCCATGCCCAGCCCATGTCGAACTCCCAGGGTTTGACCGACAACTTCGCCGAATTGGGGTAAGTGTGGTGGTTGTTGTGCAGTTCTTCACCACCGATGACGATGCCCCACGGGACCAGGTTGGTCGCCGCATCACGGCATTCGAAGTTGCGGTAGCCCAGCGCATGGCCCAGGCCGTTGACCACTCCGGCCGCCCAGAAGGGAATCCACATCATCTGCACTGCCCAGACGGTGATGCCCAGGACGCCGAACAGCGCCAGATCGATCACCGCCATCAGCGCGATACCCAGCAGTTTGTAACGCGAGTAGAGGTTACGCTCGATCCAGTCGTCGGGGCAGTTTTTGCCATACAGGCGCAGGGTGTCCTGGTTGCTGGCCTCGGCCCGGTACAGCTCGGCGCCCTTGAGCAGCACGGTAGACAGCCCTTTGATCACCGGGCTGTGCGGGTCGTCGACGGTTTCGCATTTGGCGTGGTGCTTGCGATGGACGGCGGTCCACTCGCGAGTGTTCTGGCCAGTGGTGAGCCACAGCCAGAAACGGAAGAAGTGTTTGAGACCTGCGTTCAGCTCCAGCGAGCGGTGCGCTGAATAGCGATGCAGATAGACGGTCACACTGATGATAGTCACGTGGGTCATGACCAGCGTGACGGCAATCAACTGCCAGACGGACAGGTCGAGTAAACCGTTGTACCCCATAGGCTGTAGTGCCCTCGCGAGTGGTGGGTGAGTAAAAAATGAACAGTGCCCATTATCTCTGAGCGGCAGCGGAAAACCAGATGTCGCAGCATGGAAGCGTCGCAGGATGTTTCTTGTTTTATAATCCTGGCGCCTGTAAGGATATGTGTTTTTTTATGACGGATTTAACGCGAAAAGCGCTGGGAGCCTCCATTTTCTATGGCTGGCTGACCTTTTTGTGGTGGCTGATTTTCGGTTATGCGGTGCCTGTATGGCTCACTGACCCGGTGTTGCTCCACCAATGGCAGCAGACGAGCGGTTACCTGTGGGTGGCGCTGACCGTCCTGGTGTTGTTCAGCTACCGTGGCTGCCTGCTCCGATGGCTGGGCGCCGACGAACTGCTGCGCCGCCAGCATGAAGACTACGATCGGCTGCGCATTGCTGCGGCGGTCTTCGACAGCACCCGTGAAGGTGTTCTGGTCACGAATGAAAAGGGCCAGATCATTCACGTCAACCGGGCGTTTGTCGACATTACCGGGTATCAGCCGGAGGAGGTGTTGGGCTTTAATCCCAGCAAGTTCAAATCCGGTCGCCACGACACAGCGTTCTACACCCGGATGTACCAGGCCATCTCCCAGGACGGGCACTGGGCTGGCGAGATCTGGAACCGGCGCAAGAGCGGCGAGGTGTACCCGCAATGGCAGAGCATCCGCGGCCTTACTGGGCGTAGCGGGCAGGTGAAGCATTTTGTCGCGGTGTTCTCCGACCTTTCAGCCATCAAGCGCTCTGAGCAGGAGCGCCTGCAACTGGCGCACTTTGATGCGCTGACCGGTTTGCCGAACCGTCTGTTGTTCACTGAGCGCACCACCGAAGCGGTTGCCGCGGCGCAGGCGGTCAAGCGTGGCTGCGCAGTGCTGCTGATCGACCTGGACCATTTCAAGAATATCAATGACAGCCTCGGACACAGTCTCGGTGATCTGGTCTTGAGGTCGGTGGCTGAGCGGTTGTCCGGGCTGTTCGCCAGCAAGCTGACCCTGGCGCGCATGGGCGGCGACGAGTTTGCCCTGTTGCTCAAGGATTGCCCACAGATGATCCAGGCGGCCGGCCTTGCCCAACAGGTGCTTGATGCCTTCAATGCGCCGTTCCTGATTGAGGGCCAGCAATTGTTCCTGACCACCAGTATCGGGATCAGCCTGTTTCCTAATGATGCGCTATCGGCCGAACAACTGCTGCGCAATGCCGATGCCGCGTTGTTCAAGGCCAAGCGCCGCGGCCGCGAATGTTATGCGCTGTACACCGAAGAACTGACGCTGCATGCCCAGCAACGGGTCGAACTGGCCAGTGAGTTGCGCCGCGCCATAGAACAGCAGGAACTGCGGGTTTATTACCAGCCCGTGCATGACCTGACGACGCGGCGGATCAGCGGCGTTGAGGCACTGGTGCGCTGGGAGCACCCTGAACGCGGCATGGTCTCGCCGGGTGAGTTCATTCCGGTGGCCGAGCAGAGCGGGCTGATTGCCGATATCGATGACTGGGTGTTGCGCGCGGCCTGTACCCAGATGCGTCAGTGGCAGGCTGACGGAGTGCCGGTGTCGTTCGTGGCCGTGAACATCTCCAGTCGGCAGTTCAGCAGCGGCGATCTGGACCTGCAGGTGGCCAGGGTGCTGCAACAGACCGGGCTGGCCCCGGCGTATCTGGAGCTGGAAGTCACCGAAAGCGCGGTGATGAGCGACCCGGAACAAGCCATCGAGCAGTTGCATCGTTTGCGTGAACTGGGCCTGAGCCTGGCCATTGATGATTTTGGCACCGGCTACTCTTCGCTGTTGCGCCTCAAACGCATGCCGGTGAAAAAGCTCAAGATCGACCAGGGTTTCGTGGCCGGGCTGCCGGCTGATGACGACGATATCGCTATCGTGCAGGCAATCATTGCGCTGGCCAGGAGCATGAGCATGCAGGTGCTGGCCGAGGGCATCGAGAGCGCTGAGCAAGCAGCATTTCTATACGACAGTGGCTGTCAGCTGGGCCAGGGCTACTGGTTTGCCAAGCCGATGCCAGCGGCACAGATCGACTGGTACAAGGCACCGGACTTCGGCCTCACTCCGGTCTGAGGCAGTGACATCGGGGTGCGCAATGCACCCCATGATGCAGGCGGATTGGTAAATTCATTTTGGTTATATCTGCATTCTTAAATAGTCTTTTTAAGAATAACTCTGCCTATCTAATATAGCCTCAACGCCACAAGCCGTTGCTCCCCAGTCGCAACGGCGGACCCGCCACTTTTCCAAGGAGTTATGAATATGAGCGCCACTCTGCGTAGCGTTGACGGTCAGGACGAGGCAGCCATTCTGCGTGAAATCCAGAGTGCACTGCGTGATCTGCGTTTTGGTGCCGTCGAAATCACCGTGCACAACGCTCAGGTTGTGCAGATCGAGCGCAAAGAGAAATTCCGCCTGCAGAACTCCGGTAACAAACCCAGCTGATTTTCCCCGCTTTTGCTAACCCGACTGGTCAACCGGAGGGTGTCATGTTGACTCCTGTTCACCTTCCCCAAGCAACGTGCGGTATCGCTCGCGGTATCGACGCGCCAAGTACAAACCAAGAACGCCAATACTCAGTTTTTCCAGGAGCTTGATCTTATGTCCATTCGTCGTTTTGCCCTGGCCGCTCTCGCGAGCGCCGTATTCGCAGGTTCCGCCGTTGCCAAGGATTATGAGCTGCTCAACGTGTCCTACGACCCGACCCGTGAGCTGTATCAGGAATACAACGCTGAATTCATCAAGCACTGGACCTCGACCCACGCCGGTGACAAAGTCGAGATCAAGCAGTCCCACGGTGGCTCCGGCAAACAGGGCCGTGCGGTGATCGACGGTCTGCGTGCAGACGTGGTGACCCTGGCACTGGCCGGTGACATCGACGAAATCGCCAAACTGGGCAAGACCCTGCCAGAGAACTGGCAGACCAAGCTGCCTGATGCCAGCACGCCATACACCTCGACCATCGTGTTCCTGGTGCGCAAGGGCAACCCCAAGGGCATCAAGGACTGGGGGGACCTGGTCAAGGGTGATGTTTCGGTGATTACCCCGAACCCGAAAACCAGCGGCGGCGCACGCTGGAACTTCCTCGCGGCGTGGGCCTACGGCCTGAAGCAGGGCGGCGAAGAGAAGGCCAAGCAATACGTCACTGAGCTATTCAAGCGCGTGCCAGTACTGGACACCGGTGCCCGTGGCTCGACCATCACCTTCGTCAACAACGGTCAGGGTGACGTGCTGCTGGCCTGGGAAAACGAAGCCTTCCTGGCTCTGAAAGAAGACGGCGGTGCCGACAAGTTCGAAATCGTCGTGCCTTCGCTGTCGATCCTTGCTGAGCCACCGGTGGCTGTGGTCGACAAAAACGCCGAAAGAAAGGGCAACACCGAGATTGCCACTGAATATCTCAAACACTTGTACAGCCCGGCAGGTCAGGAAATTGCGGCAAAGAATTTCTACCGCCCGCGTAATGCCGAAGTCGCTGCGAAATTCGAGAAGCAATTCCCTAAACTTGAACTGGTAACCATCGACAAAGACTTTGGCGGCTGGAAAACTGCGCAGCCGAAATTCTTCAACGATGGCGGTGTGTTCGACCAGATCTATCAGGCGCATTGAGTCGCCACAAGGACACCGCCTCAGGGCGGTGTTCATGGTTTGGTCAAGGGGCCCGGGCTAATGCCCGGGTTTGCTGTCAGTAAAACCAGGGATTCTTATGTCGCGTCGTATATCTCCCGTCATACCCGGCTTCGGGCTGACGCTGGGCTACACCTTGGTGTACCTCAGTCTGATTGTTCTAATACCGCTGGCGGCGATGTTCATTCATGCTGCGCAGCTGACCTGGGATCAGTTCTGGACCATCATCACCGCACCACGGGTGATCGCGGCCCTGAAACTGAGTTTCGGTACGGCGTTCTACGCCGCCGTCATCAATGGTGTGATCGGCACCCTATTGGCCTGGGTGCTGGTGCGTTACACCTTCCCGGGGCGCAAGATCATCGATGCGATGATCGACTTGCCGTTCGCCCTGCCCACGGCTGTCGCCGGTATCGCGCTGACCGCACTTTATGCACCCAATGGCTGGGTCGGGCAGTTCGCCACTGACCTGGGATTCAAGATCGCCTATACGCCGCTGGGTATTACCCTGGCGTTGACCTTCGTGACCCTGCCGTTCGTGGTGCGTACCGTACAGCCGGTGCTGGCCGACATCCCGCGTGAAGTCGAAGAAGCCGCCGCCTGTCTGGGTGCCCGCCCTTGGCAAGTGGCACGCCATGTACTGCTGCCGGCGTTACTGCCGGCCTGGCTGACCGGTTTCGCCCTGGCGTTTGCCCGTGGTGTGGGCGAGTACGGTTCGGTGATCTTCATCGCCGGCAACATGCCAATGAAGACCGAGATCCTGCCCTTGCTGATCATGGTCAAGCTCGACCAGTACGACTACACCGGCGCCACCGCCATCGGCGTGATGATGCTGGTGGTTTCCTTCATCCTGCTGCTGCTGATCAACCTGCTGCAGCGGCGTATCGAAACCCCGAACTGAGGAGCGAACCATCATGTCTCATTCGTCGGTTTCCGCCGCCAGTGCAGCCAACGATGCCCGTCGTGGCAGCCCGGTGGCCCGCCGCATCCTGATCGGCCTCGGCTGGCTGGTCTTTCTGTTGTTTCTGGCTCTGCCGCTGGTCATCGTGGTATCCCAAGGCCTCAAGCATGGCCTGGGGACGTTCTTTGCGGCGATCTTCGAGCCTGATGCCCTGTCGGCGCTCAAGCTTACGCTGATCGCGGTACTGATCTCGGTGCCACTGAACCTGGTGTTCGGGGTGGCGGCGGCCTGGTGCGTCAGCAAGTACTCGTTCCGCGGCAAAAGTATCCTGGTCACCCTGATCGACCTGCCGTTCTCGGTGTCGCCGGTCATCGCCGGTCTGGTCTATGTGCTGATGTTCGGCGCTCAGGGCTTTTTCGGCCCCTGGCTGCAGGATCACGATATCCAGATCGTGTTTGCCCTGCCGGGTATCGTGCTGGCGACCATCTTCGTCACCGTGCCTTTCGTCGCCCGTGAACTGATCCCGCTGATGCAGGAGCAGGGCACTCAAGAGGAGGAGGCTGCGCGCCTGCTGGGTGCCAACGGCTGGCAGATGTTCTGGCATGTGACCCTGCCGAACATCAAGTGGGGGCTGATCTATGGCGTGGTGCTGTGTAGCGCGCGGGCCATGGGCGAGTTCGGTGCGGTGTCGGTGGTGTCCGGACACATCCGTGGCGTGACCAACACCTTGCCGCTGCACGTCGAGATCCTCTACAACGAATACAACCACGTCGCGGCCTTCGCGGTTGCGAGTCTGTTGCTGGTCCTGGCGCTGTTCATCCTGCTGCTCAAGCAGTGGAGCGAATCACGCATTAACCGTCTGCGCCAAAGCGCGGCGGAGGAATAAGTCATGTCGATCGAAGTCCGTAACGTCAGCAAGAACTTCAATGCCTTCAAGGCGCTGGATAGCATCAATCTGGACATCAACAGCGGCGAACTGGTGGCCTTGCTCGGCCCTTCCGGCTGCGGCAAGACCACTTTGCTGCGGATCATCGCCGGTCTGGAAACCCCGGATCAGGGCAGTATCGTGTTCCATGGCGAGGACGTGTCCAGCCATGATGTTCGTGATCGCAACGTCGGTTTTGTTTTTCAGCACTATGCGCTGTTTCGCCATATGACAGTGTTCGATAACGTCGCTTTCGGCTTGCGCATGAAGCCGCGTAACGAACGGCCCAACGAAACCCAGATCAAGGCCAAGGTTCACGAACTGCTGAACATGGTGCAACTGGACTGGCTGGCCGACCGCTACCCGGAGCAACTCTCCGGTGGTCAGCGTCAGCGAATCGCCCTGGCCCGCGCTCTGGCAGTGGAGCCCAAGGTACTGCTGCTCGACGAACCGTTCGGTGCCCTGGATGCCAAGGTGCGCAAGGAACTGCGTCGCTGGCTGGCCCGCTTGCACGAAGACATCAACCTGACTTCGGTGTTCGTGACCCACGACCAGGAAGAAGCCATGGAAGTGGCTGACCGGATCGTGGTGATGAACAAGGGCGTGATCGAACAGATCGGCTCGCCCGGTGAAGTCTACGAGTTCCCGGCCAACGACTTCGTCTATCACTTCCTGGGCGATTCAAACCGCATGAGCGTGGGTGACAGCGAACACCTGCTGTTCCGTCCCCATGAAGTGTCGTTGTCGCGCCAGGAGCTGGAAGACCACCATGCGGCCGAAGTCCGGGATATCCGCCCATTGGGCGCCACGACCCGGGTAACCCTGAAGGTGGAAGGGCAGAGCGACCTGATCGAAGCCGAAGTGGTCAAGGACCACGACAGCCTGGTGGGCCTGGCGCGTGGCGAAGTGCTGTTCTTCAAGCCCAAGGTCTGGCAGAAAGTGCCTTCGATCTGACGGCCCTGCCGAGGCTGTTCGTGAGCGAGCAGAGCGGGGGAGTACAATGCATATCTACTACAGATGGCTTGGCTTCACTGGTTGTTTCGCGAGCTCTGCCCGTTCACGTTAGGCGGCTCGGTAGGCAAATACGTGGAACAGTCCGCCCTTGAAGTGGAACTGTGCCACGCTTGCCATGCCCATCTTGCGATGGGCGCTCAGGGAGGCCGGGTTGTCATCGCGGATGAACAACACGCCCTGCCGACCTGGCTCCAGTTCTAGCAATCGTTGGAACAGGCGTTGTGCCAACCCTTGGCCGCGCTCGCTTGCGCTGACGCAGACCGGGCCGTAGATATAGGTGTCCGGTTCGATGGCTCCAAAGGCTTCAATGGTCTTTTCCAGCACTGGAACCGGGTATCGGCGATTGATGGCCTGCGAAGTGGTCAGCAGGAAACCGACCACCTGCTCACCACGGCAGGCCACGATCTGCGTTGTGTCGCTCAGCATTTCTGCAAGGCGCTCAGCCGGCAACTCGGCCGACAACTTACCGCCTTGGGACTGCTGATTGGCTTTTTGCAGGCTGAGGATTCCAGGGATGTCGGCCGGTAGGGCTTTGCGGATGATCGGTGGCAGGTGCATGCAAGTACCTCTTCACTGAGCTGGCAGACAGCCCATGCTGCTGCGCCAAGGCACCATTGTACGTCGGGTCAAGCACGTCCCACCGAAAACGAAAAAGGAGACCCGAGGGTCTCCTTTTTTATTGCGCCAGGCGGCTTAGAACAGGACGCGGCAACGAATGGTGCCTTTGATCTGTTGCAGTTTTTCCTGGGCAAGGTCCGAATATTCGGCGTCGACGTCGATGACCACGTAGCCGACCTTTTCGTTGGTCTGCAGGAACTGGCCGGAGATGTTGATGCCGTTTTCGGCGAAGACCTTGTTGATCTCGCTCAGCACGCCAGGCACGTTTTCGTGGATGTGCAGCAGGCGGTGCTTGCCAGGGTGGGCCGGCAGGGCGACTTCAGGGAAGTTGACCGACGATACCGACGTACCGTTATCGCTGTACTTGACCAGCTTCTCGGCGACTTCCAGGCCGATGTTGGCCTGGGCTTCGGCAGTCGAGCCACCGATGTGCGGGGTCAGGATCACGTTGTCCAGGCCGCGCAGCGGGCTTTCGAAAATGTCGTCGTTCGAGCGTGGCTCGACCGGGAACACGTCGATGGCCGCGCCGATCAGGTGCTGGTCTTTGATCGCAGCAGCCAGGGCTTCCAGCTCAACCACAGTACCGCGCGCGGCGTTGATCAGGATCGCGCCTTTTTTCATGGCGCGAATTTCTTTCTCGCCGATCATCCACTGGGTGGAGGGCAGCTCGGGAACGTGCAGGGAAACGATGTCTGCCAGGCCCAGCAATTCGTTCAGGCTGGTGACCTGGGTGGCGTTGCCCAGTGGCAGTTTGGTCAGCGGGTCGAAGAAAAACACCTGCATGCCCAGGCTTTCTGCCAGAACCGACAACTGGGTGCCGATCGAGCCGTAGCCGATGATGCCCAGTTTCTTGCCACGGATTTCGAACGAGTTCGCCGCGCTCTTGATCCAGCCGCCACGGTGGCAGGAGGCGTTCTTTTCCGGGATGCCGCGCAGCAGCAGAATGGCCTCGGCCAGCACCAGCTCGGCCACCGAACGGGTGTTGGAGTACGGAGCGTTGAACACGGCGATACCGCGCTCGCGGGCCGCGTCCAGGTCAACCTGGTTGGTACCGATGCAGAAGCAGCCGACAGCGACCAGTTTCTTCGCGTGATCGAAGATTTCTTCGGTCAGTTGGGTGCGCGAGCGAATACCGATGAAGTGGGCATCGGCGATCTTTTCCTTGAGCTCGGCATCGGGCAGTGACTTGGTGTGATACTCGATACTGGTATAACCAGCGGCCTTGAGCACATCGACAGCCGATTGATGGACACCTTCGAGAAGAAGGAACTTGATCTTGCTCTTGTCGAGGGAAACCTTGCTCATCTGCGTTAACCTGTATCCCGAAAAATAAATGGCACTTGAAAAAGCTTCAGCCATGCATGCAAACCGCTGTCAGAGCCTTGGCAGGCGCGTCGCATACTGGCAAGTTGGCGTCGTATGCTAGCATAACCAGCCCCTGAAACCTCATGCTTGCGCATGAATGGTTCTCAGGTTGCCCATGAATTCACCAAGAGTTGAGTCATGACCCAGACGGCCCTGATCCCTGAACTCGCGGCCTTGGTCGCGCCTGCCAAAGTCCTTACCGATACCGCCTCCCTGAACACCTACGGCAAGGACTGGACCAAGCAGTTCGTGCCGGCACCGTTGGCCATTGTCCTGCCCAAGAGCATCGAGCAGGTCCAGGCCATCGTGGGCTGGGCCAACCGGCATCGTATCGGCCTGGTGCCGTCGGGCGGGCGCACCGGGCTTTCAGCGGCGGCGGTGGCGGCCAATGGCGAGGTGGTGGTGTCCTTCGATGCCATGAATCAGGTGCTGGAGGTCAACAGCACGGATCGCACCGTGGTTTGCCAGCCGGGGGTGATCACCCGCCAGTTGCAGGATCTGGCCACCGAGCACGGCCTGTATTATCCAGTGGACTTCGCTTCGTCAGGCTCCAGCCAGATCGGCGGCAACATCGGCACCAATGCCGGTGGCATCAAAGTCATTCGCTATGGCATGACCCGCAACTGGGTGGCGGGCCTGAAGGTCGTTACCGGCAAGGGCGAACTGCTGGAACTGAACAAGGACCTGCTCAAGAACGCCACCGGCTACGACCTGCGTCATCTGTTCATCGGCGCCGAAGGTACGCTGGGCTTTGTGGTCGAAGCCACCATGCGTCTGGAGCGTGCGCCGAAGAACCTCACCGCCATGGTGCTTGGCGCAGCGGATTTCGACTCGATCATGCCGGTGCTGCATGCCTTTCACGGCAAGCTGGACCTCACCGCGTTCGAGTTCTTTTCCCACGCCTCGATGAGCAAAGTGTTGGCCCGTGGCGATGTACCTGCGCCGTTTGCCACTCAGTGCCCGTTCTACGCCCTGCTGGAGTTCGAAGCCACCACCGAAGACTTGGCCAATGAGGCCCTGGCAACCTTCGAGCATTGTGTCGAGCAAGGCTGGGTCCTGGACGGGGTCATGAGCCAGAGCGAACAGCAACTGCGTAATCTGTGGAAGCTACGCGAGTACATCTCCGAAACCATCTCGCATTTCACTCCGTACAAGAACGACATCTCGGTCACGGTCTCGAAAGTCCCGGCTTTCCTGGCCCAGATCGATGCCATCGTCGCCGAACACTACCCCGACTTTGAAGTGCTGTGGTACGGCCACATTGGCGACGGCAATCTGCACCTGAATATCCTCAAGCCCGAGCAGATGGACAATCAGCTGTTTTTCGACACCTGCGCCAAGGTCAATACCTGGGTGTTCGAAACCGTGCAGAAGTACAACGGCTCGATTTCTGCCGAGCACGGCGTGGGGATGACCAAACGCGACTATCTGGCGTACAGTCGTTCGCCTGCCGAAATCGAATACATGAAAGCTGTAAAGGCGGTGTTTGACCCCAACGGCATCATGAACCCCGGAAAAATTTTCGCCCTGTAACCGCGTCCCCAGGAGACCCCATGAGCTACCAGCACAAATACGTCGATGGAACGAATATCCACTTTCCGTTGGGCAAAGTGGTCTGCATCGGCCGCAACTACGCCGAGCACGCCAAGGAGCTGGGCAACCCGGTCCCCACCGAGCCCCTGATTTTCATGAAGCCTGGCAGCAGTGTGGTACCGCTGGAAGACAGTTTCAGCATCCCGGCTGACCGTGGCAGCGTCCATTACGAGGCTGAGATCGTCGTGCTGCTGGGCAAGCCGCTGAGCAAGAACCCATCGACCGAAGAAGTGCTCGACGCCATCAGCGGCTTCGCCCCCGGCCTGGACCTGACCCTGCGTGACGTGCAGTCGCGGCTGCGCGAGAAAGGCCTGCCGTGGGAGCTGGCCAAATGCTTCGATGGCGCAGCAGTGATCGCGCCGTTCGTGCCTGCCGAGACCTTCCCGGACCTCACGGACATCGGCATTCGCCTGACCCTCAACGGCAAGGTTGTACAGGACGGCAACAGCAGCCTGATGCTCAACCCGATCGTGCCGATGATCCAGCACATGGCGGCCAACTTCTCGCTGCAGGCCGGTGACATCATCATGACCGGCACCCCGGCGGGTGTGGGTCCATTCCAGGCCGGCGACCAGATTGTACTGGAGCTGGACGGCCAGGCTCGTTACGAAAGCACCGTGCGCTAAATCGGCTGCTACATAAAATGAACCCGCCTTCGGGCGGTTTTTTGTGTCACGACAACGCTGCGCGGTTATTGTTCGCGTTTTTTTCACAACTGATCTGGATAATCCTTTCGACCCCAAGGGGCACCTCTAAAAACGTAGGCGAGGCAGTCAGCGCAAGGCAGAAACAGGCGGGGCGGCGGTGTTTACGAGTTGTAAATGAGCATGCCGAGCCTGTTTTTAACGCAGCGGTGGCGCGCTTAGCGCCGCAGGCGTCCAGCCAGCAGGCAGTTTTTAGAGGTGTCCAAGGATCGGGGTGCCGAGTCACGCGTTACCCCGTCCCGATCAGGAGCCCTCAATGGCCATTCCGTCGTCTTCGTTGTCTAGAGTACCTGCTGCCTCGCCGCGTCGTTTCTGGTCGCGGTGGTATAGCGGCGTGCTGCTGGCATTGGCCATTGCCTACGGTGTTGCCTACGCCATGCATTGGGATGACCGCGCCGTGCTGCTGGTGCAGGAAGCGCTGCAGAGCAAGGACGAGCGCAATGCCAGCGTCTGGTTGCCGGACTACAAGGTCGCCATCGATGCCAAGGTGCTGCCAGGCATGGCTGATGATGAGGCCAGCGACCTGACCTACAACCCGGTCACGCGAACGTTGTTCGCGGTGATGGGCAAGAATCCGTTTCTGGTCGAACTGAGCCTCAAGGGCGACGTGCTGCGCAAAATCCCCATGGAAGGCTGGAGCAACCCGGAAGGGCTGACAGTCCTGGGCAATGGTCTGGTGGCGATTACCGACGAGCGCCAACAGTTGCTGAGCATCATCAAGGTCGATGCGGATACCACGCGCCTGCGTCTGGTCGATGCGGTCAAATATGACCTTGGCCATACCGAGAAGAAGAACAAGGGCTTCGAGGGCGTGATCTGGGACGCGAAGCGCCAGCAACTGCTGCTCGGCCAAGAGCGCCCGGCGGCAATGTTCAGCTGGAAAAGCGATGGCAGTGCGCTGCTGGCCGGTGAAAAACAGCGTCTTGAGCAGTACGACCTCGACGTGCGCAACCTCTCGGCACTGAGCGTCGACCCACGCACCGGTCACGTTCTGGTGCTGTCTGCCGACTCGCACCTGCTGCTGGAGCTGGACGAGCAGGGTCGGCAGGTCAGCTTCATGAGCCTGCTGGGTGGCGTGAACGGTCTGAAAGACACCATTCCTCGTGCCGAAGGCGTCGCGATCGACGAACAGGGCACGGTGTATATGGTCAGTGAGCCGAACCTGTTCTATTCCTTCAGCAACAAGTAACTTTCCTCTCGAGGTCTGTATGGCAATCTGCTGTCATTAAGGATGGCTTCAGATTGCCGTGTTCTAATGCCCTCCCTCCTGTTCAAGAGTCATCGCAATGCGTCGTTTCATCCGTCTGCAACTGTTGATTGTCGTTGTATTGCTGTTGGCTGCCCTGGCATTTCTGGCCAATCGTGAGTTTCGTCTGGTCGAGCGTGCGACCTTCAACTGGAATCTGTTCTGGCAATCGGAATCGACCGCTGCCATTGGCCTGAGCGAGTATCGGGTGGTGATTGAAGGCAAGGTCATCGAGGGCCTGGAAGATGATGTCTCGGCACTGAGCTACGATCCTGACCGTAAGACCCTGTTTACCGTGACCAACCAGAACAGCGAGCTGGTCGAGTTGAGCCTCGATGGCCGGATTGTTCGGCGCATTCATCTGGATGGGTTTGGTGATGCCGAAGCAGTCGAATATATCCGTCCGGGGGTCTATGTCATCAGTGACGAGCGCCGCCAGCGGCTGATCCAGGTGCAGGTCAATGACGACACCCGCAGCCTTGACGCGACTCAGGCCGAAACCCTGACCCTGGACTTCAATGCCGGTAATAACAAAGGCTTTGAGGGGCTGGCTTACGACACCAAGGGCCAGCGCCTGTTTGTCGCCAAAGAGCGCGACCCGGTGCAGATCATCGAAGTACGCGGCTTTCCCAAGCTGCAGCCCGACACGCCGACGTCCCTGGAAGTGATCTCCAACCGCCAGCGCGATGCCGGAATCTTCGTCCGTGATCTGTCCAGCCTGCAGTTCGATGAGCGCAGCGGCCACCTGCTGGCGCTGTCAGATGAGTCGCGACAGATCCTGGAACTGGACATCGAAGGCCGCCCGGTGGGCAGCAGCTCGCTGAAAAAAGGCCAGATGGGCCTGAGCAAGACCGTGCCACAGGCTGAGGGCATCGCCATGGATGATGCGGGCACGCTGTACCTGGTCAGTGAGCCGAATCTGTTTTATGTGTTTCGTAAACCTTAAACGAGCGCGTTGTGCGGCCTATGAAACTGCCAAAACGCGTTGAGGCTCGCAGGCGCTTTAACCCCTGCGAGCATCCTGTCAGCGGCTCAGGCTTTTGACACCTTCGGCAGTCCCGAGCAGCAACAGGTCGGCCGGGCGGGCGGCGAACAGGCCGTTGGTGACCACGCCGACAATGGCGTTGATCTGGCTTTCGAGTTCTACCGGGTTGGTGATGCTCAGGTTATGCACGTCGAGGATGATGTTGCCGTTGTCGGTCAGCACGCCTTCACGGTACACCGGGTCGCCGCCCAGCTTGACCAGTTCACGGGCCACGTGGCTGCGGGCCATGGGGATGACTTCGACTGGCAGTGGGAACGCGCCCAGCACAGGGACCAGCTTGCTGCCATCGGCAATACAGATGAAGGTCTTGGCCACGGCGGCAACGATCTTCTCGCGGGTCAGGGCGGCGCCGCCACCTTTGATCAGGTTCAGGTGCTCGTCGCTTTCATCGGCGCCGTCGATGTAAAACTCAAGGTCGCTGACGGTATTGAGTTCATAGACCGGAATGCCGTGGCCTTTCAAGCGTGCGGCGGTGGCCTCGGAGCTGGCGACAGCGCCGTCGAAGGCGACTTTGTGTTTGGCCAAGGCATCGATAAAGCAGTTGGCGGTGGAGCCGGTGCCGACACCGATGATGCTCTTCTTGTCGATTTTGGGAAGGATGAAATCGACGGCGGCCTGGGCGACGGCCTGTTTGAGTTGATCCTGGGTCATGCGGGCTCCACGGTGCCGAATTTGGAAAAAGTGTCAAAAGGGCTGCCATTATAACGATGGCCGCATGGTAAAGCCCTGTCATTCGTATGGTCGTGCGTCGGGAGCAGGGGTTAAACTCCACGACCTTGCCACTTTGGTCTGTGATGTCGCCGCGATGCTTGAACACTACGTCAAGAAGATCCTCACCTCCCGCGTCTACGACGTGGCCATCGAAACCCCGCTGCAGGGGGCTCGCCAGCTGTCTGA
>NZ_JANJFL010000035.1:0-50040 GCF_024584215.1 Pseudomonas sp. LJDD11
TTGTTCTCGCCTTGCTCGTGGCGTTCCTTCTGCAACGCCAGCGCCTTGTTGAAGACGAAGCGACAGGAGCCCGCAAAGCGGCGCATTTGCCGCTCCTGCTGACCGTCTGGCATGAGTTCGTACTTGAAGGCTTGAAGTCGTTGCATCCTGCTCTTGAGCCATGAGCAATGAAGACGCCATTAGGCGCGGACGGCACGGTGTTTTCAAGCTGCATGCCCATGGGGTCTTTGTAACGAAATACCGCCGTAGAAGGGCATCTGTGTCGCCGTGTTACTGCGAATCATCCTGTGGCGGTGCGTACATCGAACAGCAGCAGACACCCCACGGCAACCAGGGACGGCTACGCCGTCCGCGCTATCCTTCCCCGCCCTGAACGGCGGGGCTTGTCGCGCGCCCGATGGTCAGTGGGGACTGATTCGCTGCCTGCGCGTTAATCCCGCGCAGGTGTGTTGCGGGAGTTAAGGAATTTTCCAGCCCTTGGCACGCAGATCCTGCACACCCTTGTTCAGCTCATATAACGCGTTTTCTTCACGGATAATTTCCAGCACGCAGTTTTCAATACCGCAGGTCGCGTGAACGGCCTCGCCCAACCCAATGAAGTCCACGACACCCGTACCGACTGGATCATGCCCCCATACATCCGTACCGGTGTCGGACACATGCACGAAGTCGATGGCGCTGTGGTAAGCCAGCAGACTCGCCACAGGGTCCTCACCTATATAAGCAGCATTGGCGATATCGTAAACAACCCTGACCACATCATCGTTCAGGGTGCCTACAACCTGCGCCAGCTCCGCCATGGTGGGGGTAAAGCAGTAGGGCGTATTTTCCAGCAGCAAACGTACGCCAGCCTGTTTCGCCAGCGGAATCAAAACGGCCAGGCTCTCGTACATCCAGTCGTAGGTCTTTTCAAGCGGTGGGGAAATCATGGGCCGCCGAGTGCCAGGGGATATCACCACTTCCTGAGAGTCCCAGGCGACAGCCAGATCAATCACCGCCTTGATGTGCTCGACGCTCTTGTGACGCATGTTTGCGGCGGGACTGGCCAGATTGATGTCATAGCCGCCGGCGTTGAGCGACCTGATCTTCGCGCCGTATTCATGAAGGCGCACGCCAACAGCAGAGCGTTCTGCGGCCGAGATTTCCACCGGCCAGCAATGCGGCGAGCTGATCGGCACCTCATACACGCGATGCCCGTGCTCGGCCAGTTGTGCAATGGCATCAATTGCCGTGGATGACCATATATAGGAAAACGTGCTGATGATCATATCGAAACATCCTTTCAGTTGAGTATTCGCTGGAGTGAAACGGGCCATTCGTATTATCGATTTTGTGTCTTGACCACTATCGCCAGCTCAAAGACGCGACGACGGATGGATAGATCGGGATAGCAACAGCCGCTGCACAGGCAAGGTATCCGACTACCAAAAAACGATATCGGAATCAAATTCCATTGTCAATTTGATTGCAAAGCGAAACCTATTTTCGTATTTTACGAACATCTTCTACCTCAATGTCTAACTATAAAAAGGAGTGTCCAATGAGAGCTTTGGTCAGTGGCGGTAGCAGCGGTATCGGTGCGTCTGCATGCCTGAGGATCGCGGAGGCGGCCCTTGCCCGCGGCTCGCAGCCGAAAATTGCGGTTTGCGGGCACACACCCACCACTACGCAGGAAGAAGTTGTTAAATCCATCAGGGCCATGGGCGGTATCGCCATCGCCTTGTCCGGAGATCTCGGTAACCCTGAAGTACCAGGCAAACTGGTGGCGGCGGCAATAGCGGAGTTCGGCGGGCTCGACGCGCTGGTGGCGAATGCCGGTATCGCCAGCCCTGGTGCGATCTGTGATTTGTCCATCGAAGCCTGGGACGACATGTTCTCGGTCAATCTTCGCGGTGCCTGGCTGCTGGCCAAAGCCAGCTACCCGTACTTACGCGAGAGCCGAGGCTCAGCGTGCTTTACCTCGTCGATGTCTGGCCAGCTTCCGCATGCAGGCTCAGGCGCTTACAGCCCCACCAAAGCGGCATTGACCATGCTCGCCCAGACGCTCGCACTGGAGTGGGCGCCTGACGGCATCCGCGTCAACGTGGTGTCCCCAGGCATGACCCACACGCCGATGTCGGAAAAAATGTACGCTGATCCGCAGATCAAAAAAGCACGAGAAGCAATCATCCCGCTGGCGCGAATCGGCGAGCCCGTGGATATCGCCAACGTGATCGAATTTCTCGTTAGCCCCTTATCGGCTTATGTCACGGGGCAGGATATATGCGTCGATGGCGGCTTCTCCAAATCGATACTGAGTCATATTCCAGGCCGACCGAGCTCCAAATCCTGAGCACGATGATTTATGGCGTATTCAGCCAAGGGTAATAAGGTGGGTTAATCATTCGGTGCGAGCCACGCGCAGCCAGCGCCTCTGAACCAAATGGACGATAGAGCGCAGCCGTCGCCATGAGCATGACTGACGCTCATGGCTCAGCGTTTCAAACCGCCTCTGGCTTCTCGTCGCAGAGCAGTTCGACGCTGTGGCTGTCCTTGGTTCTCGTCTTGGCATTGCTTTGGTGTGTCTGGGTGATGTGGTCCGCTCAAGCCTGTTTGCTGGGCGCACACTGAACCCCATCCAGAGCCGTACTAGATTTCGTCAGAAATCGCCATTCGTGATCACTCGTGGACGGCATTTGAGTGGGGGCAAGATAGTCCCTGACCTACACCTCCCGGCCATCAAACGTTGCCCACCTGGATCATGAACACACCGTACCCTTCCGGCGGTCGCATCGAACAGGTGTCCGTGCTGTGTAGCTCAACCTGGCAACGACTTGAGGCGTACCTGCGCCGACGTCGTATCGTTGCCGGGTTAACTCCTGATCACAGACGCAATCAAGACGATTTGGCAAACCGGATCAAAGATGCAACGCAGGCTTGGGCTGGCCAACGCCATGGCCAGATGGGACCCGGACCCGCAGCGCAATCAGCAGCGCGGCCAGCAGCATCAGCACGGCCGCTGCGACGAATACGCCTGCGCTGCCACTGAGGCTGAACACTGCACCGCCAGCGGCTGCGCCTGTTGCGATGGCGGACTGCACAGATGCCACCACCATGCCCCCGGCGCTTTCCGCCTGATCGGGGACCGCACTGGCAACCCAGTTCGACCACGCCACCGGCACACCACCAAAGGCCAGGCCCCAGACCGCCAGGAGTATCGCCTGCCCCGGCACCGAGGCCGGCAATAGCACCAACGCCAGTGCTGCAATACCGACCAGCGCGGGCATCAATACGAGCGTGGCCAGCGGGTGGTGCTCCAGCAGTTTCCCGGCCAGCAGCGTGCCGGCGAAGTTCGCCACGCCGAAGCCCAGCAGCATCAGTGACAGCCCTTGCGGGCCGATGCCGGTAGTCCCTTCAAGCAATGGCCGAACATAGGTGAACATCGCAAAGTGGCCGCTGTGCACCAGCACGCAACCAAACATGCCCATGGCAATGCCCGGACGCTGCAACACCTCGAGCACGGTGCGCAGACGTGCCGGCCGGCGCGGCGCAAGGGGTGGCAGAGTGAACGACTGGAACACCAAGGTCACCACGCCAACCGCCGCCGCTGCAAAGAACGCGCTGCGCCAACCATACAACCCGCCCAGATAGCTGCCCAGCGGCACGGCAACAACCGTCCCGATGGCAATGCCGCTGAAAATGATCGACAGCGCCCGTGGCAACAAAGCGCTCGGCACCAAGCGCATCGCGACCGCCGCCGCCATGCTCCAGAACCCGCCAAGGGCAATACCCAGCAAGATACGCATCAACAACAGCACCGCGAAGCTGGAGGAAATGGCGACCAACAGATTGGAGGCGACCATCAACGTGGAAAAGCCCAGCAACACCCAACGCCGGTCGATGCCACGGGTCATGCCTGGCACCAACAGGCCGGCGAACAGCGCGACGACTGCTGTCACCGTTACCGCCTGGCCAGCCAGCGCTTCGGACACGCCAAGGTCAGTGGCCATCAGCGTCAACAAACTGGCCGGTAGGTACTCAGCGGTCAGTAACCCGAATACCCCCATTGCCAACGAAAAGACCGCCAGCCACGCGGGGGTCGCAGGCTCTACATCCAACCCGACGCCAGTATGGCGGTCGGGTACGGCCTTACATGCACAGTCAGTCATCGTACGGATCTCCCAATCTTCATTACGAACCGAAGTCTAGGCGTCCGAATCCGGATGATCTATGATTGAAAATCTCTGTTTCTTGACCAAAACACCTGAATGACGCCTGCAGATCAGTTTGCTCTCTCCTCGGACCTCATTAACGAGCTGTTGCGCGGCATGCGCCTGCGCGGCGTCGAATACCGACGTATTCAGGCAGGTCCTACCTTCGGCTTGGGCTTCACGGAAAAACCTGGGCACGCCTGGTTCCACTTCATAGCCGTCGGCAATGCGGTGCTGCAAATGGAGGATGGCACCCACTACGCGCTGTCTGCCGGCAACGCCGTGTTCATCTCCCATGGCGCAGCCCATCAACTGCTTTCCCACCCTGGCGCGGCTGTTCTAGACATCAACCGGCTGGACGGCGCCCCGCTCGGTGACACCGTCAGCGCAGTGGATACCGGAGCCGATGCCGGCCCCACGCCAAGCACTACGTTATTCAGTGGTTGTATGGAGTTTGAACTGGGCAGCATCCATGGCCTTGGTCGGCTGATGCCGGGCGTGATGCTGATTGATGCCGGCGGCCAGCGTTACCCCGGTCTGGTACCGATCCTGACAACCATGGAGCGCGAGGTT
This sequence comes from Pseudomonas sp. LJDD11, assembly GCF_024584215.1. Classification (NCBI taxonomy): domain Bacteria; kingdom Pseudomonadati; phylum Pseudomonadota; class Gammaproteobacteria; order Pseudomonadales; family Pseudomonadaceae; genus Pseudomonas; species Pseudomonas sp. LJDD11. The sequence goes on from NZ_JANJFL010000035.1 coordinate 4,764, forward strand.
AGCAGCGCACGGGTCGGCTTCGCCGGTATCCTTGCGCGTTTGGCCGACGTGGTGGCTGCGATGGTCGTTCGCGGCTGGGTGGAATGCGCCTGCGGCAATGCCTCTGGCCTGGTCGCCGCCTTGCGCGATCCACGCCTGGCCGGCGCACTGCTTGCGCTCCATCAGCAACCGGGCCGCGACTGGACCGTTGCGCAGTTGGCAGCGCACTGTAATACCTCACGTTCGGTGTTCGCGGAGCGCTTCCAGGTGACGATTGGCATGGCCCCGCTGCGCTATGTCACCGAACTGCGAATGCGGCTTGCGAGCCAGTGGCTGACCCTGGAAAGGCTGCCGATTGAAGAGGTAGCGCAGCGTCTGGGCTATACATCGCAGGCCGCTTTCAGTCGTGCATTCAAGCGCATTACCGGCAAAACCCCCGGATTAAGCCGTAAGGTGAGGCAGCCCGCTGTTACTCGCAACCGAGCGCAAGTCGTTGATGATCCATGCCTATGACCCATTCACGACTCCAAATCCAGAGTGATTGTCCGCGCATGGATCAACGATGAGAACACCTGAGGTCAACTGACGGCCGGATTGGGGTTTCTGCGAAAAAATCGCAAACTGATAGTTTTTGCGAATATCACTGCCCTCATTGAAGCTATACCGTTGCCACTGAAGTTTCACCCTCCTTGCCAGCCACCTTATTGGCGTCAAAAAATAGAATTAAATATCTCCTCAACAATTCCCGAAGGCCTGCCGATAGAAGTAACAAGGTGTTACGAGCGCAGATCCTCTTGTCTAAACGTTGGTTTAACAAGGCAGGATCCTACAGGGCAGGTTGCGGCGTAACGGTTAGAGCATGAAGCGCTTTTGCTGTTTACTTCACTGAGAAAAATTTATGTCTATAAGAAACATGAATATCGCTCCACGAGCGTTTCTTGGTTTTGCGTTCATTGCTCTGTTGGTCGTCGCGCTGGGGCTTTTTGCGCTGAACCGCATGAGCCTGATCCGCCAGGCCACGCTCGACATGGAAACCAACACCATGCCGAGCATCACGCTGCTAGGCAACGTCAATGAATCGGTGCTGCGCCTGAGAGTTTTTTCATTACGCCTGCTGGTCAATCGCGAGCCTGAAATGCTGCAGGAAACCGATCAGCGAATTGCTGAAGTAACGACCCAATTGCAAACGGCCAAGTCTGCTTATAGTGCGCTACCGGCCGAGGCGCAAGAGAGAGCTACTTATCAACAGTTCGATACAACACTGATTCAGTATCTTGGGTTACTCAATCAGGCACTGCAGCTGTCGCGTGAGAACAAGACCGAAGAAACCCGGACCATGATTAACACGGGTATGCGACAAACTTCTGACTTGATGACCAAACAACTCAAGGATCTGGTTGATATCAACCGAGCCGCTGCTATTGCAGGCTCTCACATAGCTGGGCAGCAATATGACGGTGCAACGGTTGCCATTATTGCCGTGGCGATAATTGCATCAATGATGACGGTCCTGCTCGCCTGGTTACTGACCCGCAGTATTGTGGCGCCTTTGTCGCGAGCAGTGAGCGTTGCTCAGGAAATCGCAGCGGGCAACCTGACCAAACACATTGAAGTCGATGGCAAGGACGAGCCGGCGCGATTGCTTGAAGCGTTGGTGGTCATGCAGCAGAACCTGCGCACGACTATCCAGATGATTTCAGGGTCGGCCACGCAATTGGCCTCTGCCGCAGAAGAGTTGAGCGCAGTCACTGAAGAGTCGTCCCGCGGTTTGCAAAAGCAAAACGATGAAATTGAACAGGCAGCGACTGCCGTGAACGAAATGACCGCCGCTGTCGAGGAAGTTGCGCGCAATGCCGTGTCCACCTCCCAAGCTTCAGAGCAGTCAACGGATACAGCGCGTCAGGGTCGCGACAAGGTCGTGCAGACCGTACAAGCGATTCAGGCCATGACCCAGGATGTGCAGACCACCTCCAACCTGATCGAAGGCCTGGCAGAACAGGGCCGCGACATCGGCAAGGTGCTGGATGTGATTCGCTCCATTGCCGAGCAAACCAACTTGCTGGCATTGAACGCGGCAATCGAAGCCGCAAGGGCTGGCGAAGCAGGTCGTGGCTTTGCGGTGGTGGCCGATGAGGTTCGGGCTTTGGCCCACCGTACGGCGCAATCGACTCGAGAGATCGAACAGATGGTCGCCGGTATTCAAAGCGGAACCGGCAATGCCGTGCAGTCGATGAGTTTGAACACCAGCCGCACGCTTACCACCCTGGAGCTTGCCCGGGCTGCCGGAGAAGCGCTTGAGCAGATCACCGAAGCCATTTCGAAAATCAACGAACGCAACCTGGTGATCGCCAGCGCCTCGGAAGAGCAGGCCCAAGTGTCTCGCGAAGTGGACCGTAATCTGGTGAACATTCGTGACCTGGCCACTCAGTCGGCAGCCGGGGCCAATCAGACCAGTGCCGCCAGTCATGAGTTGTCGAGATTGGCAGTGGCCCTGAACGGCATGGTGGCACGCTTTGTGTTTTGATTAGCGCTTTAATGAACAAGTGCGGCTGCAGTCACGAGTCTGATGCAGTCCGCACTTCAATCAGCACACTGTAGATCAAGCCTGCAAACCCGTGCGGCATGAGGCTAACCCGCTTTGGCCGCCGTTTCGATCGACTGCCACGCCGCCCGCCCCAGCATGTCCCGATAGTGCCTGGGGCTATTAACCACACGTTTCGATAGCCAGGCCCGTGAATAATTTTCTGCCTGACCAATGATCAGCGACGGCAATAACTCGGCAGGCACGTGCGCAAAATGCTCGGCGATGCCTTGCGCGGTCATCCATTCCAGCAACTTCTTGTTGCGCTGCTTGTTGCGGGCGGCGAGTTCTTCCTTGAACGGACCGGTGGCCACGGCAAAGCGCCCCTGCAGGACAAATCGTGCCCAGTCCGGTTGCGCGTCCACCCAGTCGACATAGCTGTGCACCAGCGCCAGTACCCCGGCCTTGGCGTCACCTGCGTGTTGCAGGTAGGCGTCGCGCAGCCGTTCCTGGTCATCAAGCGCTGCAAAAAACAGCGCCGCCACCAGCCCTTCCTTGCTTTGAAAGTGGTGGTAAATCGCCCCCACGCTGGTGTCGCATTCGGCACGAATGGCCTCGATGGTAGTGGCTTCAATACCCATATCGTTAAAGGAGCGCAAAGCCTGGCGCAGGATGGCGCGTTTAAGGTCGCCGCGTCTCCCGGGAAAAACACGGTCTAGCAGATCAGATTCCATGCGGGTGCGCCTGAAAAAGACGAATGGTACGACGACCACGGGGGCTGCTGGAAGCGGCGCTTGACACCTGTCAAATACAGAATTATGTTCTGTAACAGAGCAATGTTCTGCAACCAACAAGAAGGTCGTGTTCCATGAGCCAAGCCCTGAGCATGTTCAACAGCGTCGGATCATCTGCATTCAGCAACATGGTCTGCCAGATGGCCCCTTACTTCAGCACTATTACCCCGGAAGTGGCTGAGCTGAGGCCCGGTTATGCGCTGGTTAAAGTGCCGTTTCGCAAAGAAATCACCAATCACTTGGCATCAGTGCATGCCATTGCCTTGTGCAACGCCGCTGAACTGGCGGGCGGCATGCTGACGGACGTATCCATTCCCGCGGGCGGCAAGTGGATTCCGAAGGGCATGACCGTTGAGTACCTGGCAAAAGCCAAAACCGGCATCCGCGCAATTGCCGATGGCAGTGGCGTTGACTGGAACAGCGCAGGCGACAAGATCGTCTCGGTGGATATTTTTGATGAGGCGGATGTGAAAGTGTTTACGGCCAAAATCACCATGAATGTGAAGTCAGCTTGAGCTGAGCGAGGCGCCTCGGGCAACCCTGTGGCGCTCATTGCGCCATTGACCGGGGGCCACCCCGGTTGCGGCCTTGAACGCGCGACTGAGGGCCACATCCGAGCCGTAGCCCGTCTGCTCAGCCGCCATCGCAATCGAGTGCCCCGCCGCCAGCAGTAGCTTGGCCTGATAAATCCGCCAGGTCGCAATGTAGGCCAACGGCGGTATGCCGATAACCGACTTGAACAACGCCGCGAACGCCGAACGGGACATGGCCGCATCACGCGCCAACTGCTCCAGCGTCCAGGGATGGGCGAGGTCTGCATGAATACGCCGCAGGGTTTTCGCCAACTGCTGGTGACTCAGGCCGGCCAGCCAGCCATCGGCCATGTTGCCTTCGGATGCCGCCCACACCCGAATCGCCTGAATGAACAGAATGTCCAGCAACCGACTGACGATATAGGGCGTGCCCAACCCATCCTGGGCCTCCTCCAGGCCGATCTGTTCAAGAACCGAAAGCATGCGCCCGGTATCAGAATCGCTCATGGCAACGTGCACTACATCAGGCAGCAAGGCTGACAGCGGCTCGCCGGCGGCATGGTCGAAGCTGAACAGGGTCGAGAAAAACTCACAGGCCGGCCCTTCACCGCCAAAGGTGACCCGATGGCCTGTCACGTGATCCGCCACCTCCCAGCAGGAGATGGCGACGGTGTCCGGTGTGTCGCCCAACACGCCGTCCACGCCCTGCTTGATGATCAGGCAGTCACCGGCCCTGATCTCGACAGGCGCCTGCCCTATGCGGGTGAACCAGCACTGGCCGCTGGCAACAACCAACAGCCGAGCCTGCCCCCCACTGTCAAACGAAATCGCCCACGGCGCCTGCCCACGCAAACGAACAAACAGGGAGCTTTCCAGGTGCATGGCATTGAGTACGGAGTCGAAGGGGTGCATGGCGCCGACTTTGGACGATGGGTTAAGACTTCGATACTCCAGGCAATGGGCCATCCAGTCAAGCAAGGCCACCATAGGCCTTATTCAGGCCATTGGGACCTGATCGACCGAGGTGACGCATGAAGGTTTACCGTTTACAGAAAATCGGATCCATCGAAGGCCTGGAGCTATGTGAGGAGCCCATCCCGACACCAGGGCCAGGTGAGGTTCTGGTGCGCATTGTGGCCACCTCCCTCAACTACCGAGACTTGGCGATTCTCAATGGCTCATTGCCGTTCGGCGTGCAGGACGGTCGAGTACCGCTGTCGGACGCATCCGGCATTGTCGAGGCAGTGGGCGCCGGTGTGAGCCGGTTTGCGGTGGGCGATCGAGTGGTCAACGCGTTCGTTCCCGGCTGGGTGTCGGGGCCTTTTCGTGAGTTTGCCCCGCAATACGGTCTGCAGCTCGATGGCTGGTCCAGCGAATATCGCACTATTGACCAACAAGAGCTGGTAGCGTTACCCGACTCGATCAGTTTCGAGGCCGCAGCCACCCTGCCCTGCGCCGCCGTTACCGCTTGGTCAGCACTCAAAGGCATCGGCCCGCATCAACGGGTACTGACCCAAGGCACCGGCGGCGTGTCACTGTTCGCCGTGCAACTGGCCAAAGCCGCTGGCGCGCAGGTCATCGCTACCACGTCCTCGGAACAGAAAGCCGCACAATTGCGCGACCTGGGCGCCGATCACGTCATCAATTACCTTGAGCACCCGAACTGGAGCGAGGCCGTTCGGGCACTGACCAACGGTCGTGGCGTGGACCGTGTGGTCGAAGTCGGCGGCCCCGGCACCTTGATGCAATCGGTCAAAGCGGTCGCCATTGGCGGGCAAGTATCACTGGTGGGCATATTGGCGGCCGGCGAAATGCCAGGGTTCATGGATATTTTCCTGAGCCAGGCACGCTTGCAACCGATTGCCACCGGTAACAGACAGGACCTGGAAGATCTCATCGCCACCGTGGCCCGGCATGATCTCAAACCGGTGATCGACAGCCGTTATGCTTTTGATGATGCGTCCAGTGCGTGGCGACGCTTTGCGGCACGCAATCTGTTTGGCAAGGTGGTGATCACCCAAAACCTGTGACCCAACGTCCGGTACCCAGGCCCTGCCATCGGTGCATTCCTGGGTTTGCTGGAACAAGTCAAAACAAGCGAGAAACGATCGGGTCGGACTCGCGCAAAAGCCTGTTTTTAACGCAGCGTGACCGAGCGCAGCTACTTTACGTACAGAGCCTAACCAAGGATTACCACGCAGCCGTTGTTTAATCGCGGCACAAAAACTTCAAGTAAAAATACGTCCAGCGGCTAACTAAACAACTCCTCCCGCCCTCCCAAAAGGACATCATGAAGCACCCGCTCGATACGCAAAACCCGATTGATGGGGCGCTCGACTTGCAGACAACGCGCGCCCGTGCCGGTGATCGGCGCTTCAAGCACCGGGCACCGGGCACCGGGCACCGGCAAAATGATTGTTTACTCTTTGCTCAAATCCACCAACGGCACCTGGCGCACCTCGGTCGCACGGCCGTTCTGGATCGTTTTGATCTGCTGCAGTGCCTGGTCCACCGCCGGTTTATCGGCCAGCAAGGCGTAGCTGATGCTGAACTGACGCTGTTGTTCAGGACCAATAGTCGGCACCAGATTCAGCGGTCGCTGGTAACGCCGGTTGTACGAGAAACTGGTGCCAGGCTCCAACCCGGTGACGTAGCCCTGGCCGCGGGTGTCAGTGTTTTTCCATAGCGAGAACACTGGCAACTGCTGGATATTGAAGCCCACTGCAACGCCGAGGCTGGCGGCTTTGTTGTGCAGCACCGTCAGCGTGTTGCCTTGGTCGTCGCCGTAAGGCACCACGTTGTACACGGTTTCATCGTAGTCAGGGGTCGGCCCGCGATAGGTCTGCCAGTCGCTCAGGTCGGCTTTGGCTTTATCGTTGAAAGGCGACACTTGCTTGACCGGCGCGGCAAAGCGCGCGCCCTCCTCCAAAAACGGCGTACTGAAGTTGCTGTGGTACAGCGCTTGGTATTCCTTTGGATAGTCGCCATTATTGGTCAGGGTGTCATTGAGCACGAACCGCGCCGTACCTGGCTCAGTCACCAGTTCGGTCTGCACACTGAAGTCCACTTTCTTGAACGCCTGCTCTTTCAACTCACCACGCACCCGAATGGCATACGGCGGGGTTTGGTCGATATGCACGGTGACCTTGCTGGCCGGAATATTCGCTGCGCGGCCATGCAGGGTCAGCAACTCGCCATTGTCGATGCCCGGATGACCGACCCATTCGTAACCGCAGCGGGTGACCAGTTCGTTGAAACCTTCCAGCCAGCCCAGACCACCGCGCCCGTTAAGCTCAATGAAGGCCGGGTTGACCACTTCATTGACCGGCGAATCCCAGCCCATCCTGGCCTCGCCGACCTGAGCATTGAGTACGTTCATGCCACGGGTCGGCACCAGCGTCAGCTTCATCGTGCCGTTATCAATATCAATCAGGCTCACACCTTCCTGACGCCCGCCATGCAGGGTGCGCATGCTGATGGAAAAAGGCTTGTCGAGCTTGACCCCAAGCTGCTCGCTGGTGATCCGCATATTGCTGGCGGGCTTGTCGCTGTCGAGCAGCACGAAGTCCCAGGCAACGGCCTGAGTGCTAAGAGAAAGAGCGGCAATGGCGCAGGAAATCAGAGGCATTTTCATGGGCGGTTCCTTTCTTGGAATTATGATTCGCTTAAACAGATGAAACGTTTCAGCGACAGGTCCAGTCTAGTCCCATTTACAGCGCCGGTGTAGCCATCCATGGCCTGGCCACCTGTCTGCGACCGGGTCGAGACTCATGACTTTGCCAGCGCGCGCTCGCGCCTGACGAACTGAATCTTCTCTGGGAAAAATCGTCCAGAGATCACTCAAGACAATCACACAGTGGCAAAATCTCGCTAACTTGAACACTTCGGAGACCCCGATGCTTCGCATTTTTGAACGCTGGCTCGACCCTTTCCCGCCCGACGAGACGCCGCCACCGCCCATGGGCCTGGCGCGTTTTCTGTGGGCCTGCACCCGCGGTGCGCGTGGCTACATCCTCATGTTTGCGCTGCTCAGCGCAGCCGTCTCGATCTACGAAGCCTGGCTGTTTTCGTTCCTTGGGCAAGTTGTGGACCTGCTGTCGACCTGGCAGGCCGGCGGTGCGGTGAGCGCCGAAGAAAGCGGTGTGCTGTGGAGTATTGGCATTGTGCTGCTGGTCAGTATCGTGCTGGTGGCGCTGCGCACCATGGTTCAGCATCAGGTGTTGGCGATCAACCTGCCGCTGCGGCTGCGCTGGGATTTTCACCGGCTGATGCTGCGCCAGAGCCTGTCGTTCTTCTCCGATGAATTTTCCGGGCGGGTCACCACCAAAGTGATGCAGACCGCGCTGGGCGTGCGTGAAGTGCTGTTTACCCTGATCGAGATCATTCCCGGTATCGGTGTGTACTTCATCGCGATCATTGCCCTGGCCGGCGGCTTCGCCCTCAAGCTGATGCTGCCGTTCATTGCCTGGATCGTGCTGTTCGGCCTGGCGATGCTGTATTTCGTGCCACGTCTGGGTCAGGTGGGTCAGGAACAGGCCAATGCGCGCTCCTCGATGACCGGCCGGATCTCCGACGCCTACACCAACATCACCACGGTCAAGCTGTTCTCGCACTCCAAGCGCGAGGCGCACTTTGCCCGCGCCGCGATGGAAGACTTCAAGCAGACCGGCTTTCGCCAGATGCGGCTGGTCAGCCAGTTCGAGATCGTCAACCAGACCCTGGTGGTCGCGCTGATCATCGGTGCCGGCGGCTATGCCCTGTGGCTGTGGCACCAGGGTGACGTCGGCACTGGTGCAGTGGCGGCAATCACCGCCATGGCCTTGCGTATCAACGGTATGTCGCACTGGATCATGTGGCAGATGACCTCGCTGTTCGAGAGCATTGGCACCGTGCAGGACGGCATGGAAACCCTGACCAAGGGGCCCAAGGTCCAGGACGCGCCGAATGCCACGGAGCTTGCGACCACCGGCGGCGCCGTGACCTTCGACAACGTGAGTTTCAACTATAACGGCGAGCGCCAGGTACTCGACGGCCTGACGCTGAACATCCGCGCGGGTGAAAAAGTCGGCCTGGTGGGCCGCTCCGGGGCCGGCAAGTCCACCCTGATCAACCTGCTGCTGCGCTTTTATGACGTCGACCAAGGCGAGATTCGGGTTGATGGCCAGAACGTCGCCAAGGTCACGCAGGACAGCCTGCGCAGTGCCATTGGCATGGTCACTCAGGACACTTCGCTGCTGCACCGTTCGATCCGCGACAACATCGCCTACGGCCGCCCGGATGCCAGCGACGAGCAGGTCCGGCGCGCCGCCATCAACGCCCAGGCCGACGGCTTCATCCGTCAGCTGAGCGACAAGCATGGCCGCAGTGGCTATGACACCCAGGTTGGCGAGCGCGGCATCAAGCTGTCCGGCGGCCAGCGGCAACGCATCGCCATCGCTCGGGTGATGCTCAAGAACGCACCGATCCTGCTGCTCGACGAAGCCACCAGCGCCCTGGACTCGGAGGTCGAAGTGGCGATCCAGGAAAGCCTGGATGAAATGATGGTCGGCAAAACCGTTATCGCCATCGCCCATCGACTGTCGACCATCGCCGCCATGGACCGGCTGATCGTCATGGACGATGGACGGATCATCGAACAGGGCACGCATACCGAGTTGCTGGCGAAAAACGGCGTTTATGCAAGATTGTGGCAGCACCAGAGTGGCGGGTTTCTGGGAGAGGATCAGGGCGTGGTTGAGGCCGTGGAATAACCGCGCAGCATTAACCTGCAGGAGCGGCTTTAGCCGCGAAAGACTTCGCAGCTAAAGCTGCTCCTGCTCATGCGGTATCAGTGCACTGCGCTCCAGATCCTGCATCAGTTCGGTCAGCATCTGCCGCCGGTTTTCGGTAATCGGCGGCGGGACGTACCAGGTGGCCACGCTCATGCCTTCGCGCTTGTAGGTGAAAGTGCGCAGTAACTGGCCGTCCTTGTAGACCTTGCCTTCAAGGTTATGCACGTAGCTGTAAGGCACCGGCAAGGTCAGCAGGGTCAGGGCGTTGAGCGCCACCAGCACGCCTGCGCCCTCGCCCGGCGGCTGGCTGATGACCAGCCCATAGCCCTTGCGTGAGAAACCGTGGTCAACGAACGAGAACGCGCCCGATGACTTGACCGCCTCGGTCAGTTCGTTGCGTTCCTGCATGTCATGGCGCGTATAACCTTGCGGCACCACCATCAGGCTCATCGGCACATAGCGCTGTTGCGCGTGATAGCCCAGCGGCTTGATTGACGGGTTGCAGCCGCCCAGCAACAGCAGCCCGCCAGCCGCTATTGATATTTTGACCAAGCGGCTCATCGTGGTGCATCCAGCGGCCGGTCGGCCAGGCTCGCAGTCTGCATGTCACGGGCAAAAGCGCGGGCAATACGCCGGATGTTTTCCTGCCGCTCTGGCACCCCGAGATCAAACAGCCAGGAATACTTGCCCATGTAGTTTTCGTAGTGATAACGCTTGAGCACCTTGCCGTCGCGCATCACGGTGAAGTCGGCCCTGGAGTCCATGTCGTTTTGCAGCGGCAACAGGAACAGTGTCGCAGCGCTTAGAAACAGCAGCGGCGTGGGCGCCAGTTCGCGTTTGACGTTCAGGTTGACCATCACCTGGGTTTCCCCGGCCTTGGCGCTGCCATTTTCGACCTTGCTGAACACCCCGCTTTCGCGCAGGTAATTGCGCAACTCGGCGCCATGCTCCAGTGAATCAACCATCACCGTGATCGGCGGCAGATAATCGCGCCCCGCCTCGATCTGTGGATCGGGCAGCGTCTGGGTGCCGGCGCAGCCGCCCAGCAGCACGCTGGCAGCAAAGACCATCGGTTTGTTCATGGTGTGTTCCTTGGGGTGGTTGATTGCGCGTCGGTTCGCCCCTGCGCTGGCATTGGCAGGACGAAGGGATAGGCAGGTTTCAGGTCCAGATTCATGGGCTGCAATACCGGTAAACCAGGGCTATAGCGCCGGGCGATTTGCTCATCGCGGGGTTGCTGATTGGCATGCAAGAACATGCACACCGACATACCGATGCAGCGCGAGCGAAATTCACCGAGGTAATAGGCCTTGCCGGCCTCCAGGCGCAGCGGCACCACGAACTGCTCGCGCGCCTGCAAAGAACGGAAGCTGCTGTTGGCACCAGTCCAGAAAAACTGGAAGTCATACAGCTCATAATCGCCCGGCTTGAGCGGCATGACGAACACACTGGCCTGGCCAGGCAGCGCCTTTTCATCGGCGCTGCGCGAGTCTTCGATGTCTTTGGGGGTATGCGCTACCTCGGCATGGCCCCACCAGGCTGCCGCACCGTCTTGAGAACCGCGCTTGCGCAACAGGATGCGCTGATTGGTAAAGGCGCTGTCGCGCCCCTGCGGGCCGATGCTGCCGACCAGCCAAGCCACCGGACTACCGGCCGTCGGTTGCAACGGCTCGCTGACGAACACCGAAGACTTGGCGGCGCAGCCGGTCATCAGGGCGATAGGTAGAAGACGTGCGAATGCACGGATAAATCCAGACATGAGAGGTCCTTTGGATAAGTCGCGTTCCATCGGTGGCAAGCGGCTGACAACTGTTGCAGGTTTGCGGGGTGTAACGAGGATTGCCGCCTCAGGGAGTCTCTGCCCGGCGGCTGCGCGTCTGATCGTTTTAAACCGCGAAGGTTCCCCCAGAAAGCTGGCTCATGTGGCGAGGGCGTCTGGCGGATTGCAATCAAACGGCCTTCCCGGCATCATTTGATAACAATTTCCATTAGCTTTTGAGCCATGCCACCATCCACGTCTGACGCCGCGCAATTGAACGTCCGCAATCGTGTCCTGCATCAGTTGTTCGGCGATCACCACAGCTGGCTGCTCGGTCGCCTGCGCGCACGCCTGGGCTGCCCGGCAGAAGCCGCAGACATGGCTTCGGAAACCTTCGTTCAGGTGGTCGCTGCGCCTTGCCCGCTGACAATTCGTGAGCCGCGTGCGCTGCTGACCACCATCGCCAAGCGTCTGGTGTTTGCCAGTTGGCGACGCCGTGATCTGGAACGCGCCTATCTGGAAAGCCTGGCGCAGCAACCCGAAGTTTACGCCCCGTCAGCCGAAGAACAGGCCCAGGCACTGCAAGCCTTGGTGGCGCTGGATCGGCTGCTCGAAGGCCTGTCACCGATTGGCCGCAGCGCCTTTCTGTACAGCCAGCTGGACAACCTGACCTACGCCGAAATCGGCCAGCGCCTGGGTATTTCTGCGCCACGGGTTCATCAGTACGTGGCCAAGGCGCTGGCGCTTTGTTATCTGGCGCTGGAGCCGGCATGAAGGCCCGCCAACTGCCGCCCGCTGTAGCCCAAGCCGTTGAATGGCTGGCCTTGCAACGCTCCGGAACAATGAGTGACGGCGACCGGCAACGCTTCGAACACTGGCTGCACGCCAGTCCTGAACACAGCCTGGCCTGGCAGCAGCTGCAGCAGCGAATCGGTCAGGTGTTCAGCGGCACACCGCAAAGCTCGCGAGAAATGCTTGACCGTGCCGGCAACAGCCGTCGCCACCTGTTACGTGGCGCATTGGGGCTGAGCGGAGTGGGGTTGGCTGGCTGGTGGCTGCAAGGCCAGGGCCTGCTGCCCGGCCTGGGCGCCGATCTTCAAACTGCAATCGCCCAACGCCAGCGCTTCGACCTGGCCGATGGCAGCCGGGTGCTGCTCAATGCCGATAGCCGCGTCGATCTGCTGTTCGACGGGCGCCAGCGCACGTTGCTGCTGCGTCAGGGCGCGCTGAATATCGAGGTGGCGCGCGACCCTGAGCGGCCATTGGTGGTGCGTACCGCGTTTGGCGAGGCGCGGGCGCTGGGCACCCGCTTCAGCGTGGCGCTGCACGAGCAATCGGCGCAGGTCTGGGTGCAACAGTCGCACGTGCTGGTCTCGGTGCCTGGCGCGGCGCCCTTGCAACTGCGCGCAGGCCAGGGCGCGCAGCTCGACGGTCGCCGGGTGCAGGCGCTGGATCCGCAACTGTCCCGCGCCGCGGCCTGGGAAGATGGCCGCCTGGAGGTCCATGACCGCCCCGTGAGTGAGGTGATCGAAGCCTTGCGCGCCTATCATCCCGGCTGGCTGCGGATCAGCGCCGAGGCTGCGGCCTTGCGGGTGACCGGCATCTTCCCGCTGGACGACAGCCCCCAGGCACTGCGCATCCTCCAGGAGGTGTTGCCAGTACGGGTCGAGCGCCCGCTGAGCTGGTGGACCCAAGTGAGCCTGCGCTGAGCCTGAATTATTTTTTCATCGCCCCCTTAATAACCACCCCGCTCACGTCACAAGGCAGGCATCGACCTCATCAGGAACCCGCCGCCATGCATCATCCGTCGCCCTTCTCACCTCTCGCCCTGGCCTTGGCGCTGGCTTTTGGCTCCAGCCTGGCCAGTGCCGACAGCCTGGCTGCGCCTGCTGATATCAGTCACGCATCATTCGACTTCGACCTGCCAGCCGGCCCGCTGGATGCCACCCTTACCGCCATTGCCCGCCAGAGCGGGCGCAATATCGCCTTCAGCGCGTCTTTGACCCGTGGCCTGAACAGCCCCGCGCTGCGCGGTCGCTACAGCGCCGAGCAAGCAGTACAGCAAGCCTTGCAAGGGCTGGCCCTGCAATTGGGCGTCACCCCCAGCGGCACCTTGAGCATCGAGCCGCGTAGCGACGCCGCCGTACAACTGGCGCCCATCGACATTGCCGCCGCCAGCCACGCGCAGAATGCCTGGGGACCGGCGTACAGCCGCGTGGCGACCCACAGTGCCAGTGCCACCAAGACCGACACCCCGCTGCTGGAAACGCCACAGTCCGTCTCGATCATCACCCGCGAAGAAATGACCGCCCGCCAGCACACCAGCCTGGCCGATGTACTCAACTACACCCCCGGCGTGATCGCCCAACCCAACGGTTACAGCCGGGTGGCCGATGACTACCGGATGCGCGGTTTCGACATCGGCCCGCGCACCGGCAGCGTGCTGCGCGACGGCATGAAGATGCAGAGCACTCAATTCGAAGGCGGCCAGGAGCCTTACGGCCTGGAGCGCGTTGAAGTGCTCAAAGGCGCCTCCTCGGTGCTTTACGGGCAACTGGCGCCGGGCGGGCTGGTCAACACGGTAAGCAAACGCCCGACCCTGACGCCGCTGCATGAGCTGAATCTGGAGTATGGCAATCACCAGCGCATGCAGTTGTCTACCGACCACGCTGGCGCACTGGATGAGCAAGGTCGCCTGAGCTATCGCCTGACTGCGCTCAGCCGTGACAGCGGCACCCAGTATTCGGCCATTGACGACGACAAGCACTACATTGCCCCGGCGCTGACCTGGCAGATCAGCGACGACAGCCGCCTGACCCTGCTCGCCAGCCAGCAGCGCACCCGCACCACCCTCACCCCGCCGATGCGTTATGACCTGACCGTGTATAGCCGCACACCCGGTTACAAGGTGCCGTATGACCTGTTTGCCGGCGAGCCGGATTACGATCGTTATGACGGCAACCTGCGCACCGCAGGCTACCTGTTCGAACATCGCGTCAATGAGCACCTGCAACTGCGCCAGGCCGTGCGCTATTTCGAGTCCAGAGCCGACTACGACTACATTACCCTCAACACCAGCCGGGTCAGCGGCGCCAATCTCTCGCAACTGTCGCGCAGTTATAACAGCCGCGAAGACATCGCCACCGGCTGGACCAGCGACAACAGCCTGCAACTGGACCTGGAACACGGGCGCTGGCAACACACCGTGCTGGCCGGCGTGGACTATTACCACAAGACCTACGACAGCCATCGCTTCAGCGGTAACGCGCCGGTGCTGGACCTGGCCAATCCGGTGTACGGTAACCTGCCCAATGTTGACCGCTCAGTCGATCGCGGCTCAGACCTGCACGCCCGACAACTGGGTCTTTACCTGCAAGAACAGCTTAAGTTTGATGAGCACTGGGTCGGCGTGTTCGGCTTGCGTCAGGACTGGGCCGACAGCACGACCCGCACCTACCGCGACGGCGCACGCAGCACTACCGACGACAGCCAGCTTACCGGCCGGGTCGGGGTGGTCTACCTCGCAGGCAACGGCCTGGCCGCCTACGCCAGCTACAGCCAGTCATTTCTGCCGGCCAGCGGCAGCGGCGCCGACGGCAAACCGTTCAAACCCACCGAAGGTGAACAGTACGAGATCGGCCTGCGTTATCAGCCAGCCGACCGCGAATGGCTGCTCAGTGCAGCGCTGTATCAGTTGACCCAGCGCAACGTCACCAGCTCGATTCCCGGCTCCGATTTCGACGAGCAGACCGGCAAGGAACGCAGCAAGGGCCTGGAGCTCGAAGCCAAGGCGCAGTTGACCGATAACCTGGCGTTCAGCGCCGGCTACGCCTACACCGACGCCCATGTGATCGCCGACAACGACCCGCAAATGGAAGGCTCGCGCATTGAGGGCACGCCCTACCACAGTGCCTCGCTGTGGCTGGACTACCGCCTCGCCGCATTGGGTCTGCACGGCGTCAGCGTCGGGGCCGGAGCGCGCTACAACGGCACCACCCATACCCTGCCGAGCATCAGCGACCGCAAGATCCCGGCCTACACCCTGTTCGACGCACGGCTCAGCTACGCACTGGACGACCATTGGCAACTGGCCGTCCGCGCGCAGAACCTGACCAACCAGCGCTACCTGTACTGCGCCAACTCATGCCGCTATGGCGATGAACGCAGCCTGGTGGGTTCAGTCAGCTACAACTGGTAACGGCTAGGCAGATGGCTGCACAGCTAGAACTTGTGCAGCCAGTTCAGCACCAGCTTGTCGCCCTCGGTGCGGTTCTCGGCGCCCTGTTCGAAGTACAGGTTGACCGACAGCACGTCCTCTTTGCTGAACGCGTAGAGCATCCCCGGCCCCGCTGCCCAGACCTTTTCGCGGCGGCCGCTGACCGCGTGGCCATCGACTTTGGTGTCGGTGAACTGCTTGAGCCAGTAGCCGTTCAGACCCACGCTAAACGCCTGGCTGACCGCGTATTGCAAGGTCAGGTTAGCGTGCAGCGCCTGACCGGCCTGGGTGTCGGAGACATCACCGAAGCCGGCCTGCGGGTCGTTGTTCTTGCCGTTCCACAGGTACATGAAACGGCCGCTGGCCGACCATTTTGGCGTGAACCAGTAGGTGGCCGCGTAGTACGGGTTGAACGACCAGAAGTTGCTGCCCGGATTGATCGAGCGCTCACGGTCATAGGCGCCCACCGGGATCGACACATCAGCTTCAATGCGCTGGGTCAGCAGCGGGCTGCCGTCGGCGCGGGTCAGGGTCGGCAATTGCAAGAACGCGCCGAGCACCAGATCGCCCAGCCCGGCACGCGAGCTGAGGGCCGCGTTGTTCAGACCGTCATCGACATCCACATGGGCCAGTGATGTGTTGATCAGGGTAAAGCCCGGCATTGCGCCATTGGCCCATGGCTGGCCGAGGTAGATGATTTGCGTGGTCGGCGCGAATACCTCCAGATCCTGCCGGGGCAAGCCCAGCTTGTCGCCATTGGCATCATTGAAGCGGCTGGCCCGTGAGTAGGTCAGGTACTCTTCCAGGTACCAGCCAGGCCCGGCTGGGGCCGGCGAGCCATCATAGAAACTGGTGGAGCCCAGATTGAGTCCGGGCAAGTCGTAACCGTGGGCAGTCGAGCACAGCGCAACACAAAGCATGGCCGCAACCGGCCGCAAGAATGGCTTGGGCATCTTGTAAGTCCTGTATTGTTTTTATTGTTCAGAACCCCGCCGCCTCAGGGCTGGCGGGGGGGCAAGCGCTCAAACGTAAGTGGCTGCCAGGCCGCCATCCACCGGCAGGTTTACGCCATTGACCCAGCGCGCCGCATCCGAGCAGAAAAAGGCAATCACCGCCGCCACCTCGTCGGCCAATGCCGGGCGGGTCATGCGCTGGCTGTCGCGGGCCACCCGCTCCGGGCCGAGCATGCTGACGAAATCACCGAGGATCGGCGTGAATACCGGGCCGGGCGCGACGCAATTGAGGCGCACGCCATGGTCACGGAACCACGCCTGCGATTGCTGAAAGCTCCAGACAATCAGCGCCTCCTTGAAGTATTGATAGCAATCGCTGTGCTGTACCGGGTTGGCGTCCAGCCAGGCGCGGCCTGCCGCGTAGCTTTCAGTGCCGGCCAGCGCCTTGTGCTGCTCCACGCGCAGCGGCCATTGCGCGCCCAACACCGACGCCACGTTGACGATGCTGCCGCCACCGGCCAGGCGCGGCAGCAGCGCGGTAGACAGCTGCCGCACGCCCAGATAGTTGACCGCCGCCACCGCGTCGAGCGGCGCGGTGCCGGGCACCCCGGCAATGTTGCACAAGGCATCGACCCGGGCCGGCAGGCGCTCGACCAGCGCGTCAATGCTGGCAGGGTCGCCCAGGTCGGTTTGAAAAAAACCGTCCAGGCTCAGTTGCGCCTCGTGGCGGTCCACACCGATAACCCTGGCGCCTTGAAAGCGCGCCAGCCTTGCCACCTCGGCACCGATGCCCGACGCAACGCCGGTGACCAGCAGGGTTTTGTTGTACAGATTCATGTTCAAGCCCTCTTATTGTTGTGTAGGCATGCCGCGATAAATCGATCACTCAAAACGGGTACTGCGGCGCGGTGTTTTTCACCGTCACCCATTGCCACTGGCTGTATTCATCCCAGTCCGCCGGGCCGCCGACGCTGCCGCCGTTGCCCGAGGCGCCGCGGCCGCCAAATGGGTTACTGCATTCATCTGCCACGGTCTGGTCGTTGATGTGCAGCAGACCGCAGTTCAGCCGCTCGCCGATGGCCATGGCGCGGCCCACCGAAGCCGAGATCACCGCCGCCGACAGGCCGTACTCGGTGCGATTGGCCAGCTCGACTGCCTCCTCATCGGTCGCAAAACTCACCACCGCCGCCACCGGGCCGAACAGTTCTTCCTCGAACACGCGCATGCCCGGCCGCACCCCGCTGAGCACCGTGGGGCGGTAGAACAGTTGTTCATACTCACCGCCCGCCTCCAATCGTGCCCCGGCCTGCAGGCTGTCGCTGACGATGGCGTGCAGGCGCTGCAATTGGCGCGGGTTGATCAGCGGCCCCAACACCGCTTCACCACGCGCCGCATTGCCGACGCTCAGCGCCCTGGCCTTGTCGGCCAGCTTGCGGGTCAGGCTGGCGGCGATGGACTCGTGCGCCAGAATCAACCCGCTGGCCATGCAGATCTGCCCCTGATGCAACCAGGCGCCCCAGGCGGCATTGCTCGCGGCAAGGTCCAGATCAGCGTCTTCGAGGATGATCAACGGGTTCTTGCCGCCCAGTTCCAGAGCGACCTTTTTCAGGTGCTCACCGGCCACGGCGGCGACCTTGCGCCCGGCGCCGGTAGAGCCGGTGAAGGCGATCATTCGTACATCCGGGTGCCGACACAGCGCCTCGCCCGCGTCAGCGCGCCCCGGCAGCACATGCAGCAAGCCTTTGGGCAGGCCGGCCTCTTCGAGCAGCCGGGCGATGAGAAAGCCGCCGCTGACCGGGGTCTGCGGGTCGGGCTTGAGCACCACCGCATTACCCACCGCCAGCGCCGGAGCCACCGAGCGCAGCGACAGAATCAACGGAAAATTGAACGGCGAAATCACCCCCACCACCCCATGGGGCTGGCGCCGCGCATACGACAACCGCCCGGCCGCGCTGGGCAGCACCAGACCGTGGGGTTGCGACAACAGGCCTGCCGCCTGATGCAGCAGGACAATCGCCTCACGTACTTCATGCTCGCCTTTGAACAACGCCCCGCCAGTCTCCCGCGCCACATACAGCGCCAGTTCAGCGAAATTGCCTTCGGCCACCTCCGCAGCCTTGCGAAAGATCTGCGCCCGCTCGCGAGGCCCGAGTGCCGCCCAGGCCGGCTGCGCCAAGGCAGCGCTGCGACAGGCAGCGGCGACATCATCGGCATCGGCCATGGCGCAGTACATCAGCGGCTCGCCAGTGGCCGGCTCGACAACCGGATCAACCAGACCGGACCCGCGAATCCAGTCACCGTTGAACAGGCATCCGGGCACCAGCGCCGGTTGCAGCAAAGAGGGGGTGTGTGACTCTGACATGGCAACTCCTGATTCTTATGATTGTGTTCGGCTGCGCCGCACCAGGGTCAGAGCAAGGGCTGTGCCGTGTTGCTCAGCACCTTCACGTATAAATGCCCAAAGGCTCTGCACCAAGGCTTTGCATGCAGCGGCCCTGCTGCACAGTGCAAAGCGGCTGCCGGGGCATCAGCGCGCGGACTTGTTCATTTGATAAAGTTATGTTTAATAACTATCTGCGTAGTTGCTCATATCAAGCACTCAGCCATCCAGGGGCATAACAATGACTAATCCCCGCAGCGCCCAACCCGTTACTGCTCCACCGCGTGGTGACAGCCGCCAGTTAAGCGTCAGCAGTTCGCCCACTCCAGCGGAGCTGACCGATTGTTTGTTTTTCTGCCCTGAAGACGGACGGATCTGGCTCAATGACCAGCGCATGCTGTTGCTGCACAGTTCCTCGTTCGGCGCGCTGCGCAGCGAGGTGATCGCCCGGTTGGGGCTGGAGCAGGCGCGTGGGCTGTTCACCCGCACCGGCTATGCCTCGGGCCTGCGCGATGCCCGGTTGATCCGCGAGCGCTGGCCACAGGCCGATGCCGCTGCGGTGTTCCGTGCCGGCACCCACCTGCACACCCTGGAAGGCATGACCAAGGTCGAACCGCTGTATTTCAAATTCGACGCCGAATCGGGTTTCTACGAAGGCGAGTTTCTTTGGCACCACTGCTGCGAAGCCGATGAACACCTGGCTGTGCACGGTGTCGCCCAGGATCCGGTGTGCTGGACTGAAACCGGCTACGCCATGGGTTTTGTCAGTGGCTTGTTCGGGCAAATGGTGATTTTCCGCGAGGTGCAGTGCCGCGGCATGGGCCACGCCAGCTGCCGGGTGGTCGGCAAGACCGCTGCGCAGTGGAACGATGCCGGGCAAGACCTCAGCTACCTGAATGTGTCGTCGAGCTTGAGCCATCCTGATCCGGCCCCCGCGCCTGTGCCACACGCCGCGGTCGGCCCGCACCCGCCGCTGATCGGAGCCAGCGCGGCCTTCAATGCTGCCACCCAGGCTCTGCAGCGGGTCGCCAAAACCCCGGCCAGTGTGCTGATCAGCGGTGAGTCGGGGGTGGGCAAGGAGTTGTTCGCCCGTCAGTTGCACCAACTCAGCCAGCGTCGCAACGGCCCGTTCGTGGCGCTGAACTGCGCAGCGATTCCGGATAACCTGATCGAAGCCGAGCTGTTTGGTGTCGAACGCGGCGCCTACACCGGCGCCACCCATTCAAGACCCGGACGCTTTGAACGGGCCGCCGGCGGCACGTTGTTTCTCGATGAAATCACCTGCCTGAGCCTGGCCGGCCAGAGCAAGCTGCTGCGCGCCCTGCAAGAGCGGGAGATCGAACGAGTCGGTGGCGTGCACGGCATCCGGGTCGATGTGCGCGTCGTTGCCGCGACCAATATCGATCTGCGCAAGGCTGTGGCTGACGGCAGCTTTCGTGAAGACCTGTTCTACCGACTGAACGTCTACCCGATCGCGTTGCCGCCATTACGCGAGCGCCGCGATGACATTGCGCTGCTGATCGACGCCTTCCTGACCCGCTTCTGCCGGGACTATGAGCGCACCCCGGCGGGGCTGACCATGCGTGCCCTCAAGGTCCTGCTGCGCTACGACTTTCCCGGCAATGTGCGAGAGCTGCAAAACCTCATCGAGCGCGGCCTGATTGCCAGCGATGAGGGGCAGCCCATTGATCTGGTGCATCTGTTTCGCAATGAGCCGCTGCCCGGCGACCCGTATGGGGTGGATGATCACGGCAGCCTGTCCAACAGCATGCCACCTGCCCCAACAGCAGCAGCTGCCCCGCCGCTGCTGGAAACCCTTGGCCAACTGGACCCGGCTTTTACCCTGCACGGCCTCGAATCACGGCTGATCAACGAGGCCTTGCAGCGCAGTGCAGGCAATCTGGCGGCAGCGGCCAGGCAATTGGGCCTGAGCCGGGCGCAGTTTGCCTATCGCTTGAAAAAGCATCAGCCAGCGGCTGATTGAGCGCTCAGCGTGTTGCTTGCGCGCTCTTGGCTTCAGGGCTGCCAGGCTCACGGCCCTTGAATACCAGCAAAAAGCACACCAGCACCAGCGTCGCAAAGGCCGCCGGGAACAGCCAGATGCCCTGCCAGTCATGGCTGCCAGCGCCGGTGGCGTAGTGATCGGTCACTCGCCCGGCGACCCAGAAGCCGATCAGCATGCCGAATCCATAGGTGGCCATCGTAATCAGTCCTTGGGCGGAGCTTCTGAACCGCTGCGGTGCTTTGGCGTCGGTGTAGATCTGCCCGCAAACAAAGAAGAAGTCGTAGCAGATGCCGTGCAAGGCGATGCCGATGAACAGCATGAAGGCCAGCTCACCGTTATTGCCATAAGCGAATAATAAGTAGCGCAACGACCAGGCCAGCATGCCCACCAGTAGCGCGAGCTTGATCCCGAAGCGCTGGATGAACAACGGCAGCAACAGCATGAACAGCACTTCCGAGACCTGCCCGATCGCCATCTTCGCGGTCGGGTTGGCCATGCCGGTCTGGGCCAGGAACGGGTTGGCGTTCTGGTAATAGAACGCCAGCGGAATGCAGATCAGAATCGAGGCGATGAAGAACACCAGGTAATTGCGGTCCTTGAGCAGGCTCAAGGCATCCAGCCCCAGGTTCTGCCGCACGCCGGCATTGCCTGCCGTGGCCTGCATCGGCGGCGTGCTCGGCAAACTCAGGCTGTACAGGCCCAGCAACAGCGAGGCGAGTGCCGACATCAGGAAGGTGTTGCGCAGCGCGCCGGACGCAATCGCGCTCTGCGCGTCCCAGGCGAACACAAAGCTGATCAGCAGACCGGCCACGATCCAGCCGACCGTGCCCCATACCCGAATGCGCGAGAACTCCAGCGCCGGGTCGCGCATCTGGCGCAAGGCAACCGAGTTGACCAGCGCCAGGGTCGGCATATAGACCATCATGTAGGCCAGCACATACGGGTAGAAGCCGCTGAAGTCCTCGGCCCGGTAGAGCTGCAACAGCAGCACCGCGCCAAGCAGATGCAGCACTGCAAGGATCCGTTCGGCATTGAACAACCGGTCGGCGATCAGGCCGATCACAAAGGGCGCGATGATCGCGCCCCAGGACTGGGTGGCAAACGCCATGCCGATCTGCCCGCCCGAGGCGCCGAGGCTGCTGCCCAAAAAGGTGCCCAGGGTGACGAACCAGGCGCCCCAGATAAAGAACTGCAAGAACATCATTACGCTCAGTCGCGCATTCATTCTGGTCATGACAGTACCGCCTTATTGTTGTTGTAGGTTTGCCAACCAGCGTGCCGGCCTCAGACCTTGGGCAAGCCCAGCAGGCGCCGATTGGACGCCGCATCAGCCGACACGCCGGCAAAGTCGTCGAATGCCTTGCGGGTCTTTTCAATCATGTGCCGCTCGATGAAGGCCACCCCCTCGGCAGCGCCCTGGCGGGCGTCCTTCAGGCAGCACTCCCACTCCAGAACCGCCCAGCCGTTGTAGCCGTACTGAGTCAGTTTGCTGAAGATCGATTTGAAGTCGATCTGCCCATCGCCCAGTGACCGAAACCGCCCCGGCCGCTGCACCCAGTCCTGATAGCCGCCATACACCCCGGAGCAGGCATCGGGGCGGAACTCGGCATCCTTGACATGGAACATGCGAATCCGTGGGTGGTAACGGTCGATAAAGCCCAGGTAGTCCATCTGCTGCAGCAGCAAGTGGCTGGGGTCATAGAGGATCGCCGCCCGCGGGTGGTGATTGACCGCCTCCAGAAAGCGCTCAAATGACGCGCCGTCGTGCAGGTCTTCGCCGGGGTGAATCTCGTAGCACAAATCGACCCCGGCCTGCTCGAAACAGTCGAGGATCGGCAGCCAGCGTTTGGCCAGTTCGGCAAAGCCCAGCTCGACCAGCCCGGCCGGGCGTTGCGGCCAGGGGTAAACAAACGGCCAGACCAATGCCCCGGAAAATGTCGCGTGAGCGGTCAGGCCCAGGCGCTGGCTGGCGCGGGCGGCCAGTTTCAGTTGCTCAATGGCCCAGGCCGTGCGCTCGGCCGGTTTGCCGCGCAAGTGGGCCGGGGCAAAGTCATCAAACAGCTCATCGAAGGCCGGATGCACCGCCACCAGTTGGCCCTGCAAATGAGTCGACAACTCGCTGATCTCGACACCGGCCTCGGCACACACGGCCTTGAGTTCATCGCAATAGGCCTGGCTTTCGGCGGCGCGCTGCAAATCGATGAAACGCGCATCCAGGGTCGGCAACTGAATCGCTTTGTAGCCCAGTGAAGCCGCCCACTGCGCGATATTGGCCAGATTGTCGAACGGCGCTTGATCGGCGATGAACTGCGCAAGAAAAATTCCCGGCCCGCGCAGGCCGCCAGAGGTTTTGAGTGAATCAGTCATGGTGTGCTCCGTTGCGGCAGCTCGCTCCACTTGGCCGTGCCGTGATGGTTGGCGATAGCGGTCTCGATAAAGGCCATGCCGCGCAGGCCGACCTCGATACCCGGCACACCGGGTACCTGGTGACCGCTCACGTGGCTACGAATCGCCGTGGCGAAGTCGCCGTACAAATTGGCCATGGCTTCGAGATAGCCTTCCGGGTGCCCGGCCGGCAGGCGCATGCGCTGCAACGCCGCTGCGCACAACCATGGCTGGCCAAGGCCAGCGCGCAGAACGCGCATGGGTTGCTCCAGCGAGCGGTGAATCAGGCTGGCCGGGTTTTCCTGCTGCCACTCCAGACCGCCCAGCTCGCCGTAGACGCGGATTTTCAGCGGGTTCTCTTCGCCGGCGCAGACTTGGCTGGCGATCAACACGCCGCTGGCGCCATCGGCCATGCGAAACAGCATCGCGGCGTCATCGTCCAGTTGCCGGCCTTCAATGTGGCTGCCGAGCATCGCGCTCAACTGACGGATTGGCTGGTCAGCAACAAACTCGGCCAGCGCAAAAGCGTGGGTGCCGATGTCGCCAATGCAGCCGCCCAGCCCGGAGTGCTCCGGCTGGTCGCGCCAGGCCGCCTGCTTGTTACCCTGCCCGGCTACATCCTGACTGAGCCAGCCTTGCGGGTACTCGACCAGCACCTTGCGGACTTTACCGATAGCCCCGCTGCGCACCATCTCCCGCGCCTGCCAGACCATCGGGTAACCCAAGTAGGTATGCGCCAGGCCGTACAGACGGTTGCTGCGTTCGGCCACCTGCTTGAGCGCCAGCAACTCGTCGAGGTTCAGCGCGGCGGGCTTTTCACTGAACACATGAAAGCCCGTCTGCAGCGCCTGGCTGGCGATCGGCGCGTGCAAGTGGTTGGGGGTGACGATCACCAGCAGCTCCATGCGCTGCTCGGCAGGCAAAGCCTGTTCGGCCTGAAGCATCTGCTGCCATTGGTCGTAGCACCGCGCAGCGGCCACCCCCAACACCGCGCCCGTGGCCTGATTGTTGGCCGGGTCGCGACTGAATGCACCGCACACCAGTTCGAAACGGCCATCGAGCCCGGCGGCCTGACGATGCGCCTGAGCGATGAACGCCCCGGCACCGCCACCGACAAAACCCATTCTTACTTTCGGCACTGCAGTGTTCATCCATTCTCCATTTGCAGAGTCGTGGCTAGACTATTGAGTTCGCGACGCCCAGAATGTAACCGGTTACATTGATGCAGAAATCTAGGCCCGTCATGCCGGTCTGTCAATGCTCGCCTTAACGACCTGAGCGTTTCAGGCTATAGGCCAGCTGCGGTAAGCTCGCAGGCTACGCGTTCTGAAAGAGGTGCTCTTGTCCAATATCCGTGAAGTCGCCCGGCTCGCCGGGGTCTCTGTCGCCACCGTGTCCAGAACCCTGAAGTACCCCGAGCGCGTGCTCGCCCAGACCCGTGACAAGGTCAACGCGGCGGTCGAACAGGCCGGCTATCGGCCCAACCAAATGGCGGTGCAATTTCGTTCACGCAAGACCGGCAATCTGGTGATTCTGGTGCCGACCATCGCCAATACCTTCTTCGCCCGGGTCATCAGCGGCGCACAACAGGCGGCCCAAGCGGCCAACTACCGCTTGTTGCTGTGCGACACCCAGGGCCGCGAGGCCGTCGAACGCGAGTTCGCCGAGCTGGTGTACGCCCACCAGGCCGACGGGGTGATTCAGTTGCGCGCCTACGATCCCTATCAACAGCCACTGCCCGGTGTCGAATTACCGCCCATCGTCAATGCCTGTGAAGTCGACGCCCAGGGGCGTCATCCGACCATCAGCCTGGACAATCGCGCCGCCGCCAGGGCCGTAACCCAACACCTGATCGAGCTGGGCCACCGGCGCATCGGCCTGATCAAGGGGCCAAAAAGCAGCCCGCTGACCCGCGAACGTGTGGCCGGTTATCAGGATGCCGTGCACCAGGCCGGCATCGCGCCAGACCCGGCGCTGATCTGTCATGGCAACTTCAGCCTGCAGGCCGGCTATGACGGCGCGGCGAACCTGCTGCAACTGGCCGAGCGCCCGACCGCGCTGTTCTGTGAAAACGACGAAATGGCGATTGGCGCGCTCAAGCAGATCAAACAACAGGGCCTGCGCGTACCCGAAGACATCTCGCTGGTGGGTTTCGACGACATCCCGTTCGCGGCCTACTGCGACCCGCCGCTGACCACCATCGCGCAACCGGCAGAAGCCTTCGGCCAACTGGCGGTCGAAATGCTCATCGCCCTGATCGAGAAGAAGCCGCTGGCCGCCCAGCACGTAACCCTGCCGTTCGAGCTGACACTGCGGCAAAGCACAGCGCCGCCTTCAAACTGAACGAAGCGGGTCGAGAATGCTCTAGAACAAGCATCTACATCCGGGTGCCTCTAAAAACGTAGGCGAGGCAGTCAGCGCTAGGCGAAATCAGGCGAGCAACGGTCGGAGTCGCGCACGACTTTACGGGTTGTAAATGAGCATTTTGAGCCTGATTTCAACAACGCGATGGCAACGCAGGTAGTTTTTAGAGGTGCCCACATGACGGTGCGGGCCTGATGCCGTATGGTGCCCGGCCTCGCTGTCTTGCGTACCACCGTTGTAATGAGGTTCATCCGTGTCAACAAGTCATGAAAACACCCCCTCCTCCGGCATGCGCCTGCTGATTCTGATCGCCCTGTCGATGGGCAGTTTCGCCATCGGCACCAGCGAATTCGTGATCATGGGCTTGCTGCCGGAAGTCGCCCGGGGGCTGGCCATCACTGAGCAACAGGTCGGCCATCTGATCAGCGCCTATGCCTTGGGCGTGGTGATCGGCGCCCCGGTGCTGGCGATTCTCGGCAGCCGCCTGAAACGCAAAACCCTGCTGGTGGCGCTGATGCTGTTTTACGGCGTCGCCAACCTGGCCAGCGCGATGGTCAGCGATTACCACGGCGCGCTGCTGGCGCGCTTTATCAGTGGCCTGCCACACGGCGCCTATTTTGGCGTCGCCGCCCTGGCCGCAGCGGCCATCAGCCCGTTGCACAAACGCGGCGCGGCGGTCAGTGCAGTGATGATGGGCCTGACCCTGGCGATCCTGATCGGCAATCCGCTGG
This sequence comes from Pseudomonas sp. LJDD11, assembly GCF_024584215.1. Lineage (NCBI taxonomy): Bacteria > Pseudomonadati > Pseudomonadota > Gammaproteobacteria > Pseudomonadales > Pseudomonadaceae > Pseudomonas > Pseudomonas sp. LJDD11. The sequence goes on from NZ_JANJFL010000035.1 coordinate 31,155, forward strand.
CCACCTGGCTGGGGCAGATCCTCGACTGGCGCTACGCCTTTGTGGTGGTGGCGGTGATTGCCGGGCTGACCAGCATGCTGGTGTACGCCCTGCTGCCGGGCGGGCCGAAACCTGAAGCCAGCAGCGTGCGCGGTGAACTCAAAGCCTTCTTCCAGCCGCAGATTGGCGTCTTGCTGCTGATCGCCTCGGTCGGCTTTGCCGGTATGTTCTGCGTGTTCAGCTACCTGGCGCCCACCTTGCTGCAGGTCACCGGCGCTTCGCCAAACTGGATTCCGGCAGCATTGGCCAGTTTCGGCGCCGGCGCGGTGCTGGGTAATATCGTCGGCGGGCGGTTGTTCGACCGCTATGGCGTTCAGGCGATCGGCATCGTACTGGTCTGGTCGATCGTGGTGATGCTGGCTTTCCCGTTGGCGGCGCAGTCGATCTGGACCCTGCTGCCGGGTATTGCCTGTGTCGGCACCATGATCGCCCTCGGTCCGGTGCTGCAAACCCGGCTGATGGACATCGCCAAGGGCGCGCAAACCCTCGCTGCGGCCTCCAACCATGCCGCGTTCAACCTGGCCAACGCGCTGGGGCCATGGCTGGGCGGCATGGCCATCGCCGCCGGCTGGGGCTGGACCTCGACCGGCTTCGTCGGCGCTACCACCGCGTTGCTGGGCTTGCTGGTGTATGTGGCGGCGGTACGCGGCAAGACGGCCGGCTAAGGGGGAGTTGACGACACCGCTCATGGCCGCGACCATGAGCGGCTTGCCAGCGTTGATATTCAGCGTAACGATTCATCGTCTGGCAACTTTCCAACCCCGCAGCGGAAGACCCGGCAATGACCACCTCACACACCTGCGACCTCTCCTCGCCCACCCAGGCGGCAATCATCGACGGCAAGCGCTTTGCCGAGCAGGTGCGTCAGGAAGTCGCCGAGGGTGCCCGAGCGTTTCGTGACACTTACCAGCGAGGACCGGGCCTGGCCGTGGTGCTGGTTGGTGACGACCCGGCCAGCCAGGTTTATGTAAAAACCAAAATGAAAAAGGCCGCCGAGCTGGGCATTGAGTCGTTCCCTCACCTGTTGCCGGGCAGCACGCCTCAGCAAGAGTTGCTGGCACTGATCGACATCCTCAACCATGACCGCAGCGTGCACGGCATTCTGGTGCAATTGCCGCTGCCCGCCCATATCGATGAAGCCCGAGTGATCGCCGCCATCGCTCCGGCCAAGGACGTCGACGGCTTTCACCCGGTCAACGTTGGCCGCCTGGCGCAGGGCAAACCCGGCCTGACGCCCTGCACACCGTTGGGCTGCCTGATGCTGCTCAAGGACCGACTCGGCGACCTGACCGGCAAAAAAGCCGTGGTGGTCGGGCGCTCGAACATCGTCGGTAAACCCATGGCCAGCCTGCTGTTGCAGGAAAACTGCACGGTGACCATCGTTCACTCGCGCACCCAGGACCTCAATGCCGAGTGCCGTCAGGCCGATATCCTGGTAGTCGCCACCGGCCACGCCGAACTGCTCGGTGCCGAGGCCATCAAGCCTGGCGCTGTGGTGATCGACGTCGGTATCAACCGCATCGAACGCAACGGCGCGCCGGTACTGGTAGGCGATGTGGACTTTGCGGCTGCCAGCCAGGTGGCCTCGGCCATCACCCCGGTACCAGGCGGCGTCGGACCGATGACCGTGGCCTGCCTGATGAAAAATACTCTGACGGCAGCGCTGGCGATTGAGGCGGCCGTTTAAGATTGATGCTGGTCAGTAGCGCTAATGCCAGATCTTTCGGCCGAGCTTGGTTCTAGTGGGAGGGGCCGGCCGGCTCCCTCCCACCGAGTCCGCAGTGCTTATCTGAACAGTAGTCGGTAAACATCAATCAGATCGATATTAACCTTCGTCCCATTCGATTCGTTAATAGTCCGCGCGCACAACAGAATCCGCCCCATCACCCTTTTTACCTGCGGCGGATTCTCCATGGCTCAGTCACTTCACTTTTTGCGCTACCCCTTAACCGCACTGGCCATGGTGGTACTCACCGCCTGTGGTCGCGCCCCGGAAGCCACTCAGGCGCCAGCCGCCCCCAAGGTCAGTGTGGCCAAGGTGCTGGAGCAGCCGATCAACGAGTGGGACGAATTCACCGGGCGGCTCGAAGCGCCGGAAACCGTTGAGGTCCGTCCACGAGTCTCCGGCCAGATTGACCAGGTGGCCTTCACCGACGGCGCGCTGGTCAAGAAAGGCGACCTGCTGTTCCAGATCGACCCGCGTCCATTCCAGGCTGAAGTGCGCCGTCTCGAAGCCCAACTGCAACAGGCCCGGGCCGTGGCCAGCCGTAGCGAGAACGAAGCCGAGCGTGGCGACCGGCTGCGCGCCAACAACGCGATTTCTGCCGAACTGGCTGATTCGCGGACCACTTCGGCACAGGAAGCCAAGGCCGGCGTGGCAGCGATTCAGGCGCAACTGGACCTGGCGCGCCTGAACCTGAGCTTCACCAAGGTTACCGCACCGATCAGTGGCCGGGTCAGCCGCGCCGAGATCACCAGTGGCAACATCGTCACCGCCGACGTCACGGCCCTGACCAGCGTCGTTTCCACCGATAAGGTCTATGCCTACTTCGACGCCGACGAACGCGTATTCCTCAAGTACAACGAACTGGCCCGTCAGGGTCAGCGCGGCCAGAGCACCCCGGTGTATCTGGGCCTGTCCAACGAAGCGGATAACCCGCACCTGGGCCAGATGAACTTCGTCGACAACCAGGTCAACCCGCGCACCGGCACCATTCGTGGCCGGGCAGTGTTCGACAACACTGACGGGCGCTTCACCCCTGGCCTGTATGCGCGCCTGAAGCTGGTGGGCAGCGGCACCTACTCGGCAGTGCTGATCCAGGACGAAGCGGTCGGCACCGACCTGGGCAAGAAGTTCGTGCTGGTCATGGACCAGAACAACACCCCGGCTTACCGCGCCGTGGAGCTGGGTCCGAAGCTTGAAGGCCTGCGCATCGTGCGCAGCGGCCTGGCCAAGACCGACACCATCGTGGTCAAGGGCCTGCAACGTGTGCGTCCCGGCCAGCCGGTGGACCCGCAGGTCACGCCGATGGCCAGCGACCAGACCCTCGCGGCCCTGCGCCAACAACGTGAGGCGCTGGAAGCCAGCAACATGACGCCTGTCAGCACCAAGACCACCGTCAAACTCGCCAGCGTCACAGCGCCACGCGGTTAAGGGATACGACCGATGAACTTCTCGACATTCTTTATATCCCGGCCGATCTTCGCCGCCGTGTTATCGCTGCTGATCCTGATCGCCGGTTCCATCTCGCTGTTCCAGTTACCGATCAGCGAATACCCGGAAGTGGTACCGCCCACCGTGGTGGTGCGCGCCAACTTCCCCGGTGCCAACCCCAAAGTGATCGGCGAAACCGTGGCCTCGCCACTGGAGCAAGCCATCACCGGCGTGGAAAACATGCTCTACATGTCCTCCCAGGCCACCGCCGACGGCAAGCTGACCCTGACCATCACCTTCGCGCTGGGCACCGACCTGGACAACGCCCAGGTGCAGGTGCAAAACCGCGTGACCCGCACCGAGCCCAAGCTGCCCGAGGAAGTGACGCGCATCGGGATCACGGTGGACAAGGCCTCGCCCGACCTGACCATGGTCGTGCACTTGACCTCGCCGGATGACCGCTACGACATGCTCTACCTGTCGAACTACGCGGTGCTCAACATCAAGGACGAGCTGGCGCGCCTCAATGGCGTGGGCGATGTGCAGTTGTTCGGTATGGGTGACTACTCGCTGCGGGTCTGGCTGGACCCGAACAAGACCGCTTCGCGCAACCTGACCGCCACTGACGTGGTCAACGCGATCCGTGAACAGAACCGCCAGGTCGCCGCCGGTCAGTTGGGCGCGCCACCGTCGCCGAATGCCACCAGCTTCCAGATGTCGATCAACACCCAAGGCCGCCTGGTCAGCGAGGAAGAGTTCGAGAACATCGTCATCCGCTCCGGTGCCAACGGTGAAATCACTCGCCTCAAGGATGTGGCGCGCATCGAGCTGGGTTCGAGTCAGTACGCGCTGCGCTCACTGCTCAACAACAAACCTGCTGTCGCCTTGCCGATCATGCAGCGCCCCGGCTCCAACGCCATCGACATTTCCAACCAGGTCCGGGCCCGCATGGCCGAACTGAAGAAGGAATTCCCGCAGGGCATGGACTACGAGATCGTCTATGACCCGACCATCTTCGTCCGCGGTTCCATCGAGGCAGTGATCCACACCCTGTTTGAAGCGCTGATTCTGGTGGTGCTGGTGGTGATCCTGTTCCTGCAGACCTGGCGCGCTTCGATCATCCCGCTGGCGGCCGTGCCGGTGTCGCTGATCGGCACCTTTGCGGTCATGCACATGTTCGGCTTCTCGTTCAACGCCCTGTCGCTGTTCGGCCTGGTGCTGGCGATCGGGATCGTGGTCGACGACGCCATCGTGGTGGTAGAGAACGTCGAACGTAACATCGAGCTGGGCCTGGAACCGGTGGCTGCCACCCACAAAGCCATGGGCGAAGTGACCGGGCCGATCATCGCCACGGCGCTGGTACTGTGCGCGGTGTTCGTGCCGGCGGCGTTCATTTCCGGGCTGACCGGCCAGTTCTACAAACAGTTCGCCCTGACCATCGCGATTTCCACAGTGATCTCGGCATTCAACTCGCTGACCCTGTCGCCGGCCCTGGCGGCGGTACTGCTCAAAGGTCACAACGCACCGAAAGACCGCTTCTCGCGCCTGCTTGATCGTCTGCTGGGCGGCTGGCTGTTCAAGCCGTTCAACCGGGTGTTCGAAAAAGCCAGCCATGGCTACGTGGGCACTGTGGCGCGGGTGATCCGGCGCAGCGGCATTGCCATGGTCGTGTATGCCGGGCTCATGGCCCTGACCTGGCTGGGCTTCTCGACCACCCCGACCGGCTTCGTGCCCAGCCAGGACAAGCAATACCTGGTGGCCTTCGCACAACTGCCGGACGCAGCGAGCCTGGACCGCACCGAAGAGGTGATCAAACGCATGTCCGATATGGCCCTCAAGCAACCTGGGGTGGCCAATGCCGTGGCCTTCCCCGGCCTGTCGATCAACGGATTCACCAACAGCCCGAACAGCGGCATCGTATTCGTGACCCTGAAGCCCTTTGATGAACGCAAGGACCCGAGCCAATCGGCCAACGCCATTGCCGGTGCGCTGAACGGCCAGTTTGCCTCGATCCAGGAAGCCTACATGGCGATCTTCCCGCCACCACCGGTGATGGGCCTGGGCACCATTGGCGGCTTCCGCCTGCAGATTCAGGACCGTGGCAACCTCGGCTATGACGAGCTGTACAAAGAAACCCAGAACGTCATCGCCAAGAGTCGCAGCGTGCCGGAACTGGCCGGGCTGTTCACCAGCTACACGGTGAACGTGCCGCAGGTCGATGCCGCCATCGACCGTGAGAAAGCCAAGACCCACGGCGTGGCGATCAGCGATATCTTCGACACCCTGCAGGTTTACCTGGGGTCGCTGTATGCCAACGACTTCAACCGGTTCGGCCGTACCTATCAGGTCAACGTCCAGGCTGAACAGCAGTTCCGTCAGGATGCCGAGCAGATCGGTCAGCTCAAGGTCCGCAACAACCTGGGCGAGATGATCCCGCTGGCGACCTTCGTCAAGGTCAGCGACACCGCAGGTCCCGACCGGGTGATGCACTACAACGGCTTTATCACCGCTGAAATCAACGGCGCGGCCGCCCCCGGCTACAGCTCCGGCCAGGCCGAAGCGGCGATGAACAAGCTGCTGCGCGCAGAACTGCCCAACGGCATGACCTACGAGTGGACCGACCTGACCTATCAGCAGATCCTGGCCGGCAACACCGCGCTGTTCGTGTTCCCGCTGTGCGTGCTGCTGGCGTTCCTGGTGCTGGCGGCACAATACGAGAGCTGGAGCCTGCCGCTGGCGGTGATCCTGATCGTACCGATGACCCTGCTGTCGGCGATTGCCGGGGTGATCATTGCAGGGAGTGACAACAACATCTTCACCCAGATCGGCTTGATCGTACTGGTCGGCCTGGCGTGCAAGAACGCAATCCTGATCGTCGAGTTCGCCAAGGACAAACAGGAAGAAGGCCTCAGCCCGCTGGACGCGGTACTGGAAGCCTGCCGCCTGCGGCTGCGGCCGATCCTGATGACCTCCTTCGCGTTCATCATGGGCGTGGTGCCGCTGGTGCTGTCCAGCGGCGCCGGTGCCGAAATGCGTCATGCCATGGGCGTGGCGGTGTTCTCCGGGATGCTCGGGGTGACCTTCTTCGGCCTGTTGCTGACCCCGGTGTTCTACGTGCTGATCCGTAACTTCGTCGAGCGTCGCGAGGCCCGCAAGGCGGCCCGCATCGCCCAACAACCGACTCACTCCGTGGAGGCGCATTGATGAGTGCCCTGAAACTCTTCGCCCCTTCCTTGCTGGTGCTGGCGCTGGCGGCCTGCGCCGTCGGCCCGGACTACAAGGCCCCGACCACAGCTGACGCCAGCGCCCAGGCCGCTGGCGCCCAGGCGGCCTATGACCGCAGCCGCAGCGCCGCCAACTGGTGGCAACAGTTCGACGATGCGACCCTGAACAAACTGGTCGAGCAGTCTCTGGCCGGCAACCGTGACCTGCGGGTGGCTTTCGCGCGCCTAAAGGCCGCCCGGGCGATCCGCGATGACGTCAGCAACGACGCCATGCCGGTGATCACCAGCCGCGCCAGCAGCCAGATCGGCAAGGGCCAGGTCCCCGGCCAGACCGAAGACCGGGTTAACAGCGAACGCTACGATCTGGGCCTGGACATGGCTTGGGAAGTCGACCTGTTCGGTCGCATCCAGCGCCAACTGCAAGCCAGCGATGCCGACCAGCAGGCGGCCGAAGCCGAGCTGTACCAGTTGCAAGTGACCCTGATCGCCGATGTGGTCGATGCCTATGGCCGCCTGCGCGGTGCCCAGCTGCGTGAAGCCATTGCCCGCGACAACCTGAAAAACCAGCAGGACTCGCGCAACGTCACCACCCAACTGCGTGACGCCGGGGTGGGAAATGAACTGGACGTGGTGCGCGCCGATGCACGCCTGGCCGCAGTCGAGGCCAGCGTGCCGCAACTGCAGGCCGAACAGGTGCGCCAGCGCAACCGCATCGCGACCTTGCTGGGCGAACGCCCCGATGCATTGAGTATCGATCTGAGCCCGGCCGGGCTGCCAGCGATCAGTAAAACCCTGGCCGTCGGTGATCCGACCCAGGTGTTGCGCCAGCGGCCTGACGTCTGGGCCGCCGAACGGCAACTGGCGGCGTCCACCGCACGCATTGGTGTGGCCACCGCCGACCTGTTCCCACGGGTAAGCCTCAGCGGTTTCCTGGGGTTTACCGCCGGGCGCGGTTCGCAGATCGGTTCTCAGGCGGCCAAAGCCTGGAGCCTGGGCCCGAGCATCACCTGGGCGGCCTTCGACCTGGGCAGCGTCCGTGCTCGGATTCGCGGTGCCGACGCCGACGCCGAAGGCGCGCTGGCCAGCTACGAGCAGCAGGTATTGCTGGCCCTTGAAGAGTCGCAGAATGCGTTCAGCGATTACGACAAACGCCAACAGCGCCTGCTCGCCCTGCTGCGCCAGAGCAACGCGAGCCGCGAGGCGGCCCGTCTGGCCTCGGTGCAATACCGCGAAGGCACGGCGGACTTTCTGGTGCTGCTCGACGCCGAGCGTGAGCGCCTGGCCGCTGAAGACGCCCAGGCTCAAGCCCAGATCGAGCTGTATGAAGGGATTGTCGCCATCTACAAAGCCCTGGGCGGCGGCTGGCAACGGGCCTGACGGCCCGATGCTGCGCTGTTCGGATAAGCGCTTTACGCCTTTGTGGGAGCGAGCTTGGTGTGGGCGGCACTCCGACAAATAGGTCGGTAAAGTCCCAGCGTCTGCTGCGAATGTGCCGCCGTCTTCGCGAGCAAGCTCGCTCCCACCGGGTGCGCAGTGCTTATCTGAACAGTATTGGAGCGGCGAAGCCTTCGCTGCTCAAGCAGCTCCTGCGAGGTGTAACCGGGTCAGGCGCGGCGGTGACGGACTCACCTCATAGCGGAAATACGGCCCATCACCCCTACAGTGCAATACCGAGCCTGGTAAATACGGCAAGTGCTTTAGCGTCACGGCATAGTCGGCATTGCACTGCACTGGCGCACCGATCATCAATAACGACTCGTTTCGCTGGCGTGAACGAGAAACGCCTATTCTTAAATTGGATCCTTTATTAATCCGGTGGACATTGCATTGCAACCGCCCGGCAGCATGGTTGCTGCCATTAGAGGCTGGCAGGCAATCATTTTGGCTCGCGCCAAGAGATGAAGACGGTGCAGGCATGTCACTGTGCTACTATTAAATAAATATGACGTCACGGGCTGCTGGCAACGTGTGTCAATTGCCATCGGCCTCGCCATGCAGACTGCCGGGGGCAGTGGTACAGCGCTCTGGCGTGTGCGTGGGAGCTGTACGGAAATGGCTGAACAGGCGGCAAACGATAGAGCCGACACCTTGCCCGGGCATCATCCGTGCCTTTCCTGCAGCATCAGGTTGCGCAACATAAATCGGTAATGCACTTTGCTGTAAGGTGTAATAACCCCAACTAAACATGGAAAATTACAGCCCCCCACTGAAACTAGCGAAGACCAAAAACGCTATGCTTAGAACCTTTAAATGAGTAATACCGGCACAGAAACGGTTATGCTGTTGTTCCGCGCCTTGAGCACTTACCCCCCTGTTAGAAGGACCTGCCTATGTATCCTCTGCCCGAGAAGTCTCTGGCCCTGCATGACGTCGTGCCCCGTCCCGCCTGTTCCCAATCTACGCGCATGGGTCAGGCTGATCGCGCGCACTAATCACGACACTTGTAACTCAGGGATGAAACGATGAATTCACGTGCGCTGTTCCCTCACCTCGGCAAGGTCATTGCCAGTACCGGCAGCCGGCATTTTCCGCGCATGCTGCATGATCTGATCCACAGTCATCTGGCCATCGATGCCACGCACATTCGCCGCCTGCCACTGGACCCGGTGCAACAGGCCAGCTCCCCCGATGAAATCGACTTCTGCGCTTCGGCCCATGCCGAGCAGACGCCAACCGCGTCGCACACAGAGGCCGCGCAACTGCATCTGAGCCGCCACAAGGACGGTTTCCGCTACGAAATTTCCTTGTACCGCAGCCGCGAGCCGCAGGGCTTTTCGGCCCAGGAGCGCACGCTGCTGCAGGATATCTCGCCGCTGTTGCTGCCCATGGTCGAAAAACACATCAGCGCCGTGCAACCGGCCGATACTCAAGCGCCAGTCGATGACAGCAGTGAACCGCAAACGCTGCGCCTGCGCTTCATCGAACGCCTGCAGCAAAGCGGCCTGAAACTGTCGGCCCGCGAGATGGAAGTCTGTGTCGGCCTGCTGGCCGGGCGCACCGCACCGGAGCTGGCTGTTCAGCTGGACCTGAAGGTCAATACCATCGAAAGCTATCTCAAACGCGCCTCGATCAAACTGGGCATCAGTGGCCGGCATTCGCTCAAGCGCTGGATGTACTCGGCAGACGACACACCGCTCGCTGGCGAGCGGTACGTTCAATAACGCTGCCGCCTCTGCGCCGCGCTCTCGCGCAGCAAACACGGACCCCGTAGGACCGGCCGGGCGGCGATCCGCTTTAGCCGGGAAGCCTTCGCTGCTGAAGCAGCTCCTACGGAGTAACCATTAAAAATCAATGGTTTGTAATGTTGTTTGATGAGAGCCGCTTTAGCGGCGAAGCTTTCGCGGCCAAAGCGGATCGCCGCCTGGCCGCTTCTGCCAAACAGCATTCGATCAATCCCGCGCCAGCGCATCAATCGGATCCAGGCGCGCCGCGTTGCGCGCCGGGACGAAGCCGAACACCACACCAATCAGGGTCGAACAGGCCACGGCGGTGATGATTGCCCCGCCCGAAAACACCATCTCCCACTCCTTGATGAACACCGTAAACAGATGCCCGAGCCCGTAGGACAGCGAGATCCCAATCGCCCCGCCCAACAGGCAGACCATCACCGCTTCGACCAGAAACTGCTGGCGGATGTCTGACTGACGCGCGCCGACTGCCATCCGAATGCCGATTTCCCGGGTCCGCTCGGTCACCGACACCAGCATGATGTTCATCACCCCGATACCGCCCACCAGCAATGAGATCACCGCAATCAGCGACAACAGCAGCGCCAGTGAGCGGCTGGTTTTCTCCACGGTCTGCATGATGCTGTCGAGGTTATTGGTGAAGAAATCCTTGGTGCCGTGGCGCTGCTGCAGCAATTCGGTGACTTTCTCTTCGACCAGCTTGCTTGGCTGACCATCGCGGATGCGCACGCTGATGCTGTCCAGGTGGCGCTGGCCCAGCAGCCGGCCGGCGGCGGTCTGGTATGGCACCCAGACGTTCAGGGCCTTGCTGGCGGCGAACATGTTCTTGTTGTCTGCGGTGACGCCGATCACCGTCACCGGCAAGTTGTCGATCAGGATCACCTGACCCAAGGGGTCGATCGTGTTGCCGAACAACCGCTGGCGCGCGTTGTGATCAATCACGACCACCTGGGCCTGACGCCGGGCATCGCTTTCACTGAAGGTGATACCCGCCTCCATCTTGATCCCGCGCACCTGGAAATAACTGTCGCTGACCCCGTTGACCTGGGCATCGAGGTCGATATTGCGATAGCGCAGCAGCAGGTTGCGGTTGACCACTGGCGTTGCGCTGTCTACGTAATACAACTGCCCCAGCGCCTGCACGTCCGAAAGCTGCAAGGTCTCGATGGCCGCCGCCCGGCTGTCGCCAAAGCTGGCGCCGGGGTACACATCAATGGTGTTGCTGCCGATCGCCTGGATGTCCTTGAGCACGTAGCGCTTGGCACCTTCGCCGATGGCCGAGATCGACACCACCGAGGTGATGCCGATAACGATGCCGAGCATGGTCAGCAAGGTCCGCATGCGATGCGAGATCAGCGCCACCCAGGCCATGCGGAACGCTTCCTTGAACAAACCGACGCTGGCCACCATGCGCCGTGCAACCCCCGCCGCTGGCTGCTCCGTCGCCGGTTTGTCATGCGCCGAAAGCTGAGCATCGTTGCGCCGGTCGCTGATGATCACCCCGTCGCTGACCTCAATGATCCGCTCGGCATTGGCGGCCACCTTGGGGTCGTGGGTCACCAGAATGACCGTGTGCCCGGCAGCATGCAGCTCCTGGAGGATCGTCATGACCTCCTTGCCGCTGGTGGTGTCCAGTGCGCCAGTGGGTTCGTCCGCCAGGATCACCTCCCCGCCATTGACCAGCGCCCGGGCGATACTCACCCGCTGCTGCTGGCCGCCGGACAGCTGGCTGGGGCGATGATGCACATGGCCGCTCAGGCCCAGTCGTTCGAGCAACCGCCGGGCCCGGCTGTGCCGTTCTTCGGGCGCGGTGCCGGCATAGATCGCTGGCATTTCGACGTTGTGCATCGCGCTCAGGTGCGGCAACAGGTGATAGCGCTGGAAGATGAAACCGAAGTAGTCACGGCGCAATTCGGCCAGTGCCTGATCATCGAGCTCACGGGTTTCCTGGCCATTGATCCGGTAGCTGCCGGCGCTGGGTTGGTCCAGGCAGCCGAGGATGTTCATCAGCGTCGATTTACCCGACCCCGAGGCACCGATGATGGCGACCATTTCGCCGGCATGGATGCTCAGGTCGATGCCCTTGAGGGCAATGAACTCACGGTCGCCGGCCATGAAGCTGCGGGTGATGCCTTTGAGGTGCAGCAAAGGTTGTTTGCCGTGCGCCATGCTCAGGTGTCCTTGTTGGCGTTGATCGGGTCGCCAATGACCACCCGATCGCCTTCAGCCAGGCCGGATTTGATCTCGACCCTGACGTTGTTATTGATGCCGGTCTGGACGCTGCGGCTCTGGGCCAGGCCTTTGCCGTCCAGCACCCGCACGTTGTAGCTGCCATCGGCGCTGCGCGCTCCGAGGGCGGCCACCGGCACGTTGAGTACCGCCTTGGCGGTGTCGAGCACGATATGCACCTGGGCAGTCATGGCGATGCGCAGGCGGTGGCCGGGGTTGGGCACGTCGAACAGGGCGTTGTAGAACACCGCGACGTTCTGTTTGGCGCTCTCGCTGTCGGCCTTCTGGAAGTCCTGCGGGGCCGGTTCGATACCGCGCAAGGTGGCGTAGTAGCGTTTGTCTTCACCAAGAATGGTGAAGTACACCTGCTGGCCGGGGCTGATGTGGATGACGTCGGCCTCGGAGACCTGAGCCTTGACGGTCATGGTGTCGAGGTCAGCGAGTTTTAGCAGGACCGGTGCCAGTTGGTTGGCAATGACGGTCTGGCCCTCCTGGGTGACGATCGCGACGACGTCGCCGTCGATGGGCGCGTTGATGCGGGTGTAGGCCAGGTTGATTTTGGCCGTATCGATCTGGATCCGCGCATCTTTGATCTGGGCCTTGAGCGATTGCAGGTTGGCCTGCTGCACTTCGTGGTCGGATTCGGCGTTCTCGAATTCCTGGCGGGAGATGGACGAGCCGCTTTCAAGAATGGTGTAGCGTTCAAAAATGCGCCGGGTTTTCTTCAACTGCGCTTCGGTCGCGCGCAGTTGGGCCTGGAGGTTTTCTTCGGCAATCTGCGCTTGTTGCAGGGTATTGCGCAGGATCTGTGGGTCGATTTCAGCGAGCCACTGGCCTTTCTGGACTTTGTCGCCGAGTTTGACCTTGAGGGACTTGAGCTGGCCGGAGACCTGGGCACCGACGTCAACCTGTTTGATGCCTTCAAGGGTGCCGCTGGCCAGCACAGCGTTTTCGATGTCGCTGCGTTCGACCGGGGCACTGAGGTACTGGGGGGCGTCGGCAGGTGCTTGTATGGCGTACAGAGCCAGACCAGCCGCTACGGCAAGGGCCAGGCCAAGCGCGGTTTTGCGCAATGTTGAAGTTTGCATAGATCACTACCGTTCCAGGCTTTGCATGGGTGTTGCTGGGGTGTTGTGGGTTTGTTTGCTGATTGCTGATTGGTGGTCTTGCGGTCTTGTGATTGATCCGAAATACCGGTGCCTGAACCTCGGGTTCCGCCCCGACGGGCGGGTTACTTTGTTGCGGCAAAGTAACCAAACCGCTTGCTCCGGGTTTGGCCCCTTCGGGGTTCCCTCGCGCAGGCGCCATTCCAGGGGGGCGCCGCAATGGGCCATCCATGGCCCGGTGCGGCTAAACCGGCATCCATGCCGGTTTTCCCCCTTCCATGACACCTGCACTCGGCCAGCACCAACGTCGCGTTCGGCGGCGTCTGTGAGATCCCGGTTCGAAGAGCAAGAGCTGGCGTCAACACTGTCCGAATAAACACCGCGAACCCGGTGGGAGCGAGCTCTGCTCGCGAAGGGGCCAGCAAAAGCGGCACATCTGCTGTGGATGTCACCCTGTATCGGTCGTGGTCCGGCATCCCGGCAAGCCAACTCCCATCGGGCTACCAGAACAATGCTGGAGCAAGAATGGATTCGCATTCCAGGTTTCATGACAACACCTCACCTTCGGTGACGGTCTGTCCATCGTGCCACCAGGCGGCGAGGCTATAGACGTTGGGGGTTTTGAGGATGGTGAAGTGGTTGCCGGGGCCGTACCAGACGGCCAGTTCCGGGGTGAGTTTTTCCCAGCCGTTGAGCATGTTGGTTTGCTCGCGCTGGTTGCCGGCGCTGTCCAGCACCGGGTCGTCGACCAGCACCAGGCGCAGCGGGCCGTCGTAGCGTTGGGTCGGGCGGTAGCGGGTTCGCAAAGCGGTGGCGTAGGTGCGCGCAGGTCCGTGCATGGCGTCGGGAGCCGAGTGGCGCGACAGCACGCCAGCGCTGACCAGGCCCTGGTGCAAGAGCTGCAGCTGGCTGGCGTCGTCGGCGTCGGCAAACACCTGCGGGTCAATGCCTAGCGACTTGCCCGAGGCCAGTTGCAAGGCTTCGATCAACCGCTGCAAGGCGGCGGTGGTGGTGTAGGACCGCCCCGCCACACCGCTGCTGCCGGGCGCTTCGCTGTCGATCAGGGTCAGCGAGGTGATTTCCCGGCCACGGCGTTGAAGTTCGGCCGCCATTGCGTAAGCCACCCAGCCGCCGAATGAATGCCCGACCAGGTTCAGCGGCCCGTGCGGGTAGACCTGTTCGATGGCTTGCACGTAGAAGCGCGCGGCCGCTTCGACCCGGCTGTGGGGCACCGAGGTACCGTCCAGGCCACGCGGTTGCAGACCGTGGATCGGCCATTCCGGCCCCAGCGCTTCGCTCAGGCCAATAAAGCTGGTGATGCTGTCGCCGGCGCCCGGCACGCAGAACACCGGTGCATGGCTTGGCTGGCCGCTCTGGATGGTGACCAACGGCTGGTACGCCGCAGCCTGTGGCTGCCCGGCCCGCGCCTGCTGCGCCCGGCTCATGGCAGCGCTCAGCGCCTGGCCCAGCACCTGCACATGGGGTGCCTGCATCATGCTCTGGTGATCGCCCGGCACCTCGATGCAGCACAATTGCCCGGCCGCCAGTTGGGTTTCCCAGCCCAGGCTCGGGCTGCGCTGCGACAGCGGGGTCGGCCGCTCGGCGGCGCAGAATAGGTGGACCGGCAGGTTGATCGGGTTGATCCGGTAATGCGCCAGCGCATGCCCGTGGGCCACTTCCCGGGCCATGAACTGTTGCAGGTCCGCTGCACTGGCAGCGGCCAGGTCCGGATACAGCAACTGCTGGTCGCGGCAGCGTTGCAGCAGTTCGTTGAACTCAAGCCCCGCCGGTAACCGATCAAGGTCCTGCAACGGCTGCCGGCCAGCCTCGCCCTGGCTCAGCCAATGCATGCGGCAGTGCAGCAGCAGTTGTTGTTGCAGCACATCGACGCCGGACCAGCGCGCCTTGCCCTGGTCGGTCCAGCGCGGCACATAGGTGTCGAGCAGGCCGAGGAACTCGACCTGCTGGTCCATGCCCAGCAGTTGCAGGGCGACCTCAAAGGCCAGCACCCCACCGAATGACCAGCCGGCCAGACGATAAGGCCCTTCAGGCTGGGCGCTGCGGATCACCGTCACCAGCCGTGCGGCCAGGCATTCCATGGTCTGCAGTTGCGGCTGGCCCAACGCGATACCCGGCAGGCCGTAGATCGGGAAGTCGCCGTCGATGTGCCGGCCCAGCGCCGGGAAATACACATCCAGGCCGCTGAACTCATGAACCAGAAATAACGGCGTGCCGCTGCCCCCGCCGCGCACGGTAATCAGCGCCTGATTCTGCTCCGGCAAGCCGCTGCGTTGCGCCAGCAAGGCGGCCACAGACTCGACACTGACGTGCTGGAACAGCTCGGCCAGGGTGATACTCAGCCCGGCCTGCTGCAATTGGTTGACCAGCCGCACGGCCAGCAATGAATGACCGCCCAGCTCGAAGAAACTGTCATGGCGGCCCACTTGCGGCACCTGCAACACTTCGCGCCAACAGGCCGCCAGTTGCTGCTCCAGCTCGCCTTGCGGGGCCTCGAAAACGCGGCTGACAAAGGCTTCCGGGGACGGCATCGGCAATGCCTTGCGGTCAACCTTGCCGTTGTTGGTCAGCGGCAACTGGCTCATCCGCACCCAGGCGGCCGGCACCATGTACTCCGGCAGACGCGCCTGCAGCCAGGCCCGCAGCGCAGCGTTATCAGGGCATGCGCCGGGCTGCTCGGCCACGGTGTACCAGGCAACCAGCCGCAGGGTGCCAGGTTCGATCTGGCGGGCCAGCACCACCACGTCCTTGACGCCCGGACAGGCGGCCAGGCGTGCTTCGATTTCGCCCAGCTCGACACGGAAACCACGAATCTTGACCTGATCGTCATGCCGACCGATGTATTCCAGCTGGCCGCTCTCCAGCCAGCGGACCTGGTCGCCCGTGCGGTACATCAGCGCGTCGGCCTGTGGGCTGAATGGGTCACGGAGGAATTTCTCGGCGGTCAGCTCAGGGCGGTTCAGGTAACCGCGCGCCACCCCGTCGCCGCCGATATACAACTCACCGGGCACCCCCAACGGCACCGGCTGCTGCCGCGCATCCAGAACATAGACCGTGCTGTTGGCAATCGGCCCGCCGATCGGTACGCCCTGGGCGTGCTCATCCACCGCCTGCACCTCGTAGGTGGTGGCGTAGGTGGTGGTCTCGGTCGGCCCATAGCAATGCACCAGTCGCAGCTGCGGCGCCACGGCCAGCAGCCGCCTGAACATCGCCGGCTCGGCCCGTTCACCGCCACACAGCAGAATCCGCAGCCCGGCCAGTACCTCGGGCATCAACTGCACGTACTGATTGAACAACGCGGTGGTGACGAACAGGATGCTGACTTGCTGCTCGCGCAGGCAATCGGCGAAGCGTTGCGGGTCGAGCAAGGTGGCGTGGTCGACCACCACCACGCAGCCGCCGTTGAGCAACGCCCCCCATACGTCCATGGTGCTGGCGTCGAATGCCGGGTTGGAGGCGAAGGCCACCCGGTCTTGGGCGTTGAAGTCGGCATAGTTGCTGTTGAGCACCAGCCGGGTGATGCCGCGATGGGCGATCAGCACGCCCTTGGGCGTGCCGGTGGAGCCGGAGGTGTACATGATGTACACCGGCGCAGCGGCGTCCTGCGCCAGTTGCGGGTTATGGACCGATTGGTCGGCAAGTGGCAACTGGTCCAGATCCAGGCGCCGGGCCGGGTACTCCAGCGCGGTGTCGCTGCGGGTCAGCAACGCCACGGCCTGGCTGTCCTGGACGATAAACGCCTGGCGCTCGGCCGGCGCATGAATGTCCAGCGGCACATACACCGCCGCGCATTTGCTGATCGCCAACTGGCTGACCAGCAGGTCGATGCTGCGTGGCAACAGGATTGCCAGATGATCGCCGGGCTTGACCCCGATACCGATCAGGTAATGCGCCAGGCGGTTGGCACGGGCGTTGAGTTGCTCGTAGCTTAAGGTCTGCGCGCCGTCCACCACCGCCGTGGCCTGCGGTTGCTGCGCGACCTGCCGTTCAAACGCCGCATGGGCCGTCAGTTCGCGTGGGTAGTCACGGGCGCTGGCATTGAAATCCACCAGCAAGCGTTGGCGTTCAGCCGCTGGCAGCGGATCCAGCGCCAGCAGCGCAGACTGCGGCGCCTGCTCCAGCGCCAGTGTCAGTTGCTGCAAGACCTCAGCCATTGCCCCGCACACCCGGCTGGCATTGATGCCCGACGTGGTCAGGGCGGTCAGGCTCAAGCCGCTGCCCAGATCATCGACACTCAAGGTCAGCGGGTAGTTGGTGCGTTCTTCACTGTGCAGCACTTCAATGCCTTGCCAGGCCTGCCGGCCCTGGCTGGCCGCATCGACCGGCTCGGCGCTGTGCCGGTAGTTGAGCAAGGCGCTGAACAGCGGCGTGCCGGCGGCCAGGCCGCTGCAGCGCTGGGCCAGCGCCAACGGCGCGTGTTCGTGGCGCAGCAAGCGGGTCAGCCCGGCGTGTACTGCGCGGGCGGCGACCTCGACGCTATCCTCGGCAAGCCTGACGCGCAGCGGCAGGGTATTGATGAACACCCCCAGCGCCCGTTCGGCACCCTCGCCGCCCTGCAGACGCCCCAGCAACACGGTGCCAAACAGCACATCATCACGCCCCGCTAGCTGCCCCAGCAGCCGCGCCCAGGCCAGATGCACCAGGCTGGCGGTGCTGACGCCCAGCCGCCGGGCCTGCTCGCGCAGGCGCACACTCAAGCCGTCGTCGACCCGCTGCTGTGCCCGGCCGGTCGGCCCGGCGGCAAGCTGCGCGATACCGAACGGCAAGGTCGGCTCATCGACATCAGCGAGCATCTCGCTGAACAGCGCACGGTGTTGTTCCTCGCCCAGCCCCTGACGGCTGAGCGCGACGTAAGTGCGATACGGCACCGGGGCCGGCAGGCTCGCTTGCTCGTGGACCAACAGCGCCTGCATTTCATGGCGCAACACCTCCAGCGCCACGTGGTCCATGACCAGATGATGGAATAGCAGCAAGGCCACTACTCGCTGGCTGCCCGGCTCTTGCGCCTGCACCAGGCGCAGCAGCGGCGCCTGATCCAGCGGCATGCGGTAGCTATGGCTGGCGTAACGGGCCTGCAACTGTTGCAACAGCCCGGCCTCGCCCGGCGCGGCGTGGAATGTTTCGCGGATCAGCGTGGCCTGGCGCCAGACCACCTGCACCGGCTCCGCCAGAGCGTCCCAGAACATCGAACTGCGCAGGATATCGTGGCGATCAATCACCGCCTGCAAGGCCTGGGCAAACGCATCGAGACGCTGCGGATCGGCAAACGCGAACTGCGCCTGCAACACATAGGGGTCGCCCTCACCGGCGGCCAGGTGGTGGTAGAGAATCCCGGCCTGCAACGGCGCCAGCGGATAGATGTCCTGCACATTGGCAGCGCCGCCAGGGACGCTGGCAACGATGCGGTTGATATCGCTCTGTTGCAGCGCCAGCAGTGGTAACAACTCAGGGGTGATCTGGGTGCAACCTGCCGGGATCTGATTGGCCGGTACATCAGCCTGCGGGCCACGGCTCAGGGTCGCCGCCAGCGCCGCCAGGGTCGGCTGGCCAAACAACACCTGCACATCCGTGGCCAGCCCCAATCGGCGCAGGCGCGCCACCAGGGTCACGGCCAACAGCGAATGCCCGCCCAGCTCGAAGAAGTGATCCTGGCGGCCGACCCGCTCCACTCCCAGCAGCTCGGCCCACAGCCCGGCCAGGGTGATTTCCAGCTCGCCCTGTGGCGCCTGGTATTCACGCACCGCCAGCGATTGCGCATCCGGCGCCGGCAGGGCCTTGCGGTCCAGCTTGCCGTTGGGGCTCAGCGGCAAGGCCGCCAGGTGCACGAACTGCGCCGGGACCATGAACTCCGGCAGGTTTGCCAGCAGGTGCGCCCTCAAGGTGGCGATTTCCAGGGCATGGGCAGCGGTGTAGTACGCCACCAGACGC
>NZ_JANJFL010000036.1:0-48576 GCF_024584215.1 Pseudomonas sp. LJDD11
GCGTTGCTGAACTTATGCAGGCAATCCTTGCGGCGGTTCGCAATTTTGGCGTGAATCGCCCGCACACGGGCCTTCTTGCCGGCGCGCTGGGCCGTGCCCAGGGCGCTCTCCAGATCCCGGTAGAACCTGCCGCTTTCAAGGCGATCACCGTCGCTGCAGGTGGCCGTGGTTTTCAGTCCGAGGTCGATACCCACCGCGTCCTGGCCTGGCGATAACTGGCGGTCGACCTCGACCACGACGTTGAAATACCAGCGTCCACGGCTGTCTTCGTTGAAGCTGCCGGATCTGAATTTAAAGCCCGCCAGGCCGTAGCTGTCCCAGACCTTGAAGTGCTGTTTGTTGAAGACGACCTGGCCGTTTTTCCAGACAGCAGCGCCGACCTTGAAGGGCACCCAGCCCAGGCTGCGCCGGGCGCCGCCCGAGCAGCGCCAGCGGAGCTGGCGCTTTTTGAACTGCTTGCGCCGTGTGACATATTCGTCGGCAACAGCCTGCACCGATTGGCTGTGCAGTCCCAGGTCTTTGCCGGCCCCGTTGGTGTACTTGTGAATGTCGAACGCCGACAGAAAACGACCACGCTCACGAATCGAGCGACGGCTCAACTCGTTTACGTAGTTCCACACAAAATTCACAGCACGAGAAGCTTCACGCAACTGCGCTGCATGCTTGTCTCGCACTCGAATCTTGAGGGTTTTGGTCGCTTTCATTTCAGTCATGAAACACAGGATGGGGCGGTTTTATGGATGTTAACCCCTATGACCGCTTCGCGGTGGCGCTTTCATCCCCCACCTGAAGGAAGGGGCTTTTCGCGCCAGCTTGGTAAACCCTGGCAACTCGCAGCTAACGCAAGTTGGTTTTCGCCAGCTCCAGCACCTCGCTGCCCCGCCCGCTCAGCACCGCCTTGAGCATGTACAGGCTAAAGCCCTTGGCCTGGGCCAGCTTGATCTTCGGCGGGATTGCCAGTTCCTGTTTGGCCACCACCACGTCGAGCAGCACCGGCCCAGGGTGATCGAAGGCCCGGCGCAAGGCGGCCGGCAGCTCGCTGGCGTTTTCTACGCGAATGCCGAGAATGCCCGCGCCCAGCGCGATGCCGGCGTAGTGCATCTCGCTGAAGTCGGTGCCAAACGGCACATACCCGCCGGCCTTCATCTCCATGTCAACGAAGCCCAGCGAACTGTTGTTGAACACGATCATCTTGATCGGCAGGTTCAACTGGCGCACGGTCAACAGGTCGCCGAGCAGCATCGACAATCCGCCATCGCCACACAGTGCCACTACCTGCCGCTCAGGAAACTCGACCTGGGCACCCAGCGCCTGGGGCATGGCGTTGGCCATCGAGCCGTGGCTGAACGAGCCGAGCAAACCGCGCTGGCCGTTCATGTGCAGGTAACGCGCCGCCCACAGGGTCGGGGTGCCGACATCGACGCTGAACACCGCATCGGGGTCGGCCAGTTGATCGACCATCCGGGTCAGGTACTGCGGGTGAATCGGCTCGCCCGCCGGGCTTGGGGTCGCCAGTTCATCCAGTTCGGCACGGGATTTGGCGTAGTGTTTGAGTGCCTTGTCGAGAAACCGTCGGTCACTGTGCGGCTTGAGGCGCGGCAACAGCGCATCGAGGGTCTCGCGGACGCCGCCCACCAGGCCGAGGTCCACCGGCACCCGGCGGCCGATCTGGGTCGGGTCCAGGTCGATTTGCACCACCTTGGCCTTTGGCGGATAAAAGTTGCGATAGGGAAAGCTGCTGCCGAGGATCACCAGCGTGTCGCAGCCCAGCATGGCGTGGTAACCGGAGCTGAAGCCGATTAGCCCGGTCATGCCCACGTCATAGGGGTTGTCGTATTCGATATGCTGCTTGCCGCGCAGCGCATGGACAATCGGCGCATTGAGCCGCTCGGCCAGCGCCAGCACCTGTTCATGGGCACCGGCACAACCGGCGCCGCACAGCAGAGTGACCGCCTTGCTGGCATCGAGACGATCAGCCAGGGCTTGCAGGCCGGCTTCGCCCGGCACGACATTGGCCTCGATAGGTTCGACCTTGCTCAACGGCGCTTCGGGGGCGTCCTGCAAGGCGATATCACCGGGCACCACGATCACCGCCACGCCCTTCTGGCTGACTGCCGCGCGCATGGCGCGTTCCAGCACCCGGGGGAACTGCTCGGCGCTGCTGACCAGTTCGACGAAGTGGCTGCACTCGCGAAACAGTTCTTGCGGGTGGGTTTCCTGGAAGTAGTCCAGGCCGATTTCCGAGGACGGGATATGCGCAGCTATCGCCAGCACCGGCACCCGGCTGCGATGGCAATCGTACAGGCCGTTGATCAGGTGCAGATTGCCCGGCCCGCAACTGCCGGCGCACACCGCCAAGCGGCCACTGGCCGCAGCCTGGGCACCGGCAGCAAAGGCTGCGGATTCTTCATGACGGGTGTGGCGCCAGTGGATTTTGCCCAACCGCCGCAGGCTGTCGGACAGGCCGTTGAGGCTGTCGCCGGAAACGCCCCAGATATCGGTGACACCGGAAGCGGCGAGACTGAGCGCAAGATGGTCGGCAATGGTCTTGGACATGCAGGGTTCCTTATCGAAACTGAAAGCTCGAAGCTGAAGGTCTGCTGTGGTCGACCGCTGCCCTGCACTGGCAGTTCAGAAAAACTGCCACACTCATTTCAGACTGCCGCAGGCTCGCTGCACGCTTCTCGCGCTTCAAGGATGCGCGGCAGGTTGAGCTCGATCCAGCTGGCCAGGCCATCGACCTGTGCGGCGACCTCCTCGCCCATCGGCGTCAAACGGTACTCGACATGGGGCGGCACCACCGGCAGCGAGCGGCGCTCGACGAAGCCGTCGTGCTCCAGATTCTGCAGGGTCTGCGACAGCATTTTTTCACTGACCCCGCCGATCTTGCGGCGCAATTCGCTGAAGCGGTGCATACCGCCACGCAACACCACCAACACCAGCACGCCCCAGCGGCTGCAGACATGAGTCAGCACCGAGCGTGACGGGCATTCGCTGGCCATCAATTCACCAGGGCGGGTAAAAACGGACTGGCTGAAGACCGAGGGAACAGCCGGAATATCTGACATGACACTAACCTTTTAGTACGTACTTACTAAAAGTTAGCACAAGGTTTAGGCTCGGTTCATCTTCAATCAGACGCAAGGAAATCATCATGATCGTCGTCACCGGTGCTACTGGCCAACTTGGCCGCCTGGTTATCGAACAACTGCTGGAAAAAATCCCTGCCGCACAGATTGTCGCTGCCGTACGCAGCCCGGAAAAAGCCAGCGACCTGAAGGCGCTGGGCGTGCAGGTGCGGCAGGCCGACTACAACCAGCCGGCTACCCTGGACAGCGCCCTGGCCGGGGCCGAAAAGGTACTGCTGGTATCATCCAGCGAAGTGGGTCAGCGTACCGCTCAGCATCGTGCCGTTATCGACGCCGCCCAGCGTGCCGGGGTCAAATTGCTTGCCTACACCAGCCTGTTGCGTGCCGACAGCACACCGCTGGCGCTGGGCACCGAGCATCACCAAACCGAAGCCTACCTGCGCAGCAGCGGCGTGCCGTTCGTGGTGCTGCGCAATGGCTGGTACACCGAGAACTACGTCTCCGCCATCGACAGTGCACTGCAGTTGGGCACCCTGTATGGCGCCGCCGGCGAAGGCCGGATCAGCTCGGCCAGCCGCGCCGACTATGCCGCTGCGGCGGTGGCGGTGTTGCTGGCCGCCAATGACCAGGCCGGCAAGGTCTATGAGCTGGCGGGCGACAGTAGCTACACGCTGGCCGAGTTTGCTGCCAAGGCTGCCGAGCTGGCCGGTCAGCCACTGCCCTACGTCAACCTGTCGCCAGCCGACTATCAGGCCGCGCTGCTCAAGGCCGGTCTGCCGCTGATCTATGCCGATCTGCTGTCTGACTCCGACAACGGTGCCGCGCAAGGCGGACTGTTCGAAGAGGGCAAGCAGTTGAGCCAGTTGATCGGGCGGCCGACCACTGCGTGGCAGCAAACCCTAGCGGATGGGCTCCTCTAAAAACTACCTGCGTTGTCATCGCTGCGTTGAAAACAGGCTCAGAATGCTCATTTACAACCCGTAAACTCCGCTTCCTCGCCTGTTTTCGCCTTGCGCTGACTGCCTCGCCTACGTTTTTAGAGGTACCCATATGCCTTGAAATAAGGCACGGGAAAATTCGCTGAATGATTTGCTCGCCGCTCTGTCCCATTAATCAGGCATGGCATACAGCCGCCACTTTGCTGATTGAATAGGGAGAGACGCATGAAAAGCACCTCATTGATCGCGGCCCTGGCCTTGGCCGGTGCCCTGTGCGGCACCAGCCTGGCGGTCAACGCACAACAACCCCAGCCGCAAACCGAAGCCAAGGGCGGTGTCCTGCATCCGTCACCGATCAAGGTAGGCGAAAAAGCGCCCGGTGATTCGGACCGCCCTGCCGCCGCCATCGACTGGAAGGCCAAAGGCCTGCCCGAGCCAGACAAGGAAAGCCAGTGGGTTCAGGTAGAAGACAAGTACCTGCGAGTGCAGATCACTAACAACCGGATCATGGAAATCGTCGACGTCAAAAAACGCTGAGGCCATGCGGGGGCGTGGCAGCCACGCCCCCGCATACGGCTCAGGCCAGTTGCTTGAGCAATACCTTGGCGACCTCTTCGGAACTGGCCGGGTTCTGCCCGGTAATCAGCTTGCCATCCTCGACCACATAAGGTGCCCAGTTCGGGCCTTTCTGGTACACGCCACCCAGGCGAATGAATTCATCCTCGATCAAAAACGGCACCACGTCGGTGAGCTGTACGTCAGCCTCTTCGCCGTTGGTGAAGCCGGTCACCCGACGGCCCTTGATCAATGGCTGGCCATCGGCAGTCTTGACGTGACGCAGCACACCCGGCGCATGGCAAACAAAGCCGACGGGCTTGCCGGCGCGCTCGAAGGCTTCGATCAGGGCAATCGAGTCTTTTGATTCGGCCAGGTCCCACAGCGGACCATGGCCGCCTGGGTAGAACACCGTATCGAAGTCGTCAGCCTTGACGCTATCAAGGCGCACGGTGTTGGCCAGCGCCTGTTGCGCGGCCGGGTCGGCATTGAACCGGTGGGTCAGTTCGGTCTGAAAATCAGCCTCTGCGCTTTTCGGGTCCAGCGGCGGCTGGCCGCCGGCCGGCGATGCCAGCACCACTTCGGCACCTGCGTCCTTGAAGGTGTAGTAAGGCGCGGCGAACTCCTCCAGCCAGAAACCGGTTTTGTTGCCTGTGTTGCCCAGTTGATTGTGAGAGGTCAGAACCATCAGGATTTTCATAGCATTCTCCATGTGAATAGGTATTCAGGCCTTGAGCAGGGCCACAAGTTCGTTATGTTTTTCACCATACGGCGCGCGCAGTCGAAGGTTCGAGGCGCCATCGGTGCTCTGCACCACCACCGCCTTGGCATGGGTAAAGCGCCGGAAACCATGCACCCCATGGTAGGCGCCCATTCCTGAAGCCCCGACCCCGCCGAACGGCAGTGTGTCGATGGCCGCATGGGTCATCACATCGTTGATCACTAGGGCGCCGGACGTGGTCCGCTGATTGAATTGAGCCTGGCGTGCCGGATCAGCACCGAAGTAGTAAGCCGCCAGTGGCCGGGGTTGAGCGTTGATGTAGCCGATGGCCTCATTGAGATCCTGAACCGCTTTGATTGGCAGCAACGGACCAAAGATTTCTTCCTGCATGATGGCCATGTCATCGGTGGCACCCAGCACCAGATGCGGCGCGATCTTGCGCGTGTCAGGGTCGTAGGCGAGCTCGCCATGGGGCGCCAGGCTCACCACCGTCGCGCCTTTGCTGACGGCGTCGTCCAACAGGCCAACCAGCCGCTGATAATGCCGCGGGCTGATGATCGCGGTGTAGTCCGGGTTGTCCTGCAGCGTGGCAAAGCTGCTGGCCATGAAGCCCTTGGCCGCGTCGACAAACGCCTGGGCTGCGGCTTCGGGCATCAAGACATAATCCGGCGACAGGCAGATCTGCCCGGCATTGAAGGTTTTGATGGTCAGCGTGCGCTGCACCGCTTGGGCAATGTCGGCATCGCTGTCGATCACCACCGGTGATTTGCCGCCCAGTTCCAGGGTGACCGGCACCAGATTCTCGGCCGCAGCGCGCATTACATGGCGACCGACGCTGGTACTACCGGTAAAGACCAGGTGATCGAAAGGCAGGGCACTGAAGGCCTGGCCGACACTGGCATCGCCGAGCACCACGGCCAGCTCGTTGGGGTCAAAGTAACGGGCGATCAGTTCGGCCAGTAACTGCGAGGTGGCCGGGGTCAGCTCCGAAGGCTTGAGCATGGCGGTATTGCCGGCAGCAAAGATACCGGCCAGCGGACCGAAGGCCAGATTGATCGGGAAATTCCACGGGCTGATCACCCCCACCACGCCCAGCGCCTGCTGCTCAATCCAGGCCTGCATGCCCGCTGCGGGAGTCGCGACGACCTCAGGCTGCATCCACTGCTCCAGTTGCTCGGCAGACTCTTCAAGCATCTTCACCGTGGTCAGCATGTCGACCACCAGCGATTGATAGTGGCTGCGATGACCGAAGTCTTCGCTCAATGCCTGACTCAGTGCCTGATGATTTTCACGAATCAGTCGCGCACTGCGCTGCAAACGATCCCGACGCAATTGGGCGCTTGCCGGCCCGGCCCGCAAGTGCGCCTGTTGCATGGCGCGCAGACGGCATTGCAGTTCGGCGGCGGTGGGTTGATCACACATGTCGGATCCCTCCGTAAGGGGTCAATTACTGTTGCCAACAGGTTACGGAGGCTGGCCTGAACGCGCTAACAAGGCTATTTTGCGACAGGCATAAATATATTTATGGGGTTTGGCGTGTCACTGGTTCGCTTACGTACTTTTATCGAGGTCTACCGCCAGGGTTCGATCAGCGGCGCAGCGCGGGCGCTCAACCTGACCCAGCCGGCGGTCTCGCAGCACATCGCCGGGCTGGAAGTCGCGGTCGGCCGACAGTTGTTCGAGCGGCTGAACAATGGCGTCCAGCCGACCAGCGCCGCTGATGACCTGGCCGCCGATGTCGGTGACCGGCTCGATGCCGCCGAGGCCGCGTTATCGGCGGCGCGGGCACGCTCGCAGGACGTTTCGGGGGTGCTGCAGATCATCGGCCATGCCGATTTTCTCGCCGAGGTGATCGTCGATCAGTTGCCGCCGTTGCTGCAGGCCGGCATCCGGGTGCACCTGCATACCGGCAGCGCTGACCTGATCACCCAGATGCTGCTCGAAGGTCACTGCGATCTGGGTATCTCGGCTTTTGGCGCTACCGACAAGCGCCTGAAAAGCGAGCTTATTCTGACCACCGACGTGCTGGCGGTGGCAGCGCCCAGCGTCGTACAGCGCCTGAACGCCGCCAGGCAACTGGCGGCGGCGCTGCTTGACCAACCGCTGCTGGCCTACAACCTGGAATTGCCGCTGATCAACCACTGGCTGGAGCGCAACCGCCTGCAACTGCCGACGCTGCGACCGGCGATGGTCGGCCAGGACCTGCGCACCCTGCGCAATGTGCTGGTCAAGGGGATGGGCTGGAGCGTCTTGCCGCAGTACCTGTGCCAGCACCAGATCGCCAGCGGCGAACTGATGGAGATTGCCGCCCCGCAGGGCCGCACGCAACTCAATTACTACCTGCTATGGACACCCAGTGCACTGCGCCAGCCACGGGTCGCCCATGCGCGGCAAGCGTTGTTGTGGCGGTTGCGCAACGACCCGGGCCAGTCTTGAAGCGCCCAATGGCATGGTATCGCGGCGCCAATCAGGCTACCCTGCCCGCTCTGGATAATCGGGTGGGTGGAGCACTGGACATGGACTGCGCAATCAAGCCTCAGCACACCGCCAGGCCCTTGTTCTGGCGCCACGCCGACCTGCCGTTCATCGAAGCCCGCTCGGTGGCCGATGGTCGTCAGGTGTGTTACGCCCCGCACTCCCATGAGGTGTTTTCCATCGGTGCGATCACCGCCGGTTGCAGTACCTACCTGCTGGAAAAATCCACCCTGCGCATCGCCACCGGGACCGTGGTGCTGATGAATCCCGGCCAGGTGCATGCCTGCAACCCCATCGATGACCAGCCCTGGTCGTACATCATGCTGTATGTCGACCCACAGTGGCTGGCCGCTATCTCGCATGACACTGCCACCGGCTTTGCGCCGCTGGCCCCGTCGCACAGCCATGACCCTCAGCTGTTTGCAGGTTTGCTGGGGTTGTACGCCACGTTGCTGGATAGCGACGCTTCGCTGCTGCACAAGCAATGCACGGCGGTGGCGTTTTTTGGCCTGATGCAGGATCTGCTCGGCGGTGCACGGCCGCTGGCGGGCAAGCCGGCACCACGGGTCGAACAGGCGGCTGACTACATCAACGCCCATTTCAAAGACGCCGTGCGCCTGGACGATATCTGTCGCGCTGTGGGGCTGTCGCCGTCTTACCTGATCCGCGCCTTTGAACAGCGCTACCACATGACCCCGCACGCCTACCTGCTCAACCGGCGCATTCAGCATGCGCACAGCCAGTTGCGCAGTGGCCGGTTGATCGCCGATGTGGCGTGTGAAACCGGCTTTGCCGACCAGGCGCACCTGCAGCGCGAATTCAAGAAACACCTGGCCGCGACGCCTGGGCAGTATCGGTTGCAGGAGCAAAGCTTGTGCGGCTAAGCCTTCGCGGCTAAAGCCCCTCCTACGGCATTACCTCCTACGGGACCAATAGATACACCGCACAGCCCACCAGCAGCGCGGCCATGGTTCGGTTGAACAGCCGCATTCTGGCGGCGCTGCCCAGGTAGTGGCTCAACCGTGCGCCCGCATAGGCCCAGAAGCCCAGCGACAGGTAGCAAATCACCAGGTAAAGCCCGGCAAACTGCCAGATCAGGCTGGCCTGGCCGTCGGCGACGAAGGCGCCCATGCCGGCAATGGACGCCAGCCAGGCCTTGGGGTTGAGCCATTGCATCATCGCTCCGTGCAGCAGGGTCGGCCGGGCCTGGGACTGCTCGACGCTGAATTCACCATTATCAGCAGCCAGTTTCCAGGCCATGTACAACAGAAAGGCGACCCCGCCCCACTGGATCATCCGGGTCAGGAACGGCCAGTGTTGCAGGGTTTCATGCAGGCCGAAGCCGATCAGCACCAGCAACAGGGTAAAGCCCAGGGTTGCCCCCAGCACATGCCGCATGCTGGCCGCAAAACCAAAGCGCACCCCGGCGCTGAGCGCAACGATATTGACCGGCCCAGGGGTAATGGACGATGCCAGCGCAAACGTCGCCATGGAAATCAGGACACTCATGCCTACCTCACACACAATCGAAATGACTGCGCCAAGGTAGTGACAGGTCCGTACAGCTGTATTGAAGGAAATTACCCTCACTCGCGGCCACAGCACAGAAATGCGCCTGCGCTCTTGCTTTTTTGCTGTTTAACTCTACAAATGCCAGTTATAAGGCAGCCCTTAGCCATTATCTTCATTTTTATCGAGTTCAGCCCATGTACAAAGCCATCGCTTGCGTCGTTGCCTTCAGTTTTTGCACAACCGCGCTGGCCGCCTGCCCCGCGCCGACGCCTACCGATACCGCACGCTGGATCTACACTCAGCACGCTGATTTCTACGTCAAGGGCAAGGGCGGGCCGCAGTACCTGTCGGCAACGTTACTGGAGTGGCTGAAGAAGGATTGGGCCTGCCAGGGCGGCGGGGATGTCTGCGCCATCACCGCCAACCCGTGGACTGACGCTCAGGACGGCGAAGTGCAACAGCCGGTCACCTGGAAGCAGGTGTCCAACAGTGACGGCCAGGTGGTCGTCGAGATGAGCTATTTGCTGGGTTACAAGAATGCCCCCGGACAGCAAGGTGTCGAACAGACCACCCGGCTGCTGATGGCGAAGAACCCGACCTCGCAGTGCTGGGTTCTGGACAACCTGCAGGGGCCGGGTGACCGTCCCCTGCTGGAGGCGCTGCAAGAGTTCCCGTACGACGGCGACTGATCAGGCTGACGCCTCAAGCCTGCGCCCACTCCACATTGGTAATCCCAAAATGTTCGGCGTAGGGTTTGGACACTCGCGCCACCTTCTCCAGACGGTACTTGGGAATGCGTGCCAGGCCTGCATCGACGCTTGCGTAATGCCAGGCCTCGGCATTGTCCATGTGCACAGATCGGATGTAGAAGCTTTTAAATGCACCGTTCAACAGGTAGTCGATCCGGTAGTGTTTTTCCTGAGCCATTAACGGCATTGCCTCCCTTGTCTGAATAATCCCCGTGCCCGGTGCGCAACGCTTTGCCTTGACACTGCAATAGCCTGGCAATAATCGGACACTGCGAATAAAGGGACACACACACCAAAGGAAAGATTCCGTGTTTTTTCCCAACGGTCGTATGGCGAGCCGTCTGTTCAGCGAATCCCCAGCCTTCTGGCCAGCCGACTGAGGTTGGCGCGGTCAACGTCCAGCTCGCGTGCCACCTGCGCCCATTTGCCGTCATGGCGCTGCAAAGCCTGCTCGATCAGCCGACGCTGGAAGCCGTCCACCGACGCTTTGAGTCCTGCCTGGGCAGGCAACAGTGGCTCGTCGTCCGGCACCTGGAGCAAATTGGCAGCGGCCAGCTCACTGTCGAGTCCGAGCATCGAGGCCTCGATGGTCAACACCCTGGGCCGCTCGGCATGTGCCGAGATCGCTTTGAGCACCGCCCGGCTGATCAGGTGCTCCAGCTCCCGGACATTGCCGGGCCAGTGCCAGGCCACCAGCAACTGCTGGGCATCGGTGTTCAGGCGCAGACTGCGCAGGCCCATGCGCACGCGGTTTTCTTCGAGAAAATAACCGGCCAGCAACAGCACGTCACGGCCGCGCTCACGCAGTGGCGGCACGTTCAGCGGGTAGACGCTCAAGCGGTGATAAAGGTCCGCCCGAAAATGCCCCAGGCGTACCTCTTGGGCCAGATCGCGGTTGGTCGCGGCGATGATGCGCACATCCACATGATGTTCCTGATCCGACCCCAGACGCTGCAATTGGCCACTCTGCAGCACCCGCAACAGCTTGGACTGCACCGGTAACGGCAATTCGCCGACCTCATCGAGAAACAGCGTGCCGCCATCGGCCAGTTCAAACTTGCCGCTGCGGCCGTTGAGTGCGCCGGAAAATGCACCTTTGACATGGCCGAACAGCTCACTCTCCACCAGGGTTTCCGGCAGTGCAGCGCAGTTGATGCTGATCAGCGGCTTGTGCGCCCTGGGTGAATGCAGATGGATCGACTCGGCGACCAATTCCTTGCCGACCCCGGTTTCACCGGTAATCAGCACCGTCAGCGGACTGTTGGCCACCAGCTGGATTTCCTGCCCCATGCGCTTGTGCGCCGGGCTTTGGCCAACCAGCTCGCGGGGCGCATGGCCGCCGGCAACGTGTTTGTAGACTTCAAGCAGTTGCCGCTGGTCCTCGAAGCCGCGCACCAGTTGCTTGATGCGCTCACTGGCCATGACCGTGGCCGCAGCCAGGCTGGCAAAGCCTTGCAAGGTGTCGAGATCGACACTGCCGAAGCTGGCCGGGTCCAGTGAATCAAGGGTAATCAGCCCCCACGGCGCGCCCTGGATAATCAATGGGCAGCCGAGGCAGTCGTGGACTTCCAGATGCCCATGACCATCAAGCAGGCCGTCGTAGGGATCGGGCAGTTCACAGTCCGAAGCAAAGCGCACTGGCTTGCCGCTGTACAAGAGGATTTCCAGCCGCGGATGCTCACTGACCCGAAAACGCCGCCCCAGGGTGTCCGGACTCAAACCATCCACCGCCAGCGGGACCAGCATGTCGTCTTCAAGCTTGAGCAAAGCCACCGCATCGCAGGGCAACAACTGACGCAGCGAATGCAGCAGGCGCCGATAACGTTCTTCGTCAGGCAGCTCACGCGACAAGTCGGCTACCAGCGGCAACAGCGAACGCAGAAAAGGATGAGGCATCAAGGCTCCACAGGCAGGCGGGCAGGTTGCGGTCATTATGACCGCAACCTGCCGCCTGATGAACCCTGGTTTTGTTACGGCGCCGGATTCGGCTGTTTGACGTGGATCGCCTCAATGCCGGCGATCACTTCGTCGGACAACACCAGATCAATGCTCGCCAGGTTGCTGGTCAGTTGTTCCAGGGTGGTTGCGCCGATGATGTTGCTGGTCACGAACGGCCGGCTGGTGACATAAGCCAGGGCCATCTGCGCAGGGTCCAGGCCATGTTCACGGGCCAGCGCCACGTACTGGGCGGTGGCACTGACCGCTTGCGGGTTGTTGTAGCGCTGGAAGCGATCGAACAGGGTCAGGCGGCCATCGGCCGGACGGGCGCCATTGAGGTATTTGCCGGCCAGTACCCCGAACGCCAGCGGCGAATAGGCCAGCAGGCCGATCTGCTCGCGAATGGCGATTTCGGCCAGCCCCACTTCAAAGGTTCGGTTGAGCAGGCTGTAGGGGTTCTGGATCGACACGGCGCGGGTCTGACCACGGGTCTGGGCCAGATTCAGGAAGCGCTGGGTGCCCCACGGGGTCTCGTTGGACAGGCCGACATGGCGCACCTTGCCCGCTTTGACCAGCTCATCGAGCACGTCCAGGGTTTCTTCAATGGCGGTGGACTGATCGTCAGCATCATGCTGGTAGCCCAACACGCCGAAGAAATTGGTTTTGCGGTCCGGCCAGTGCAACTGGTACAGGTCCAGGTAATCGGTGTTCAGGCGCTTGAGGCTGCCTTCCAGAGCGGCAGTGATGTTGCGCCGGTCCAGGCGCGGATTGCCGTCGCGGATGTGCTCCATACGGCCCGGCCCGGCCACCTTGCTGGCCAGTACCCAATCCTGACGATCACCGTACTGCTTGAAGTACTCGCCGATGATGCTTTCAGTGCGGGTGTAGGTCTCGCCACGTGGCGGGACCGGGTACATCTCGGCGGTGTCGATGAAGTTGACCGCCGCGTCCTTGGCCAGGCGAATCTGCTCGAAGGCCTGCGCTTGAGTGTTCTGCTCGCCCCAGGTCATGGTGCCCAGGCAGATGGCGCTGACCGAGATATCAGTCTTGCCGAGTGAACGAAATTGCATCGATGACTCCCTTTTATCGAGTGATGAATAGCAGTTCAGGGCACCTCTAAAAACTACCTGCGTTGCCATCGCTTACGTTTTTAGAGGTACCCTTCAGTTACGCTGCATGCAGCGCAGGTAGCGTTCATTGACCCGCTTGGCAAACCAGGCGGTGGTCAGTTTACGGGTGATCTTCGGGCTTTGCAGGGTGATACCCGGCAGTATGGCGCGGGGTAGCTGTTTACCGGCTGTCTGCTCGGCCAGTTCGAACACTTGACGGTACACCTTGGTGTCTTCGAAGTCCGGCCCGTCGGCCTTTTTCAACTGGTTGTAAATGGCCGGGTTATTCAGCCCCAGCCGCGGCCCCAGGCTGCGTACCGCACGCTCGGTGGCGCCGGTGGCCAGCGAGTCGTGGATGATCAGGTCGCCATCGAGGGCCAGCTCGATACCGGTCAGGCGGCTGAGCGCGCTTTGAAACGCCGCGTTGCGACTGGCGTACCAGCCGGCATTGAAATCGGCGAAGCGGTACAGCGGCTCGGGGTAGTCAGCCGGATAACCCAGCAGGTGCCTGGTGCCGAAGTACATGCCGCCACGGCGGCTGAAGACTTCGCGGCGAATGCTGCCATCCACGGCATAGGGGTAGCTGCCTGCATGCTGCTCGGCAAAGGCGATGCTGACCTGCATCGGGCCGCCGGTGTGCACTGGATTGAACCGCCCGAACAGGGTCTGGCCCAACGGCACCATGCCGGTGAAATCATCGAAGATCGCGCTCAGTTGCTTCTCGGTGCGCGCAGCCGCCAGGCGCTGTTTATAGGTTTTGCCATCTGGCGAACGAATCCCCAGCGCTGCATCCACCAGGCTGGCGGGCACCCGCAAGCGGGCCGCGCGGCGGTCAATCTCTTCGCGGGCAATGCGCGCCAGCCCCGGCACCGGCGGGTCGGCCTGAAAGGTTGACTCCTGTTCGGTTACCGCCAGTACCGCGCAGATGTTTTCAGGGGTCGCAGCGATGTCCTGGGTGGTCAACGCCGTCTGGATATCAGCAGCCCAGCCCTGGCGGTCGACGACACTGGCCGGCAACAGTGCCTGCACGCGCTCGCGGGCCTGCTCAGGGCTTAACGGTGGCGGCCCTGACGGGCGGCTGGCGCACCCCCCAAGCAGGAGGCTGGCCAGCAGCAGACTCGACAGCAGGGTTGAGTTCACCTTGATCTTGCTCCTTAAATGGGTAAGCGGATCAAGGCGAGGGTTAGAACACCGACCAGTCGATCCGCGCGCTCAATCGTTCCAGCGCCGCCATTCCGACCAGCGAATTGCCGGCCGCGTTCAATTCCGGGGACCATACGCACACCGAAAAACGTCCCGGCACCACAGCGATAATGCCCCCACCTACCCCGCTCTTGCCGGGCAATCCGACCCGATAGGCGAAGTTACCGGCCTCATCGTACAGCCCGCTGGTGGCCATGATCGAATTCAACTGAGTGGTCTGGCGGGCACTGAGAATCTGCTCGCCACTGTGGGTGCAGAACCCTTCGTTGGCCAGAAAACCAAAGGCCTTGGCCAGGTCGACACAGGTCATGCTCAGCGCACAGTGATGAAAATAGCTGCGCAGTACATCTTCGACTTCACCATTGAAGTTGCCGAATGACTTCATCAGCCAGGCCGCCGCCGCATTGCGTGAGCGGTGCTGATACTCGGACTCGGCGACCTTGGCATCGGAGACGATGGTGCGGTTGCCGCACAAGCGGCGCACGAAGTCGCGCATCGACAAGGCAGGCGCGGCAAAACGGCCCTGATTGATATCACAAATCACCAGGGCGCCGGCATTGATAAACGGGTTGCGTGGTTTGCCGCGCTCGAACTCAAGCTGCACCAGCGAGTTGAACGGCTGGCCGGATGGCTCATAACCGACCCGCTCCCAGATCGCCTCGCCCGAGTGACTGATGGCCTGCACCAGGCTGAACACCTTGGAGATGCTCTGCACCGAAAACGGTGTCATCGCATCGCCGGCCTGATAGATCTCGCCGCTGTTGGCGTACACCGCAATACCGAGTTGATCGGGCCGCACCAGCTCCAGTGCCGGGATGTAATTGGCAACCTTGCCCTGACCGATCAGCGGACGGACTTCTTCGAGGATTTCGTTCAACAGCTCTTGCATGCAGGGCGCCCCGTGTTTTTGGGAGCGCACACTACACCAAGGCGCGAAGTTAAAACACCGCTCAATGCTGGTAATCGGTGCCGTGACGATCCAGTTCACGAATCAGCGCTTTCCAGTGTCGCTGCACACCCGGTCCGTTACCGTCCTTGAACACCTTGGCCTGCTCCTCGACCTTGGCCACCACCTGGGGCGGCGGCAGGATCAACTCGTCATTGCCAGCCGATTGCGCGGCGATCTGAATGTTGCAGGCGTACTCCAGCCCCTGAAGTTGCTGAAAGGCGTGTTCGACACTGACCCCGGCGGTCAGCAGGCCGTGGTTACGCAGAATCATCACATCCTTGTCACCCAGGTCGGCGATCAACCGCCCGCGCTCGTCCAACTCCAGTGCCACGCCTTCATAGTCGTGGTAGGCCACACGCCCGGAGAAACCCAATGCATGTTGCGAGATCGGCAACAGGCCGCTCTTTTGCGCCGACACGGCAATGCCGTCGCGGGTGTGAGTGTGCAGCACAGCCTGCAGGTCCGGGCGTGCACCGTGGATCGCACTGTGGATTACATAGCCGGCGTAATTGATGCCCAGCCCGGTAGGGTCGTCGACGATGGTGCCGTCAATGTCGACCTTGACCAGGTTCGACGCGGTGATTTCATCGAATAGCAAGCCGAAGGCGTTGATCAGAAAATGTTCTTCAGGGCCCGGCACCCGCGCCGAGAAATGCGTGTAAATGTGGTCGGTCCAGCGCTTGAGTGCCGCGAGGCGGTAGGCAGCGGCCAGTTTGACCCGCACTTCCCACTCTTCGGCAGACACCCGCTCGCGCACGCTGCTTTCAGACGACGCGGAAGGTGGCTGAACCGGCAGGGCACTGACATTGCTCATGGTGAAACTCCTGAAATGGCTGCGTGAAGCACGTGCCACCCAGACTATGCGTATAACGCGATCTTTAAAAAGCACATTTTCTTCTAAGCTAATCATTAAAAAATAGAATATTAAAAATAATCTTTATGCTTAGATTCGCAGCGATACCGACCCCTTGCCAGGCGGAGGCCCTGATCCTGAGCTGCCTGGAGCCATTGATGAGCACACCCTTGCACCCCTCTGCCGACCTTGAACTGCAAACCGACGTGCTGATTATCGGCGGCGGCCTGGCCGGCACCTGGGCGGGCGTCGCGGCAGCACGCGAAGGTGCACGGGTGGTGTTGGTCGACAAGGGCTACTGCGGTACCAGCGGTGTAACGGCCACCGCTGGCCCCGGCCACTGGTGGGTGGCGCCGGATGCCGGGTTGCGTCAAGCGGCCATCGACAAGCGCCTGGCCACCGCGTTTGGCCTGGCTGATCCGCACTGGATGGCCCGCGCCATCGACACCACCTGGACCAGCCTGCCGGGCCTGCAGGGTTACTACCACTTCCCCACCGACGCCCAAGGCGTGACCCATTACCGAGGCCTGCGCGGCCCGGAATACATGCGCGGCATGCGCCGCCTGGCGCTGGATAGCGGCGTCACGGTCCTCGACCACAGCCCGGCCCTGGAACTGCTGCGCGATGCCCACGGCACCCTGTCCGGCGCGCGCGGCTGGCGGCGCCAGGCCGGCGGTCACTGGCAGGTGCAGGCGCCAGCGGTGGTACTGGCCAGCGGCGGCTGCGCGTTTCTGTCCAGCCTGCTGGGCAGTCACAACAATACCGGCGATGGCTACCTGATGGGCGCCGAAGCCGGTGCCGAACTGTCAGGCATGGAGTTCTCCAACTATTACTGCATCGCAGCGGCGGGCAGCAGCATGACCCGTTCGATGGTCTACAGCTTCGGCCAGTACTATGACGCCCATGACCGGGAACTGCCGATCAGCCAGGGACCGGGTTTTACCGAACAACTGGCCCGTGCGTTACTCAACGGCCCGGTGTACTGCCGCCTGCATCGGGTGCCACACGACATCCGCCAACAGTTGCCGACCATCCAGCCCAACCTGATGCTGCCCTTCGACCGTCGCGGCATCGACCCGTACCGCCAGCGCTTTGCGGTGACCCTGCATCCGGAAGGCACCATCCGTGGCGTGGGCGGTTTGCGCCTGATCAACGAGGATTGCCAGACCAG
Organism: Pseudomonas sp. LJDD11; assembly: GCF_024584215.1. Taxonomy (NCBI): domain Bacteria; kingdom Pseudomonadati; phylum Pseudomonadota; class Gammaproteobacteria; order Pseudomonadales; family Pseudomonadaceae; genus Pseudomonas; species Pseudomonas sp. LJDD11. Next base: position 17,263 of record NZ_JANJFL010000036.1, read on the forward strand.
CGTGGCGGGCCTGTACGCCGCCGGAGACGCCGCCAGCCGTGAGCCGATTGCCGGGGCGACCTCCGGCGGCGGTGCGCAGAACTCGGCCTGGGCGCTGTCGACCGGACAATGGGCCGGCCGCGCCGCCGCCCGGCACGCCTTGCAGAAGGGCCGCACTGGCGGTGCGCTGCTGGGCTTTGCCGGCCTGGGCCTGAATGCGACCGTTCAGGACAGCCAGGCCGTGATCCGCGGTATTCAGGACGAAGTTCATCCGCTGGACAAGAACCTGTTTCGTAGCGGCGCACAGATTCAACGCTCCTTGCAGGCACTGGACAACGTCTGGGACCAGCTCCGCCATGCGACTGCCAGCCCGCTCGGCAACCCGCTGCGCGCCCGTGAGCTGGCCGCCATGGCGGCCACCGCACGCTGGTGCTACCGGGCCGCCGAACAACGCCAGGAAAGCCGTGGCATGCACCAGCGCAGCGATTGCCCTGCCCAACTGGCGCGCTTCGACGCGCACTTGCGCATCGGCGGCCTGGACCACAACTGGCATCGCTTCGATGCCCTGCAACCCCAGCCTGCGACACCGCACTGCGCGCAAGGAGCCCCGCATGATTGAACTGATCTTCAAAGACCTGTGCGACGGCTGCGGCACCTGCGTGCAGGTGTGCCCGACCAACGCCTTGACCCTGGACGCCGACGGCCTGCCAGCGATTGGCGACCAGTCGGCCTGCCAGACCTGCTTCATGTGTGAGTTGTACTGCACCCGCGATGCGCTGTACGTCGATCCCGATTGCAGCCAGCCACAAGTTCTGGACGCCGGGCAGATTCGCCACAGCGGCCTGCTCGGGCAGTACCGCCGTGATTCAGGCTGGCACGAATGGGCCGAAGACCCGCGCTACCAGAACCAGCACTGGCGCATGGACGCAATCTTCGCCCAGGCGCGCGCGACCCATGGCGGGCGGGATAAAGCCTGATGGCGAGAATGTTCAATTAGACTGGTGGGAGCAGCCGGCCGGCACTCCGGTTGCTGTGGTCCGGCCTCCCGGCGAAGACGGCGGTACATTCGCAGCAGATTTAGTGCTTTTACTGGCCTCTTCGCGAGCTAGCTCGCTCCCACAAAGGCATGCAGTGCTTATCTGAACAGTATTGGCTTTAGCTGCGACACCTCAGACGCGGTCGAAACGAGTGTTTCAATGCCCGTTATGGTCCCACAGCCAGTCCCAGATCCCCGGCAGGTGCACGCCCCGTCCATCATCAGGTACGGTGCGGGCGGTGGCGGCGCGCAGTAATTGGGCCTGGTCGTCGTAGAACGGCTTGGCCGCCAGCGGCAAGCCATCGGCCCTGGCGCTGTCGATCAGGATCTGCAAGTACTCATGGATATGCCGCGCCGTATAACGGTTGACGTCATGGAAAGTGACCACCACCGGAGTCGCGCCATCGACCGTGGGCAACTCGCCCCTGGCGATCCGCTCGCGCACTTGCGAGACTTGCAGCAGCAGGTTTGCGCGGCGGCGCGGGCTCATGTTGAAGCCGTAGATCTTGCCATCGTTGGCACTCAGGTCGGTGAGCAGCACTCGCAGCCCCTTCGCCCGGTAAGCCGCGAATGTACGATGGTCATAGTTCCAGAACGGCGGGCGCAGCAACGTGGCCTGCTGACCACTTTGCTCAGCGATGATCCGCAGCCCGTCGCGTAACGACTGCTCCAGTTGCTCAGGGCTCAACGAGCGGTGGTTGGTGTGTCGTGGCGTAGCACTGTGAAAACCGAGAATATGCAGCTCACGGCCTTCACGGCGCAGCAGTTCCCGGCCCGTGTCGCTGCCACCGCCACCGATTGCCCCGGTCTGGACAAAAAACACGGCCTTGATCCCGGGCATCACCGGGTTATCAGCCAGATCATCCAGGATTCGTGCGGTCGGGTTCCACCAGCCCGAGCCGCTGGGACCGTCATCGAAGGTCAGCACAAAGCGCACTGGCGCCTGCTGGCTCAACTGGGTGCGGGTCTGTTCGGTAAGCGGCACGGGCGGGCCGATGCAGCCCGCCAACAGGCAGACGGCCGACAGGCACAGGGCGTTCAAAACATTCATGAAGGGTCCGCGACAACCCCGCTCAAGACGGCTGAGCGGATGGCCGCACACACTAGCGACCCGGCCCCGCTAAAGCCAGTGTTTCATGCCCTGCCCGGACAGCTCGCGGCACCGTTGTTGAGGTTCTGCTTGACCACCTGATACTCCATGCTGGCTTTACCGTTGGTCCATTCCAGAGTCATGACCAATAGCGAGTCAAAGTCGGTACCCGTCCAGTCGTCGATCAGGTTCATCTTCTTGCCGGAGGCCTCTTCGGCGACCTTGTTGACCAGCTCCGGCAGATAACCGTGGGACCAGGCGGTATAAATCGTCGCGTCGTGGTATTTGACGTCCATCAGTTCATGAGCGAGGTCGCTGGTGTCATTGGCGCCAAAATCGATATTCACCGGCAGGCCCAGTTTGATAGCACTCGGGCCGATGGTCATCAACGGGCGCACGTAACTGTAGGAATGATCGCCCTCGCCCTCTTCCACATGCCGGCCAGGGTCAGCCGCAAAGATGAAATCGGCCTTGCCGAACTCATTGGGCAACAGCTCGGCCAGGTCCAGGGCGCGGTTCAGACCCTGGCAGTTCAGTTGCCCCAGGCCCATGGCAGGTTTTTCGGCGTGGCGCAGAAATACCAGGGTCTGGGTGCCATTCTTGGGTTCGGCCAGCACGCCGTCGCCGATGGAAAACCAGAAAATTGCCGAGGCCGTCAGAACGGCTGGCAGCGCCAGCCAGCGGCGCTGTCGCACGTTGGTCAGCAATGAGTTGAAACGGGTCATATTCTCTGAATCCGATACAGGTTAGTCGGGTGCAATCTGTCCAGTCACTGCGGCAAATTTGCCAGACCTGGCGGGTTCACGAGTCCGTTCGAAGGCCGGTGCGCGATCCCTCGCACAGCCTGTTACCAAGGCTAATCGGGAGATGTTGCACAATGAAGAATGAGCGGGGGCATGGGCAACATTGCCCCCGGACAGACTCGATAAGCCTCTATGGGAGTCGGAAAATGCCGTTGTGTTGCACAACGGACGAAAAAAACCAGCCCCAGTTGTCAGTAAATATGACTACCCATGCTGAATGCGGGCCGCTTACTTGAGGTTTTTGATCCGGTCCCAGATCTGATTGCGCAGCGCGTCAATCTCCGGATTGACCGGCTCGAGAACAAACATCCGGCTGATGGTCTCATCGTCGGGGTACACCGTCTTGTCAGACCATACCTCACGCACGATCAACGCATCGGCTTTCTCGTTGCCGTTGGCGTAATGCATCTGGTTGGTGATCGCGGCAATCACCTCCGGGCGCAACAGGTAGTTCATGTACGCGTAGGCCGCCTTTTCATTGGGCGCATCCACCGGCATGGCGACCATGTCGAACCACATCGGCGCCCCTTCCATAGGCACCGAATAGAGAATGTCCTTGTGCCCGGCCTTTTCCGCGATGTCCTGAGCCTGATCGATGTCGCCGGAGAAACCCACTGCCACACAGATTTTTCCAGCCGCGAGGTCGCGAATGTAATTGTTGAGATGAAAGTAGCGCACATAAGGTCGCACGCTGGTCAGCAAAGCCTCGGCCTTGGCGTAATCTGCCGGCACATCGCTGTGCGGCGGCAGGTTCAGGTAGTTCAGGGCAATCGGCAGCATTTCCGGCGCGTTGTCGATGATCGCCACGCCGCACTGGGCGACCTTCTTGAGGTACTCGGGCTTGAACAGCAGATCCCAGGAGTTCACCGGCGGATTCTCGCCCAGCACCGCAACGATCTGCTCACGATCATAGCCGATGCCGGTGCTGCCCCACAGGTAAGGGAAGCCGTGAGTGTTGCCCGGATCGTTGACCCGCAGAGCCTTGAGCAGCACCGGGTTGAGGTTCTTCCAGTTGGGCAACTGGCTGAGGTCGAGCTTCTTGAGCGCACCGGCGTTGATCTGCTGGGCCATGAAATGCACCGAGGGGAACACTACGTCGTACCCCGAGCCCTTGGCCAGCAACTTGCCGTTGAGTTCTTCGTTGCTTTCGAAGGTGGTGTAAATGGGCTTGATGCCGGTGCTGGCCTGGAAGTTCTTGAGGGTATCGTCGGCGATGTAGTCGGTCCAGTTGTGGACATTAACCGTCCCGGCTGCATGCGAGGCCGAGGCCGCCATCAGCAATCCCAGCATGGTGTACTTGAACATGGCGCACCCCTTCGACGTCATGCTGTCAGCTTGCCTTCTATCGACCTGCACAGCAACGAAAAAAGTACCGCCGCACAGAGCATCAACGCGGCCAGCGAACGGCGCAAACCGGACCGACGGTACGCAAGCCCACCCAAGCATGATTCACGTCAAAAAAATCGAACTTTTTGTAACCTCGGGATAAATATTTCGGCTTGTTTCATATGGCAGTGCTATCTTCATTATTCACCAAGACAAGCCTGACAATTGTGCCGGAAAATTCCGACAGCACCTCGGATAAGTGCTTGCTCAGCCACGTCTTGCCCTGCCACTCGCTGCATCGATGATGCGCGCATGATACAGGTGGGTCCCATGAACAAGGTCACGTTCCCCAACGCCTGCCAGCTCATGCGCTGGCATTTCCATCCGGTCGGTTTTGAAGCCACCATGGACGCGCCCAGCAGTATGATCGCCCGCCTGTTCGATCGCGCCAGCGGCCAGACCTTCGTGGCCATTGCCGGCCTGCCTTGCGCCACGGTCATGAACGCCCGTGACGTGGAAATCATCATCGAAGCCATCGAAGCAGAAATGGAGCTGTTCAGCCTGCCGGTCATGACCTCGCAGCTATCTTGAGCAACCGCCGGGCCTGATCACACTTTGCCCAGCCGCTGGTCGTCGAAGTACGCCTGGTCGGCGGCCACCCGGTCCGAGGCTTTCGGGCCGTTGCCTTGGTCCTGGCTATCGATAAACCAGTAGCACTGGCGTACCGCACGGGTAATCGCCACATACGCCAGCCGCAGCACCTCGTCCTGCTGGGCCTTGTCGTACGCCTGCGGTTCGCCCTTATCACCCAGTCCGGCAATCCGGTACAGCTGGTTTTTGGCCGGCGACTGGGTCAGGTGCTGGCAATCACCGAGCAAAAACACGGCATCAGCCTGCAAGCCCTTGGCACTGTGGTAAGTCAGGGTTTTGATCTGCCGCGTTTGCGCGGCATCGGCCTGCAGCAATGCCAGCAGTTGCTCCGACATCCGCTGACGCTCGCTGCCCTTGCGGTACAGCAGCAGGATGCTGTCGCCCTGCTGCTGGTGAGCCTGAACCCGTTCGAACAGAACCTGGTCATCGCGCTCGAGCACGACCACCGGCCACAGTGTTTGCTGGTTACCGCTGGCCTTGGCCTTTTTGCCGGCAATCGCCGGCGCGGCGCGGACGATGTGTTCGGCGGCATCAATGATGTGCTGATGGCTGCGGTAGTTTTCGCTGAGCATTACCCGAGTGCTGGCCGGCGATGAAAACTCCTCGTTGAACGCCATGAAGTAATGCGGTGAACTGCCGCGCCAGCCGTAGATCGACTGCCAGTCATCGCCGACACACAGCAGCGAGGCATGATGGGCCCGGCGCCCCACATGCATGGCCGGGCCACGCCGACGGATTTCACGCAAACTGGCACGCAGCCAGGAGACGATCTGCGGCGACACATCCTGGAACTCGTCGATCATCAGGTGCGACAGCGGGCGCAGCGCTTCGTCGTCCAGTTGCGCAAGATTCTCCGGCGCAGTTTCGCCGAACAGCGCGAACATTCGGTTGTAAGTCATCACCGGCGGGGTCTGGTCCAGCAACTGCGACTCGAAGCGTTTCCAGAACAGGCTCAGGGCCTCGAAGAAAAACCGGTCCGGGTCATGACTGGCAAAACTCATCTGCGCCACTGCCGCCGACACGTCAAGCCCGAGGTTTTCGATGAAACCGGCGACCAGCACAAAACAGTCGAGCAGCGGTGCGCTGGCCAGCTCACCCTTGACCTTGTACTCAAACCCCGGCCCGGCCAACGCGCTGCCAGTGAGGTTGTGCAATAACTGGCTGCCCGCCTGATAACTCTCGAGCCAGATCACCGGTTTGCTGCAAAACGCCTGAAACAGCGTGCGCTTGATCACTCCCTCGGCCCACAGCGGCAGCTTGGCACCGGGGCGTTTGAAGTCGCGATCTTCGCGCTCATCGCAACCGAGTATCACCCAGGCGTCCAGCTCGGCGGCGTAACCATGCACGTGAAAGGCATGGCCGTTGACCTGCAGGCTCTCGCGCTGCGGTGTGATCCCCGCAATCGGCCAGGCGCCGGCACGCCGCCATTGTGTCTCGACAGTGTCGCACCAGTCCTTGTCACGCTTGGCCGACAGCTCGGTCACTGCGGCGCGCTTCTGCACATCCGGGTGGTCACGGTCGATCTCTTTCAGTTGCCGGGCCTGGCGACACAACGGCGCGATGACCTCACGAAAGCGCGGCTCAGCGGCGTAGAGGTCGCGATAGCACAGGTTCAGTTGCTCGCGCTGGGCATCGTTGATGCGCAGATCAAACGGGTTGCTATCGATCTCTTCAACGCCAGAACTCTGGCTGCCCAGCGTCTCGAAGGCTTGCAGATGCTCGAAGCCTGGCAGGCTGCGCACCAGCGGCAGGATGCGTGAATGAAAGGTGCGGACCAGCTCGCGCGCCTGACGGGCAGTCAGCGCATGGCCCCAGAGCGCCATGACGTCGATCAGCCGCGTCATGAAGTCCTTGCGTGACTCACGGGTGAAGGTCACCACGGTCATGCTGTCCAGCTCAAAACCCAGGTAGTGGGTGAGCAGCACAATGCGCAGCACCAGTGAGGTCGACTTGCCTGCCCCGGCGCCGGCGATCACGCAAGTCGCCGGGGTATCGCTGAGGATCATCTTCCACTGGGCGGCACTGGGCTGGGCGTGGCTCGGCAGCTTTTGCGCCACGTCGGCCTTGATGCGCTTGATCAGCTCGGCGCTCAGCGGTAAGCGCCAATCTTCAAACAGGTGATCCTCGACCTGCGGGCCGCGATGCGCTTCAGGCCGGGTATCGCGGATCAACAGCATGCGCCGGCCCTTCTCGATCCCGTCCAGATGCCCCTCGGCGTAGCCTTCATTGACCCCTTCGCCGTGCCCGGCCAGGTAACCGTCGGTATGCCCCTGCGCCCAGGACGCCTGGTGTTGCGCACCCAGACCGTTCAGGCCACGGCCCAGGGCACGGGCCAAGACACGCTTGAGCCAGGGCAACCGCTCACAGGCTTGCAGGTCGATATCCAGTTGCGGGGGCATTGCAGAAGGCAGGTGGTCAGACACGCGGTTTTCCGTGGGGTGGCTAAAATGCCGCCTATGGTGGCTAAAAACACGCGCAAGCTCCAGCCTTGGCTGTGTGCCACTACTCAGTACGTTATGTGTCGCTCCTGAGATGGCAGGCTCAACGGTCCGGCGTCAGACTCGGCTCATCGAAGCATAGGAACCGACGCCATGCATGACTCTGAAATCCTGACCCACGCAGCAGCGCTCACATTCGCCATCAGCCGGCTGCTGACCGGCTATCAGGGCGAGCGGCATGCCGAGCAGATCAAGGCCAGCGGCCAGCTCACGGCCGATGCGCAACTGAGCCTGGCGCGCCGGCCTGTGCCTGAGCAGGAAGACCCTGGGGTCATTGAGCATTGGCTGGCCACCAGCCTGGCGCTGGCCAGGCACAACCCGGCAGTTGACCATCCGTTGCTGGACGCCCTGCAAGCGCTGCTGGCGCATGCCCGCTGGATCAAACGCAGCGCGGCGCATGGCGAAGACCCCGCGTTTGTCGAACGCCATCGTCATGCGCTGCTGCTGGGCAACGGCAGCCCGGTGGCGTGCCCGACCCTGACCCTGGGCCTGGCCGTCATGGCGCCCGAAACCCGCTACCCCTTTCATCAGCATCCGCCGCAGGAGTTCTACATCGTGCTGTCTGAAGGGCAATGGTATCGCCAGGGCGATGGCTGGTGGCAGCCCGGAATGGGCGGGATGCTATGGAATGCCCCGTCGGTGGTGCATTCGATGCAGTCGGAAGACGCACCGTTGCTGGCCTTGTGGGGGTTGATGCACTGAATGAATGTCTGGCGGGCGGCCCGGTATGGGCCGCACCGCCCGAACGTCACCTCATCGTACAGCGATGGCCTCGTCGACCAAGGCCTGGGCTTCGCCGACCAGACGCTGCAGGTGATCGTTACCGATGAAGCTTTCGGCGTAGATTTTGTAGATGTCTTCAGTGCCCGACGGGCGTGCCGCAAACCAGCCGTTGGCGGTCATGACCTTGAGGCCGCCGATGGCCTGGTTGTTGCCCGGCGCATGGCTGAGGACCTGCTGGATCGGCTCGCCGGCCAGCTCGGTCGACTTGACCTGCTCGGGTGCCAGCTTGCCCAGCGCGGCTTTTTGCTGCGGATTGGCCTTGGCGTCGACGCGGGTCGAGAACGGCTCACCCAGTTCGGCGGTGAGCGCCGCGTAACGCTGGCTCGGGTCCAGGCCGCTGCGGGCGGTCATTTCGGCGGCCAGCAAGGCCGGAATCAGACCATCCTTGTCGGTGCTCCAGACGCTGCCGTCACGGCGCAGGAACGACGCGCCGGCGCTCTCTTCGCCGCCAAAGCCCAGGCTGCCGTTGAACAGGCCGTCAGCGAAATACTTGAAGCCCACCGGCACTTCGTACAGTTGGCGGCCCAGACGTGCCGTCACCCGGTCGATCAGGCCGCTGCTGACCACCGTCTTGCCCACGGCGGCATCCGCGCGCCATTGCGGACGGTTCTGGTACAGGTAGTCGATGGCCACGGCCAGATAGCTGTTGGGGGTCATCAGGCCGCCCGTCGGGGTCACGATGCCGTGGCGGTCGTGGTCCGGGTCGCAGGCGAACGCGATCTGATAACGGTCCTTGAGGCCGATCAGGCTCTGCATCGCGTGGCTGGACGACGGGTCCATACGAATCTGGCCGTCCCAGTCGACGCTCATGAAACGGAAGGTCGCGTCCACATGCGGGTTGACCACGTCCAGATCAAGTTGGTAATGCTCGGCAATCGCCTGCCAGTAACGCACGCCAGCGCCGCCCAACGGGTCAACGCCCAGCTTCAGACCGGCATCGCGGATGGCTTGCAGGTCGATAACGCTGCTCAGGTCCGCCACATAGGTGTTGACGTAGTCATGGCGATGGGTCGTGTCGGCGCGCAGTGCCTGCTCATGGCTGATGCGCGACACCCCCACCACCCGCTCGGCGAGCAGTTCGTTGGCCTTGTTTTCGATCCACTTGGTCACGTCGCTGTCGGCCGGTCCGCCATTGGGCGGGTTGTACTTGAAGCCGCCGCTCTGCGGCGGGTTGTGCGACGGGGTGATGACGATGCCGTCAGCCAGGCCGCTGCTGCGCCCGCGGTTGTAGCAAAGAATCGCGTGGGACACCGCTGGCGTCGGGGTGTATTCGTCGTTGTGCGAGATCATCACCTGCACGCCGTTGGCGGCCAGCACTTCCAGCGCCGTGGCAGCGGCCGGGGTCGACAGTGCGTGGGTGTCAGCGCCAAGGAACAGCGGGCCGTCAATGCCCTTGCTCTGCCGGTACAGGCAGATCGCCTGGCTGATGGCCAGAACGTGCCATTCGTTGAAGCTCAGTTCAAAGGAGCTGCCGCGGTGCCCGGAGGTGCCGAAGGCCACGCGCTGGGTGGCTACCGAGGCATCTGGCTGGCCGGTGTAATAGGCCGTGACCAGCCGCGGGATATCGACCAGCAGGTGCTCGGGCGCCAGCTTGCCGGCGAGTGGACTGATACTCATGCAACCTCCAAAGGGTAGATATCTGCAATTTTGTAGGAGCGACTAGGGGATGTGTTTCATCTGCGAAGCCTTCCCGGCTAAAGCCGGTCCTACAAGGTGCCGCAGTAACAATAGCAAGCGGCAGTTTACTGGCACTTTGACTGGCTTGCTCGGTTTTGATTCACCAAACCGTTGAGTTAATTGAGCCGCCACCACTCCGGCAGTAACCGTTGCACGCGGGGCTCGGCAAAGCGGTCGTCGATCAGCATCACCACGCCGCGGTCGTCACGGGTGCGGATCACCCGCCCGGCCGCCTGCACAACCTTTTGCAGCCCCGGATACAGGTAGGTGTAATCGTAGCCCGCGCCGAACAAGGCAGCCATGCGCTGTTTGAACTGCTCGTTGACCGGGTTGAGCTGGGCCAGCCCCAAGGTGGCGATAAAGGCGCCAATCAGGCGTGCCCCTGGCAGGTCGATGCCTTCACCGAACGCGCCACCGAGCACGGCAAAACCGATGCCCTGGCTGTGCGGGGTGAAGCGTTGCACAAAAGCCTGGCGCTCGGCCTCGCTCATGCCCTTGGCCTGGCTCCACACCGGCAACTGCGGATGAAGCGTGCGCAGCAGCTCGAGCACCTGTTGCAGATAGTCGAAACTGCTGAAGAACGCCAGGTAATTGCCAGGCCGTGCCCGATACTGCTCGGCCAGCAGCTCGACGATCGGCGCCAGTGATGCCTGGCGATGGTTGTAGCGGGTGGAAATGCGGCTGACGATCTGCACCTGCAACTGGTCGGGGTCGAATGGCGACTCGACGTCGATCCACACCGTCCCGGTCGGCAAACCCAGCAGGTCGCTGTAGAACGACTGCGGCCTGAGGGTTGCAGAAAACATCACTGTGCTGCGCGGCGCCTGCAAGCGCGGGCCAATGAAGCGCGCCGGCACCACGTTACGCAAACTCAGTCGCGAGCGGCTGCGCTGGCGACCAATGTCACGGCGGGTGATATCGAACAGAAAGTGCTCATCGAACAGCTCGGCGATACGTGCAAAGCCAATCAGCTCCAGATAAAGGTTCTGTAACGTAGCGTCGACCGCCAGTTGCGGGTTGTCGTTGAAGTGCTCGCTCAGGGCGGTGATACAACCGGTCAGGCTGGTGAGAAACTTCACCGGGGGTTGCTCATAGGCCTGGTACGCGGCGAGCTGGTCCTTGTTCAAGGCATTCCATTGACGGTTGAGCCGTTGCAGGGCTTTTTTGACCTTGTCCGGCGCGCTCGACGTCACCTCGGCCAGCGTGTGTTGGTCCAGGCTGGCGCTGTACATGCCCCGGCTACGCTCGACCATGTTATGAGCTTCGTCCACCAGCACCGCCACCTGCCAGCCATTGAGCTGGGCCAGACCGAACAGCAGAGCATTGAGGTCGAACCAGTAGTTATAGTCGGCGATCACCGCATCGGCCCAGCGCGCCAGTTCCTGGCTCAGGTAATAGGGACAAACCTGATGCGCCAGCGCCACCGCCCTCACCCCGGCCTGATCCAGCCACGGCTGTTGCAGTGCGTCATGCCGCGCATCAGGCAGCCGGTCATAGAAGCCTTTGGCCAACGGGCAGGCCTCGCCATGGCAGGCTTTGTCCGGGTGCACGCAGGCTTTGTCGCGGGCCACCAGTTCCAGCACCCGCAGCGGTAACTGCGGCGTGTGCCGTTGCAAGGTATTGAGCGCGTCCAGCGCCAACTGCCGGCCGGGGGTCTTGGCGGTGAGGAACAACAGCTTGTCCAGCCCGCGTTTTTCAGTGCCGCAGCCGGGCATCGCCTTGAGCAGCGGGAACAGTGTGCCCAGCGTCTTGCCGATGCCGGTAGGCGCCTGGGCCATCAGGCAGCGGCCAGTGCTCACGGCTTTATAGACCGACTCGGCCAATACCCGCTGCCCGGCGCGAAACTCGGCATGAGGAAAGGTCAGCGCGGTCAGTGCCGCATTGCGGGTGGCCGTATGCCGGAGCTCCTGTTCGGCCCAGGCGATGAACAACTGGCACTGGTGCTCAAAGAACGCCTGCAGCTCTTTGCGCTTCAATACCTGACGGATCGGGGTTTCTTTTTCGCTGACCACGTTGAAGTACACCAGCACCACCGTGACCTGCTGCAGGTCGAGTTGCTGGCACAGCAGCCAGCCGTACACTTTGGCCTGGGCCCAGTGCAATTGCCGGTGGTTATCGGGCATGGCGGCGAGATCACCACGGTAGGTCTTGACCTCTTCGAGCTGACGCAGCACCGGGTCATAGCCATCGGCGCGGCCGCGTACTGTCAGCGCGCCGTAGTCGCCGCTCAGGCTCAGTTCGGTCTGATAGCGATCGCCGCGCCGGGCGGCTACTTTCTGATGGCCGACAATCCCTTCCTGGGCGGTGGGTGATGGTGTGAAGCGCAGGTCCAGGTCTCCGGTCTTGGCGGTGAATTCACACAAGGCACGTACCGCGACGCTGTAGCGGGTGCCGCTGACGGGAACAGGATCTGCTGGGGATACGGCGGAATTCAAGCGCGGCTACCAGAGTGCGGGGCGGTCAGGAGACACTGGATGGCTGCACAGTAACCAGCCGACAGGAGGCTGGCAAATGGAAATGGATCGATGGTTCAGGGAAAGCCCCTCGATCTGATTGTGCATGCCCCCCCAGCATTCCAAAGGCTTCGCAGCTAAAGCTGCTCCTACGGGGCCCTGTGTTTACTGCGCGACAGCGCGGCGCTGGGGCGACGGGTGATCTCCCGGCGAGCTGGCGTCGTAGCTGCTTTTTGAGCACGGCACACGTCCGCTGGAAAACCAGCGTTCAGAAATTCGCCGGCGTGTTGGCGCTGATGATTTCGGCCTCGTCCTGACCGATGTTGCGAAACCGATGGGGCAAGGTGGTCGGGATGTAGTAACCGTCACCGGGGCCGAGGGTGTGGATCTGGCCGTCAATGGTCAGCTCGATGGTGCCGCGGGTTACCAGGCCGCACTCTTCGCCTTCGGCATGCACGATCGGTTCGTCACCGGAGTCTGCGCCGGGCGCGTAGAGTTCGCGCAGCAGGCGCATTTGCCGCTCTGGCAGGGTGGCGCCGATCAACAGCAAACGCAGGCCGTCGCGGCCCAGGTCGGGCTGGTCACCGGCGCGGAACACATAACGCTCGTTGACCTGCCCCGGCGGCTGATCGAAGGTGAAGAACTCCGCCAGGCTCATGGGAATGCCTTCGAGCAGTTTTTTCAGTGAACTGACCGAGGGGCTGACGCGGTTCTGCTCGATCAGCGAGATGGTCGCGTTGGTCACGCCGCTGCGTCTGGCGAGCTCGCGTTGTGACAGTTTGTGGCTTTCGCGAACCAGCTTGAGTCGTGCGCCTGTGTCCATAACCGCCTTTTCTGGAAACAATTGATCAAAGCCGGGTATTAAATCACGAATCCCCGGCTGCACCGCATCCTCATACCAGATTGCTCACCACCCGCAGTGCCAGGCCTTCATAGGCATCCAGATTGATGGTGAACTCGCCCTGCTCGGTCAGGTCGCCTTCGACCCGCTCGTTGATGATGTCCACCACCGGCCCAGGAATGATATCTGCCGGCAGGTGCAGGGTTTCGGTGATCGGCTGGTTGCTGAAGTTCAGCGCCGTGATCTGGGTGCCCTTGGCGGCGGGCAGTTCGTGGACCATGACCAGCAAGCCGGGGTGTTCGACATCGGGAATCAGAATCTGCTTGCTGGCCGCAATGTCGTAGGCGCGGCGCACCGCGAGGATTTTTTTCAGTTGCGAAGCAAACGAGTCTGGCCGTTGCAATTGCTCGGCCAGGCTGCCGTACAAGGTCCGCGCCTTGGGCATCCCGCCCCGCGACTGCTCGGCCTGCGGGTCAAGGTCCACCAGGTCATAGGCGCCACGATGGATCCAGCGGGTATCACCATCGCGCATCAGGTGTTCGACCTGTTCGGCAGCCAGCGGCAGCGCGCCGACCAGGTCCCAGCCTGACAGCGCAAATACCCCGGGCTGCATGGCATTGAACATCACCAGCAGCAGATGGATGTGCTGGATCTGGCGAATATCGTCCTCGCTGATGGTTTCAAGATCCCGAATGCCCAGCGCCGCGGTGATGATGCTCGCCGTGGTGCAGGACACACCGTTGGTGACGAACTTGAGGTTGTACGGCGCATGCTCACCCGCCAGGCGCTCATACATCTCTTCACGGATGTGCTCACGCAGGATGTTGCCCGGAAAGGTCTGGCCCTGATAGTGGTAGGTGTCGTGGGCGTGCAGGGTCCAGAAATGCACCAGCTCCAGAGTCAGCTCATCGTGGTTTTGCAAGGCATGAATCAGCGAGGCCGGGTCGATGCCGAACGCATGCACCTGGCGCAGCATCAGACGCAGGAATTCGGTACTGCCGGTCAGCAAGGCATGCTGGTAGGCCGGGCGGTTGATGAAGTCGTAAGACAGGTCGGCGCCGCCATGGGACATCGCCGCAATGTCATCGACGGTCAGGTTCAGTTCCTGAAAGCTGAAGCCGCCGGCCTTGCGGATCGCGCCGCCGAGCAATTGGTTACCGGTGATCGACAGCGGATGGCTTTCCGACCAGGCCCCGCCTTCAAGCTTGCGCTCTACCCCGAGAAAACCGTTGGCATCCAGCCGCAACACCCGCGCGCCCATCACATCGATGGCGTGCAGCGCATCGCCGATAATCATTTGCTGCGCGGCAAAGCTTGGGTCAAGCCAGTTCAGTGATGGCTGGCCTTCCTTGAAGTAGTGCAGGTACACCCAGCGCCGGGCCTTGCCGTCTACCCCGACCACCACATCAGTGGCGCTCCAGTCGGTTTCCTTGACCCCCGGCTCGAAGAAGATCACCCGTTGTAACTGACCAACGATGTAATGCTTGTCACGTAACAGATCGACGGTTTCCGGCAGTAGGTTGACTGCATCACGGCCCTGAGGCACGTCGGGCAGCAACGGCCAGTCCTCTTCGCGTATTTCGACCATGTGGTAAAGGCCGGGATAATCCTCGTAGGCCATCTCGGCCAGCCGAAAGTCCGCGCCTTTGCCGGTGTGCGACGGAATCACATCATCGACCACCACGGCATTGTGCGCGGCGGCAATACGGCTGAGATTGAGCAATTGCGCTTCATCGCCCAGGTCCGGGTCGATACCGAAGCTGATACGGTCGAAGTTGCCATCGACACTCGGGGTGCGCTCATAACCCTGCAAGCCCCCCGACAACTTCAACGGCCCGTTATGCACGCCCTGAATACCGATCTCCGACAACGCCCGCCACAACGACTCATCGCCCAAGGCTTCAAGCACTGAACCGCCGTCGCGAGTGATCATCGAGGCCGGATAGGCGGTGAACCATACTGAAGCAATCGCCGTGGCGTCGCGTGGCCGGGCCTGGGCAAACGGCCGCTGCCAGAGCCGGCCCTGACCGCCATAGGTCTTGGCCCGTTGGCGTGCCGCATTGAGCATCGATTGGTCGACCAGCCAGTCCACATACTGCTTGTCCGGTTTCGTCATGGCGTCCATTGGTCCGTTCAAAGTGGTATGACCAGGGCCGTCGGCCCCATGAAATCTTGCCTACTGTGTATGAGCCCTGTCGGCAGTATTCGTTGCATCGGGTTTGTCAGACCGCGTCTGCCGTCTGCTTGCCGCGCGCCTGAAACACCGAAGACTTTTTCAACGCGTCGATCACCACTGTCGCCGCGCTGGACAGCAATGAGGTGGGCCGCGCCACCACGCTGATTCGCCGCGTGACCGGTACCGGCAAGGTCAGGTATTCAAGGCCGGGGTTGGGCACCGGCAATAGCGCACTGGGCAAGACGGTCAGGCAGTGGCCCTTGATCACCAGATCCAGCAACGTGTCCAGGCAGCTTAGTTCGCCGCGATGGCTCAGGCGTAACTGCGCGCTGGCCATCTGGCTGTGCAGCCGCTCCTGGCCGGGATGGCGCCAGGCGACGTAGCGCACCGAGCGCGCCAGATCGCTCAAGGGCGGCGCGGTTTTACACAGGTGGCGGGCGATGACCAGCACGTAGTGGTCTGACCAGCGATGGTGTTCGATGTGCTGCTCGTCAAGCACGGTGCTGGGCAGAATCAGGATATCGGCCAGCTCACGCTGCAAGGGGTCAAGGCTGGGATGCGGGTCGTTGCTATGCAACACGCTCAACTGGATATCGGGGTAGTTGCGGGCGAGAAAGTCCAGAGATGCCCCGAGGTTGGTCTCCTGGACATGGGTGCTGTAATGGATGGCTACACGGCCACTGACTCCATTTTTTTTAGCTGCTCCAGAGTCGCCAGCATATTGCTCAGGTTCTGGGTGATGATCTGCCCTTCCGGGGTCAGGGTGCAGCCGGTGCGGCTGCGAATGAACAGGCGTTTCTCGAAGTAGTCTTCGACTTCCTTGATGGCGTAGCTGATGTTCGACTGGCTGCAACCGAGGATAGCGGCGGCTTCCGAGAACGAGCCATGCTGCGCGACGGTTTGAACGATCTTGAAGAAATGGGTTTTCATGGTTCCTGCACTCTGCATGGCAAGGGGACGCAGGCCTGTAATCAGGCAATGGGTAAGGAAGCTGGCTGAGTGACCCGCGCCCCGGACGAAGTCGTGACAACGGCGAGCAGGCCAGAGCGTGCGAGCTTAATCCGCGAGAGTCTGTAGCAGATGGCGCGAGCTTGCCCGGCGGCGCCGGGCAGCAAGTGAGCGTTTCAGTCGTTCTCGGTCCAGTCGAAATCCATCTGCAGCGCAGTACGCTCGGCCAGGGCACGGTTGTGCAGGCGCTCAACCAGGTGCAGGCTCATATCGATACCGGCAGAAATACCGGCCGAGGTAATGAACGCGCCTTCATCGACCCAGCGCAGGGTGCTGAGTACATCGACGGCAGGAAACATTTCCTTGAGGTCAGCGATATCTTCCCAATGGGTGGTAACCTGCCGACCGTTCAGCTTGCCCGTCTGTGCCAACAGAAATGCACCGGTACACACCGACGCCACCAGGCGGCTGGGAATCGCCTGATCGCTGATCCAGTTGATCACGTCTTTCTTGTCCAGCTCAGCGGTGATGACCCCGCCCGGCACGATCAGGCAGTCCATGCCGGGGTGATCATGGATCGAGTAGTCCGGGTCGACCTTCAGCCCTGCCCTGGCACGCACCGGCGCGGTGCTGCGACCGACGGTGAACACGTTGAACAGCGGCTTGTCGTCGCGGCTGTTGCGGCTATGCATGCGGGTCGCGGTGGTAAACACTTCGTAGGGACCGGCAAAGTCCAGGACTTCGACGTCGTCGAACACGTAGATGCCGATATTGAGTGTCATGTGAGGCGGGCTCCCTTGGTAAAAACTGCACAGCAGTGACAGGGGCCAGATTACTGAGTAGCATCAGACGCAACTACTGTCGGTAACGCCAATATCCGGTCACATCGCGCCATGAAGAATCATCTCGTCGTCGCACTCATCTATAACCAGCTGTGCACCTTCGAATTCGGCTGCACGGTTGAGGTTTTCGCCCTCAAGCGCCCGGAGCTGGGCGTAACCTGGTACGAGTTCGCCACCTACGCTGTGGACGAAGGGCCGATCACCGCTGCTGGCGGTATCACCATCACGCCGACGGCGGGCGATGTGTTGCTGGAAAATGCCGACACCATCATCGTGCCCGGCTGGCGCGGGGTTGAGTCCGAAGTGCCACAAAAGCTCATCGACCAGTTACAGGCCGCCCATGCGCGCGGCGCGCGGATCTGCTCGATCTGTACCGGCGCCTTCGTGCTGGCCGCTGCAGGCTTGCTCAACGGCCACCGGGTCACCACCCACTGGCGTTTTACCGACCTGCTGGCCAGCATGTACCCGGAACTGACCATCCAGCCCAACGAGCTGTATGTCGACGAAGAAAGCATCGTCACCGCCGCCGGTTCTGCGGCCGGCCTGGACATGATGCTGCACCTGGTGCGCAAGGACCACGGCGCCAAGGTCGCCAACATGGTCGCCCAGCGCATGGTCATCCCGCCACACCGCGAGGGTGGCCAGTCACAGTACGCCACCCGGCAACTGGTCAGCACCAGCGACGCGCCAATCTCCAACCTGATGGACTGGATCCGCAGCGACCTGCAACGCCCCATCACCATCAAAGACATGGCCGACAAAGCCGCGGTCAGCACCCGCACCCTGCACCGCAGCTTCATGGACTGCACCGGCCTGACCCCGTATGACTGGCTGTTGGGCGAGCGCGTGGCGTATGCCAAGGAACTGCTGGAATCGTCGCGGGTGCGGCTCAGTGAAGTGGTGGAAAAGACCGGGTTTGGATCGGAAGAGTCGTTCAGACGGCATTTTCGCAACCTGGTCGGGGTCAGCCCGACCAGCTACCGCAAGCAGTTTGCGCGGGCTTGAGGTTTAAACATAAAACTGTTCGGTAGGCCGGTAGGCGGCTCCATGGGGCCCTGCAAGTCGTTCGGTTTGTCTGTGGGCATGCCATAGCCCTCGCTGGGTAACGGAGCACTGGCCGACGACGCTCACCAAATCGGCGTATTAGCCACTACTGGAGTATCACGCGTACTCGGTGGGGGTTGGCTTGCCGACGGGTGCGCGGTCCTTATCCCGTCAGGATTGGTTTCAGCAGCGATACCTTGGCCGGCCCACTTGGCCAGCACTTGCTCTTATCCCTCGTGTTTAGCTAACCTGCGCGCCGCTCGCCGCCAAATCGGTGAGTCGGGTTTGGCGACCCGAAAGGTAATTGGTGAAGCAGCGTTGCGTGACGATTGCGGGTTTTCTCGCGTCTATCGTCCGTGTTATGGCGTCTGTGCGTGGGAGACCTTCGGGTCTGCCGGGTTTACCTTTTACCTCGGTTCGCCAACCCGCGCACAGCCGCCACCCTTACTCGTTTGGCGACGGGTTTCAGGTGGCCTTTACGCTAAAAGGAAACTTGAATATGCATACGTTAGATCCCACGGCCCCGTGCCATGACCATTTCGAAGCCGTCCTCTTCTTCCGCCACCACCGTCTGCTGCGCGCCGTCTACCGCGATGCCCAGGCATGGTTCTGTCTGCCCGATATTTCGCGAATGATGGGCGCCCGGCTGGATGAGCGGGCCACCGTCAAGCTTGATCCCGACCAGCGCCGCATGGGCTGGGTAGAGGCTCATGGCCGTCTGGAAAAGTGCGTACTGGTCAGCGAATCGGGCGTCTATGCCCTGCTGATTCACCACTACATCCCCGAGAACCGTTCCCTGCGCCAATGGCTGGCCCATGAAGTGCTGCCGCAACTGCGCCGCCTGGATGACGGCTCAGGTGACGAACCGTGCCTGAGCCGCCTGAACTGGCTGGGCAGCTCGCTGCTGATGCTGCACTGGCGCGACAAGTCCTGGGTGCGTTGGGAAGATATGCCGCAGGTGCTGCCTCACCTGCCTGTACGCAAGCCCGGCTTATGGAACCGGGTGCTCGGGTCATTGCGGTCTGATGACCGTCGCTAAGCCCAATACTGTTCGGTTACACCCTGCATACCTCTGTGGGAGCTACCTTGGTAGCGAAGAGGCCGGTAATGTTCTTGCATCTATTGCAAATGTGCCGCCCTCTTCGTTGTGGTTCAGCACTCCGATAAACGGAGCGCCGAGCGGCCACTCTCACCGCGTTGGCGGTTCAGCTCGATAGCGTCGCGTCGCCTCCCCAGCCAAATCAAACGCCATACCGAAACAAACCAGCGTTTTACGCTGTGCCCCCAGCTCGCTACGCAGCCATGCTGGAGTTGATCGACAATATGCGTCTTGCTGAAACTGTGAGGTCTCGGCAAGGTGAGCCTGCGGTAACCGTCGAGATTCACGATTTGATTGCTCAAGCCGCCAGTGATGCCGATGGTCGTCTTTGAGTTCAATATCAAAGTCTTCAGTCGAGCAAGCTGGATGCAACAATCCACCAATGCAGCGCTCAAAGCGCCAGACCGCCAGCCAAATCTGCAATATCCACCGCAACATCCCCTGAGCAGGCAGCGCCCGCGCGCATGCGGCGCAGCATCTGCCTGACGACCACCACTTCCCGGGCCACCACCGCTGACTCGTCGTAATGCTCGTCCAGTTCATGGTTCAGCAGGTCGACATTATTTAGCGCAGCATTGGCCGCCGCCTGTAAAAGCTCGGTGTCTGGCTCATGAGCGAACGACAGCAGATACCACAAGGCAATCATCAGGTTCTGGGCATAGGCACCCTCCTGCTGCGCATACTCGTCAGTGTCGGGAATCGCGGCATAGACTTCGCCAATGCCAAGCTCCACGCCCGCCGCACTTCCCGCAACAGCAACGCTGAGTTGACGCACAAACAGGTCCTGCAGGTTGCTTTGATAGCGCTGATCAAAGCTGCGCACCAACCTGAACTGACGGTACAGATAACTGGCTAACAGGCGCCTGGCCTGATCAGCGCTCAGTGCGCGAACCTCTTTATCGATCAGCGGATTTTCGAAAACCGGCTGCCATTGCATTCGCAGTATCCAGTGAGAAATGTATGACTCTGGGCTGGCGGCGCAGAGAGCCTGCGCCTTTGCCACGGGCGATCATGCCACAGACACAGCGCATCCGAGGTTAATCACCTACGCAAACTGGCTGGTATTCCCTCTGTAATCAGGCCGAGTCCTACCAAGTCTCTCCACTTCTCCTACAGCGCTCTGCGGACCTGAGCAGGCACTATCCAGCGCTCGCGCTTCACTGCTTTACCCTTGATGCCGCAGGACGCTCATGACCAGAAAATATGGAACCGCTCGCCAACGTTGCGCCAGTGAGTTCGACAAAAGACCACTGTCCGGAACCAGCCTGTGCCCGTTCAAAGGGCCGAACATTGCTATCGTCCCGGTACGTTACGCTCTGGACCGCTCGCGCTACGATCCGGCGCCCGAAGCCCTCAAGCCGCTGGCCAGAGCCGGTAAATGGGCACGCCTGCCGCCCCTGAAGAGCCGCACCTACACACTGCGCCAACTGTACGATGGTTACGTGTACGTATACGACGAAACCGCCGGGACGCTACACGAATACCTCTACACGGCCAGCGATGCTCACCTTGCGCGTATCACCTGGACCCAAGCCCATCTGGGCCAGGATGAGCGTAGCGGCGCAGCCAACTCCCAGCCCTTCCTGCTTTACCCGCGTAACCACGTGCTACACATTGCCTATGCCCCCTTGCAATGGACCTGGCGTATCTGCGAGCACATGCGCTCGAACGCGGTCGGTCGCAGCCAGTGGATGAAACGCCTGGACCTGGGCAGCTACTGCATCACCCTGAACGAGCCTGACACGTTACCGCTCGCACAGCTTGCCAGTGCGGTAGCCGATATCGACCCTTGCAAGGTGAATGAGGACCTGCGCTTCAGCGACTCGGCACTTCCCAGCTCGCAGCCACCCTTTAACCGGCAAGACGGTAGTAGACCATGGGTGCCACTGGGCGCCGATGTGCATTGGCTGGGCAGTGTCGAGGACAAGGACAGCTCATTGCTGATCGCTCTGGATGCGCCGCTGTCCATACTCGAAGACCTCGGCATGCAATTATTGGCAGACCAGGCGGCTTACCAGAGCTGGCTGAGCCAACATGAACACAAGCTTCGCATGGCCAGCACGGTGAGTCAGCTATGCGGCGTCAGCGATGATCCCGCCAGTCTGCCCGAGTCAGTTCGGGACGATCCGGCCCTGAGGCAACAATACCTGCTCGACGTGGAGGCCTACTTCAGGGAAAGGCTCATCGACCAGGCATCACTGGCCGGCAGTGCTTCGACTTCAAGTTTTAGCCTGGTATCGGAAATCAAATCGGCACGGATGCACCGTGAACTGATCCAGCGTTACGGCAAGGTTCCTGAGGACCAGTTGCAAGCCTGGCAAGACCGAAAAAAGTGGCGCCGCGAGGTCGATCTCAAGGCTGCACGGCAACACATCATGCAGCAGCAGCCAGAACATGACCGGTTATTGCGGCAAGTCCAGAATACCCAGGCAGACATCAAGCAGTGGGCGATCCAGATCGGCCTGGAACCGCTGCGCCTGCACTGCGATACCGGTAATCCAAAGCACCTTTTACTCCTGCAGAACAGCTTTGAAGAGTTGCTGAGCATCCTTACGCAAAGCCAGGGAGCAAACGAATGGCTGGCCGATCAGGAGCAGAACGCCTCAACCTTGTTCGGCACCTTGCGATATGGCTTCTCCCCGGCCCTCAAGGAGGCGCTGCAGGCCGAAGCAGACAAACTGCTCAATGGCTTCAACGACCTGACCAACCTCGCCACCCGCCTCGGCGAGCTCAATACAGTGCTCAACCACCCGGACTTTGCCGATACCGCCTGGATGAAAGCGCTGCAGCAACCGGCCCGCGATACCTTCAACACCCTGCGCGAACTGGCCCGAGGCGCGGGCAAACAGACCGCCGAAGCCATTCTGATGGCTTGGCTGCCCATCGACAGCCAGCGGGCCATGGGTAAACGCAAGGATCTGCCAGCATTGCTGCGCAGCCTGCTGATCGGGCTGGTTCTGGGCAATGCCCCGCAACGGCTGGTGATCGATGCCCGGATAGGAAGCGAGGTCAGGACATGGCATGCCAACTGGAACAGATTAAACGCCAACCTGCGCACCCTGTATTCGCACTGGAACTCCCCGCAGGAACGTGGACAGCGCAAACATCTTTCAAGCCTCTTGCAACAGGAACGTGACCGGTTACGCGCTCACGAACTGAAATTACCGCTGATCATCGACTTTCAAGACAACCAGTACGCACGCCTGCTGCGCGACAAGATCCATGATTTCTTCCACTCCGGCAAAGACATTGCCAAACACTGGAATGCAGAGGCCAGGCGCTGGGTACAACAAACAGGATTGCACGGCTCAGGTATCGCATGGGGCGTGATCATGCTCAATTTCATCAACACCGCCCTGGTCTGGGAGGAAGTCAGCCGGGATGGACAGCTCAACAACAAAGACCTGGTCAAGGTGGGTTACAGCCTGGGCTACACACTGAATCTATTGATGGCGGTATATGTCGAGGCACCGTGGGAGGTTGTCAAGAACGCCAAGCCGGTGATGATTAACCGGAAAAACGTATCGATTCTGGAGCGGTCTGCGGCTTTCTGGAAAGCACAAGGCAATACGCATTGGAGCCATGCAATTAAAGAATTCAGATCACGTTTACTCATCATGGGTGCTCTGGGCATCGCTGCAGCATCTCTTGAGCTATGGGATCTGAACGATGATTACACGAATGCAAAATCAGACGAAGAAAGAGATGCCATTACAAAAAAAGCGAATGGCATTTACATGATGGGCGGCGGTGCAATTGCACATGCCCTTTCGGCAGTAACAATCGCAAGCAGACTTAGAATATCAGCCGCCTTTGTGATGGGCGGCTTATTTTCAGCCTTTATTTTTATAGGCGGCTTTATTTACCTACTTGGAAGCATTGCCCTTAACAAAACCAAACAGGACTCTGTCGGGTATTGGCTGAGAAAATGCACTTGGTCAATAACCCCAAAAGCTCAATACCCCGAAACGCCACAGGGTCATGCAGACGAACAACGTGCTTTTTATGAGATTCAATTGGCGCCTCGGGTACTCGTAAAAAGCACCCACGAAAGGACCTACATGGGCATGGCGGACTCGCATCTTAAGCTTAAGAACGGGGCTTGGGTACAGATTCAGTTTCCGAGTGCTGTACGAGGCACCCTCGTTCTATTTGAAGCCATGAGTAGCGGCAGGCCCCTGCCACTCCTACCAATAAAACCCGGCAAGCATCCTATCAGAGAGACGTTTCAGGAAAATGGTCTATTTTATAATCTTGAACATTGGGACAAAGTTGACAACCATCAACCTGTATTCAAATACCCAATACTCCACTTCCCGTTACTGCCCGCCGATGATGACGTCATCTGGCAAACCTGGGTACCACTAGACGCAGAGGCGGACTTTCTAGAGTTACAGATCTGGTATCCCATTGACGCTTACCACCCATCCCCTGAGGACACTGGATACCTGTATCAAATGGAAATATCACCGCATTCCAATAGCGCCATTGACGGGCTGCTAAAACCTAAAACCTTAATGAAAGATACCTCTCGCTCGACCGCTCTGCCTCTGATCATTGCTCCCTGAAACCAAATATAATCACCCACTGACACACTCGAAAATGAAGCATGACTGATCATATATCAACCTCTGAACCCACATTAAAAGACAATCAACCCCTCACAAGAATGACATGGTCAGACCGTCGTACTGACGCCCCACCGAACGAGAAAGCAAAGTTTGTCTTTACCTATTTTTTGGCGTGGCTAGCTCAATGCAGCTTTATAACCTGGGTTTTTATAGATAATCATGACGACACATTTCATCTATGGATAACCGGACTCATCGTCACTACAATTTTCTCATGTGCATTTGCCTACGAGATGCTTAGAAAAACACAATTCTCATACATCATCCACACCTCACACGGCGAAGAAACAAAGCAATTAAAACACTCTCCCCACACCCGCTTTTTCTTCAAAACCTTTGCAAATTTCGCCATCCTGACATTGATCGGCGCCGCCATCTACTTCATGTCTTTTTTACCCTTCCTCATTTTTTTCATCGTTTCCTTACCGACCCTAATGCGCCTGAAAAACTGGCAGCCACCCCCTGCCGAGCATCACACCAGCGAGCCTTGGTCGCAGTACCACTTGGTCACAGTGGACCGTAAATATTCAATCATCGTCCTGCATGTAGAGAACCCGACGGTGGGCTTCGAGACCCGCTTCCCCAACAAGGCATTGTTCGAGCAATACCTGACTTTTCTGCAAACGGCCCTGCCGCCCACCGCGCAATACACCGAGAAAGTCTGGGAGTGGTGACTGACTCCGGTGACCACGCAGGCCAATGCCCGAAACGCGATAGTCCACACCCTTACTTCGCAAGACAGGCGCTGGCGCGCTCCTTACGCTGAACACACCTTGCAGACGCTCTGCCGCGCGCAAACGTCCATGTGTTCCTCCAGCCAAGAGTCCGCCATGACCAGCCAGACCGCTATTGCTGATTTATCCAGCCCCAACCCGACCCGTGCCGATCGGTCGCGGCAGTTCACTGCTAATGCTGCACTGGCGCGACAAGTCCTGCGTGCATTGGGAAGACATGCCGGAGATTATTCCGGACGTGGCAGCACGCCTGAGCGGATTTTGGAACCGGATGCTGGCTTCGCTGAAGATTGGCACATGCTGACCGGTACAACTAGCCCGCCTCCAGCCGTAAAGATGTTTCGAATGCGGGCTGAGCCATTGAGCAACTGCAATGGTTCACGGTTGAAGCCATTCTTTCAACGTAATGGCTGCCAGCGCGCGTAGTCCATCTGAGCGGATCAGCAAGATCAGTCATTCCAAACTCACCATCAGGTCCGGAACTTCTGTACCAACCCGTCCAGTTCGCTGGATAGCGATGCCAGGCTTTGAGAGTCAATGCGCGCCAATTGCGCCAGCTCAACAATCGTTTGTGCATCGCCATGAATCTGGCTGATATGCCGATTGATGTCTTCAGCCACTTGATGCTGCTCTTCTGCGGCGGTAGCGATCTGGGTATTCATGTCACGGATGACGTCTACTGATTGGCGAATCTGGCCAAAGCTGATACGGGCTTGGCCGATCTTGCTCACCGACTGCTCAGAAACCTCAAGGCTAGAATGCATCTGTTGAGCCACTGAAGCAGTGCGGCGGGCCAGATTGCCCAATAAGCCGTCGATCTCGGCAGTAGAGTCTGCGGTGCGTTTTGCCAAGGCCCTGACCTCGTCAGCAACGACGGCAAAGCCGCGACCCTGCTCACCCGCACGCGCTGCTTCGATGGCCGCGTTAAGGGCAAGCAAATTGGTTTGCTCGGCAATCGAACGAATGGTGTTCAGGATTGACTGGATGTCATTACTGTCTTTCTCCAACTGCGTCATATCCTGCGCAGAACGGGAAATTTCCTGGCTAAGGCGATCCACACTTTCCACCGCATCGTCTATCTGCCGCTGGCCATCGCGTGCCTGCTGCTGACTCGTATCTGCCGACTCAGCAGCCTGGCTGCAAGAGCGCGCGACTTCGTTTGCTGTGGCGACCATTTCATGGAAAGCGGTGGACACCATATCCACCGCTTCACGCTGGCGGCTCGCGGCCTGTGACATATTGCCTGAAACTTGAGTAGCGCTGTGCGAGGCTACAAGGATACTGCTGGCGGCTCTGGATATATGCTGGATCAAGCTGCGGATAGCGTCCAGAAACTGGTTGAACCAGCCAGCCAATTGGGCCGTCTCATCGTTGCCACGCACGGCCAGAGTTACGGTCAAATCGCCTTCGCCTTGAGCAATGCCCTCCAGACCGCTCGACACACCACGGATCGGGCGGACGATGAAACTGGCGAAAGTCGCTCCCAGCCCCGCAAAGACTACCGCCAGCACAGCAGTGATAATACCGATCAGCCAGGTCAGTTCATTGGCTGCTGCCATGACTTCGTCCTGTTTGATCAGGCCGATAAACGTCCAGCCAAGCTTTTCAGCAGGATAGACATTGGCCATATAACGCTCACCATTGATCTCTACCGCAGTCAGACCTTTTGATATCTTGGCCAGCTCATTAAGCCCGCTCCCCAGCTCACCAAGCTTCTTGAAGTTATTCTCAGGCTGCCTGGGATCGACAAGCACGTTGCCGTTATCCTCCACCAGCATCAGGTAACCAGTCTGACCCAGCTTGATCTGTTTGACGATGTTGGTCAGTTGCTTGAGCGTCACATCAATGCTCATTACCCCGCCCGGATTACCCAGACTATTAGGTATGGCGCGTACCGTCGCAATCATCACTGCGTCATCGCCGGCCCAATAATAGGCATCGGTGCGCACTGTTTTGCCCGGGTTTTCCAATGCCGTTTTGTACCAAGGCCGGACACGAGGATCGTAGTGGGTGCCGAGGCTCTGCCCGTCGGGCCAGAACGCGTAACTGCCGTTGGCCAAACCGTAAGAGATATAGGAGTAAGACGGGTGGCTTTTCGCTACGCGATCAAACAGCGCAATGATGCTCTTGCCCGCGTCCGACTCAGGCAGGCTCGCCAGTTCAGGGGTCAAAGAACTTTTGAGGCCAACACCTGCAGTGGCAATCAATGGATCAGAGGAAAGATAATCGATGTTCTGGCTAATACTTTCGAAGAACAACTGCATAGCGTTCTCGATCTGGCCTATTTCGCGCCCACTGTGATCGAAAAAGCTTTGCGTCGCTTCGCTACGCAGATTAACGACGACCACACTTGCCACAACAATAATGGGCAGGCATGCGATGATCGCGAACGCACCCGTCAGCTTTTGCTTGATATTCATGCAGGCCCCAATTTTTTTATTTATGGCAAGTCACAACAATCACTTATAGACCGCCTCTGGCTTATGTCGACCCTGGTGACACCTCGCGCCACGGCAAGACTTTTTATACAGAACCCAGCAATGGATGCGCCTGAGCGTGGCGGAATGTTAATAGCCATGCAAATATCGAAACAGAAACTTTTACTGCGGGCTATTGATAACCCAGGGTTATAGGTCTGCGACATCGTGTTCCCAGAGCAATACGTTATGGCCCGCACTGACTCCCTCACCTCAGCAAAAACCTCCGGCAACCCATAACAGCAGGTCATGATTAGCCTATATAAAATATCGATTTTCACGGTCGGCGACATCACCCTAGGATAGCGAGAAAACATCAACGACTCTTGAAAAATCCGATCGAACCTGACGCGTCCAAGGTGCTTAAAAACAGCGCACTACGATGCTCACCACACTCAGCCCTGCCTCACTTTTTGTTAACGCTCGGTGCGGCGTGTGCCCCCGTAAAATCAAAGCACTTTGTTAAACAACTCAATTCTCTGGAGATTTTATGTCAACCCTCCTACCCACCACGATGCATGCAGTCTTACTCAATGGCCTTGGCGGGATTGAGCAACTGGAATACAGGACAGATGTTCCTGTGCCACAACCTGGCGCCGGAGAGGTACTGATTAATGTGCGCGCCTCCGCTGTGAACAATACAGATATTAATACCCGGATAGGTTGGTATTCCAAATCCATCACCAGCGATACCGGGTCCGGGGGCGCTACCGGCTTCGAAAGTGTGAACGGCGACGATGCCTCATGGTCGGGTTCAGCGCTTGAGTTTCCGCGAATTCAAGGCGCCGACTGCTGCGGGTATATTGTGGCCGTCGGTCAAGGGATAGCGGCTTCTCGTATAGGCGAGCGTGTTATCGTCAGCAATCTTTTGCGTACCTATGTTGACCACAGGCCTTATGAGTGTTGGACATTTGGCAGCGAGTGTGACGGTGGCTTTGCCCAGTTTGCTGTGGCGCCCTCAAAAGAGACACTCAAGGTGGAATGCGACTGGAGCGACGCCGAGCTCGCCTCGATCCCCTGTTCATATTCAACGGCAGAAAACATGTTGCACCGGGCCAAGGTAGCTAAAGAAACCGTTCTGGTTACCGGGGCTTCAGGAGGGGTGGGGTCAGCGGCCGTTCAATTAGCCAAACGACGCGGCGCAACCGTTATCGCACAATGCTCAGCTGCCAAGGCTTCTGACGTTAAGGCACTGGGGGCTGACCGCATCATTGATCGCAATACTGACTTGATCTCGGCATTAGGCGAGCATGCTGTAGACGTCGTAATAGATGTGGTTGGCGGAAACGAATGGCCAACACTTTTACGTGTTCTGCGACCAGGAGGCCGTTACGCTATTGCCGGAGCCATTGCTGGCCCCATCACCGAGATAGACCTTCGAACCCTGTACTTGAAGGACCTCACGCTTTATGGCTGCACATTTCAAGAGGATGAAGTTTTTACTAATCTCGTGTCATATGTCGAGTCTGGCGAAATACGCCCTGTCGTTGCCAAAACCTATCCGTTAAATGAAATTCATCAGGCGCAACAAGACTTCTTGACCAAGACCCACATCGGCAAGCTGGTTTTAATCATCCCAGAGGTTGAACAATGAAAATCGCAAGTATCCATATTTACACACATGAATTGCCCGTTGTGGATGGCCCCTATACCATGGCCGGCCGAGTGATCTATTCGTTAACAACGACACTGGTCAAAGTTGTATCCGACAATGGACTGATTGGCTGGGGAGAGACCTGCCCGGTCGGCCCGATCTTCGCCGAGTCACATTCGCTGGGCGCCATAGCAGCCCTGACAGAAATGGCGAAAGGGCTCATCGGCACTGAGCTGCTGCCCGTCCCGCTTCACCGTCGCATGGATAAATTACTCAAAGGCCACAGCTATGCAAAAGCAGCTATTGATCTTGCTGCGCATGATCTACTGGGCAAACATTTAAAGCTCAGCGTTTGCGAGCTTCTAGGGGGCGCCCTCACCGATCGCGTACCCTCCTATTCAGTTGTCGGTATCAGCGACCCTGACGAATCGGTTCGCCTGGCAATCGAAAAACGTGATCAGGGTTATCCCCGTTTGCAAATTAAACTCGGAGGCAGGCCCATCGAGGAGGACATCGCTGCTATCAACAAGGTGTGGGAGGCCGTAGGGCGTTCGCGAATCAAGCTCGCTGTCGACGCCAATCGTGGCCTTACTACCCGAGATACGTTAAGGCTCTGTCGTGAGTGCGCGCATGTGCCTTTCATCCTCGAACAGCCATGCGAAAGCATCGAAGACTTCCAGAAAATTCGCTCACAAATCAGCCATGCGATGTACATGGATGAAAGCTGTACCAGCATCAACACGGCAATCACTGTGGCAGGAACCGGTCTGGTCGACGGTTTCGGAATGAAAGTGACTGCGCTGGGTGGTCTGCACCCGATGCGGGCATTCCGTGATATTTGTGCCGCGCGCAACCTGCCTCATACCTGCGACGACGCCTGGGGCGGCGACCTCATAGCTGCCGCTTGCACGCAAATCGGCGCGACCGTCGCTCCTGAGCTGCTGGACGGTGTCTGGATTGCAGCGCCAATGATCGAAGGTAACTTCGACCAGAAAAATGGCATCCGAGTCGAAGATGGTCATATCAAAGTTCCGCAGGGATTCGGTTTGGGCGTTGTGCCAGAGGAGGGTATCTTCGGGGAGCCTGTAGCGTCCTTCTGACATTCTGCTTCTGCACTAACCTGTTACTGACAATAAACACGGGCGTACATGAATACACTGCCACACCTGATTCGCACTCTGCATCGTACAACACCAAGAGGCTGCTTTAGCATAAGAAATACACTCGACACTTTAAATCTGCCGTACTTGAACACAATAACCAGAAGAAGGTATGCCATGAAGTATCAGTCCAGTTTTTCTCGCACGCTCATTCAATGCACCTCAGTACTTGTACTTGCTGCGGCCTCAATATCTGGCCATGCATCTACCGAAAAACCCGGTGAGGGTGTGAAGGTCACCGGTGCATTCCCTACCATTGCCGAAGAACGTTTCCGCGGCGAGATTGCCATCGCCGGGCTCAAAGAACTTGGCTACAACGTTCAGGAACCCAAGGAAACCGAGTACGCCACGATGATATTAGCAGTGGCCTATGGAGACGCCGATTTCACCGTACAGATGGTAGAGAATCTTCACGCCAGCTTTTACAAGAAAGCGGGTGGTGATGAGAACATGGTAAAAGCCGGTATTTTCATGGAGGGGATCCTGCAAGGCTACATGATCGACAAGAAAACCGCAGACGCTTACAACATAAAATCGGTCAACGATCTTAAAAAGCCAGACATTGCCAAACTGTTCGACACCGATGGCGATGGCAAAGCCGATTTAACCGGCTGCAACCCCGGCTGGGGCTGTGAGCTGATCATTGCTCACCATATGAAGGCGTATGACCTGAAAAAAACGGTCAATGTCAATCAGGGTTCCTACTTTGCATTGATGGCTGACACGATCGCCCGCTACAACGCTGGCAAGCCTGTCCTTTATTACACATGGGTGCCGCAGTGGATCTCCAACGTACTCGTGGAAGGCAAGGACGTGGTCTGGCTCGAGGTCCCGAAAACCGACTTGCCAAATGGAACGCAAGGGAATACCTGGTACGAAGGCAGGAATCTGGGATTCATCATTGATAATGCCTACTCGACGCTAAACCGTAAATTTGCCGAGAGAAACCCTGCGGCGCTGGCGTTCTTCAAACGCGTGCACATCAACGCTGCAGATGAAAGCGCGCAAAACATGAAAATGCAGCAAGGTGAGAACAAGCCTGCTGATATCCGTCGTCATGCCCAAGAGTGGATCGCTGAACATCGCAGTGAATTTGATCAATGGTTGCAAGCCGCAAGAGACGCGGCCAAAAAGTAAGACCTGATCTGAAATCATTGACATGACATCAGCTACGAAAGACGCCACGGCGTAGCTGATGTCGTTAAGCAAACGGCCAAACACGCCATGCGCGCGATTCGAGCGAGTGAACCGTTAATTAACGTCACCTACAAAACATTGATCACACGCCTCCATCACGATCTACCCGCCAACACATGGTCGTTGAATGCGCGAAGTTTAGGCAACACCTGTTGCCGACTCGGATAGTAGAGCGCTAATCCGGGAAAGTTTGTTGAGAAACTGTTGTGCAGGTAGTCGCGGCGGGCATTGCCGATGCGCGAGTGAATGCGCTGGACGCGGGCTTTCGCCTTCTT
>NZ_JANJFL010000037.1:0-45105 GCF_024584215.1 Pseudomonas sp. LJDD11
AAGCAATTGCCGGACTCGAGGCCCAGAGGTATCGCAGGGCTTGGAATAAGGGAATGGACTTGTTGTGGGTGTGGTGCCACCCACGACCGCGACGTCAACGCCGCAAAGAACATTCTCGCGCTCGGGCATGAGCGTCCAATTGTGGGAATCCCGGCCCTTTAGGACGGGGAGGATGTCAACGAGTTTCTGAGCATGTTCCTGGAAGATCCAAACCCTGACGTACTCTTCAGAGTTTTTCAGGAAATCGCCAAGGCTCACGAAAAGTCACGGCTTGCGCAGGACTCAAGTATCGGCCGCGCCTGACCGGTCTGCCATGACCCGCCGACCAAGCGGACCATAAGCCATGCTCATCTACAGCCGCGCAGCCGACATCCCAGCCGCCCCATTCGGAAACAACTGGTGAGTCAGTTCACCAATCTTGGCCTCGGCATTGATGAACTTCGAGAAGGCCATGCCGCCACTGCGCGAGTCGTATTCAGCCTGCCCCACTTGTACGCCGTGCTGAAACACGCGGATGTCGGCATAACTCATGTAGATCGTGAAATCCCAACTCCAGCGACCGATATAGGTCGTCGACAGCGGGCAAACCGCAGGGTTGCTGTTGGCAGCGAGTTGACGGATCTGGAAACCTTTCTCGCGCAGCAGGCGCTCATAGCTGGCCTGAAAACCTGGGCGCAGGCCTTCTGCCGGAATCATGCAGATCACCGGCTCCATTGCCGCAGACAAGGACACCGGGGTCACGGTCTGCTTGATGCTGCAACCGCTCACCAGCAAAGCTGCAAAAAGGGTCAGGGACAGGGACAAACAGCGCATACGACCTCCATGCCGAAATTGAGGGGCGCGAGGTTAACACGGCAGGCTGACCACTGCCGCACAACGAGCATTTGCTCCACCCGCCCTGGCGCGCATAAGATGCGAACAGTTCCCAAAGAGTACTTGCTCTCATGTCAACCTTGGACGACGCCTACTCACAGCAGGTGCTGGGCTATTACACCGCTCATCACGGCTGGATTCATGCCTGGCTGAACAAGCGCCTGGGCAATGCCAGCGATGCGGCGGACCTGGCCCATGATGTGTTCGTGCGCTTGCTGGCCCGGCCACGGCAGTTCGACAGCGACAGCCATGCACGGGCCTATTTGCACACCATGTCGCGGCATGTATGCGTGGACTTCTGGCGGCGCCGCGAGGTAGAGCATGCATGGTTCGAGGTGCTGGCCAGCAGACCGGAAAGCTACGCGCCCTCGGAAGAGCATCGGGCGGTGATTCTCGAAGCGCTGCAACAGGTCCACACCATGCTCGCCAAGCTGCCGCCCCGAGTGGCCGAGGCTTTCTTGCTGGCGCAGCTCGATGGCCTGACCTACCGCAAGATCGCCGAGCAACTGGGCGTCTCGCAACGCACAGTGACCAAGTACCTGGCCCAGGCCATGTTCCAATGCCTGTTGCTGGAAGTGGAGCTGGATGAAGCCCTCGTCTGAATCACTGGACCACGCCGTCCTCAAGCAGGCAGCGCACTGGTACGCGCGGCTGCAGACCGAGAACGACCCGCACCTGCACGCTGACTGGCAACGCTGGCATGACCAGCACGACAGTCATCAACGTGCCTGGCAGTATGTCGAGCGGATCAGTGCGCGCTTCTCGCCCCTGCAAGGCGAGCGCGACACCGCACGGGCCACGTTGACCGGGGCGCGGCAAGTGCGCCAGAGCCGGCGCAATGTATTGCTGGGCCTGGCTCTGTTCGGCGGTGCAGCGCTGCTGGCGCGGCTCGGCTGGCGACCGCTGGAACAGAACCTGCTGGCCTGGCGTGCCGATCAGCGTACGGCGGTGGGCGAAGTGCGCGCGCTGCGCCTGGATGACGGCACGCGCCTGTGGCTCAACAGCGACAGCGCCCTGAACATCGCTTACACCGCCCAGCAGCGGGTGTTGCAACTGGTGCGCGGCGAAGTGCTGATCGACACTGCCAAGGATGCTCGGCCGTTTTTCGTCGACACTGCCGAAGGCCGCTTGCAGGCACTCGGCACGCGCTTCAGTGTGCAGCAGGAAACCACCGACACCCGGCTGAGTGTGTTCGACGGCGCGGTAGCGATTCATATGGGCAACAGCGCCAGCATTGCCGCTGTGGTCAACGCTGGTCATGAACGACGCTTCAATCGCGAACAACTGGGCACCGAACAACCGGTCAACGCCGGCCGGCAAAGCTGGAGCCGTGGCATTCTGCAAGCCGACAACCAGCCGCTGGCCGACGTCATCGCCGAACTGCGGCGCTATCACCACGGGCATATCGGCGTCGCACCAGAAGTCGCCGGGCTCAAGTTAGTGGGCACCTTCCCGCAGGACGACCTGCCGCAGACCCTGAGCATGTTGAGCAGCGCGCTGCCAATCCGCGTGGAGCAAACCTTGCCTTGGTGGATCAGTCTGGAAGCCAGACATTGAACGTCATTTGAAAATTATTTTCATTCAGGTGTTCCTCTTTCGGCGGCTCATCCGAATTAGCTGAAAACAACCCACACACCATCAGCTAACAGGACCACCCATGTACCGCTTGCCCGCCGCCTCGTTACGCCCCCTGAGCCTGGCCATCGCCCTGGCTGTGCTCAGCCCGCTCAGCCACGCCGCCGAGCAGTACCGCCTGGAATCCGGGCCGTTGTCGACCCAACTCAACCGCTTCGCTGCCCAGGCCGGAATCTTCCTGGTCAGCGACGGCAGCCTGACCGAAGGCCAACAGAGCCGGGTGCTGGACGGCAGCTACAGCGTGGAACAGGCGCTGGCGATCCTGCTCGAAGGCAGCGGGCTGGAGGCGGTGAAGACCGGGGAGAAGCGTTACGAGGTACGGCCACGGGCAAACAGTACCGGGCTTGAGCTGTCGGCAGTGAGCATTTCAGGCAAGGCACCGGGGTCGATTACCGAGGGGACCGGCTCTTATACGACCGGGTCTACGAGTAGTTCGACGCGCTTGAACCTGACACCGCAGGAAACGCCGCAATCGGTGACGGTGATTACACGGCAGCGGATGGAAGATCAGAAGCTGGATGACTTGGCCGATGCGCTGGATGCCACAACCGGCATTGTGGTCAAACCTCTGGTTTACGGTGGCGATGCACCCCAAATTCTTTCCAGAGGTTCAAGCATCAACAACTTCCAGATTGATGGTGTGCCCACCTCCTCGGCAATGGGCAACTACCTGCAAGCCACTGCCATGTATGACCGGATTGAAGTGGTGCGGGGTGCCACAGGTATCATGAGTGGTCTGGGCAAACCGTCGGCGACCATTAATATGGTCCGCAAGCGGCCAACCTTCGACCCCCAGGTATCCTTTACCGCCGAAGCCGGCAATTGGGACCGCTATGGCAGTGGCGTTGATGTCTCCGGTCCGATGACAGACAGCGGTAATGTGCGAGGACGCCTGGTTGCCGACTATAAGCATCAGCACGGCTGGACCGACAACTATGAACAAGAAAGGATCACGTTGTACGGCATCAGCGAAATCGATTTGAGTGATGACACGCTGCTCACGCTCGGCTTTAGCAACATTGCCAAGAAAACCAATTCCCAGGCCGCGTTAATGCCAATGCTCTATAGCGACGGCAGCAAGATCGATTTAAAGCCTTCAGATATAAAAACGCCAGACTGGGCATTTTACGATCACGACCTCACCAGTTTCTTTGCTTCCATAGAGCACACGTTCGGCTCGGGATGGAGTATCAAAAGCGAGCTGTCCCACGCACGGTATGAATACGAAAGCCTCTATGCTACCTCTACGGGGGCTATCAACAAGAGCACGGGAGCCGGTGGACGCCTGCTAAGCCCCTATTGGGTCAATACGACAGAACAGGAAAACCTGGACACTTATCTGACCGGTCCGTTTTCACTGCTCGGACGCGAGCATGAATTCATTGGTGGTGTAACCCTGACAAACATCCACGCCGATGGCAGCAACTACACCATGGTCCCTTCGACCTACCTGATTCCCACTATTTTCACATGGGCCGATGACACACCAAAACCGCACTATAACAAGACAGGGAAAACTGACCGCCACGAGCATCAGTACAATGCCTACATGAGTTCCCGCTTCCACCTCACCGATAGCACAAGCCTACTGGTCGGCGGACGCCTGACAGACTGGAAAAACAACAATGACACCCTGACCCTGTCGACAGGCCGAGTAACCAAGAGCCGCAGCCGGGAAACAGGAATCTTCACCCCCTACCTTGGCCTTGTGCATGCTTTGAATGACACGTGGTCGCTCTATGGCAGCTACACCAAGATCTTCCAGCCTCAGGATTCGCTGGTCAGCCAATATGTAACTTCTCCAGAGCCGGAGGACGGTACCAGCATCGAGGCCGGTATCAAGGCCAGCTTTCAAGATGGCCGGCTCAATTCCAGCCTTTCGCTGTTCCGCACCAATCAGGACAATCTGGCGGTATGGAACAACGCCAGCAACGGCTACGAAATGTACAACAACACGGCAACCGAAGGTGCCGAACTCGAATTCAACGGCGCACTCGCAGAGGGTTGGAACTTCAGTAGCGGCTATGTCTACAGTGTGACCCGCAACGATGAAGACCAGCGGATTATCACCCGTGCACCACGACACAGTTTCAAGACGTTCACGACTTATCGCCTACCGGGAGACCTGAGCAAGTTTACCGTCGGCGGTGGATTCAACTGGGAAAGCAAGACCGGCGATGACCTGAAGGTCATGCATCAAGGCAGTTATACCTTGGTCAATCTGATGGGCCGTTACGAGATCAACCAGCATCTTTCGGTCTCCGCCAACATCAACAACTTGTTTGACAAGGAGTACATCATCTCGGCCGGTGTGCGCGGCTCGTACGGCATGCCACGCAATTTCATGACCTCGCTGAAATACACCTACTGACTTGCAACACCCGCGCTACCTTTACAGATTTCTCATGCCGTCAGTCGGCATGGGAAACCTGTGACGAAAAAACCGTCAGCCATTCACTCACTCAACCAATGCGGTTTGCGAGGAAAACCGATGTGATAGACCAGCCCTTGCACAGATTCCTGCCGCCCTGCGACATCCACCATCGACAAGGTTTTCTCCAGACCGATAATCCAGCCTCTGGGCGAGTCGCTCAAACAACGATTGAGCAGCTCAATCTGCTGTTCACTGGCCTCGTCGATCTGAGGACCGGATGTTTCTGCCGCTCCGATCACTATGCGCTTGACGAAGCGAATCTCTTTCAGGTCTGACATCTACTATCTCCTTGGCGTGATGTGCGCTCTGATCACAACGCTGACCACAGCATAAACCCATCATTCATGGTTCTGGTAACAGATGAAAGCGGAGTGCCACATCACACTAATGAGCCAACGGCCTGCTACAACGCTCTGCCCAAAAACCCCGCAGTCCGGCTTTCAGCACACCGCGCCACCTCCCCCGGCACACCACTTACCACCACCTTGCCGCCAGCATCCCCGGCACCGGGACCGATATCGATCACCCAGTCACTCTGGGCCACCACCCGCATGTCGTGTTCGACCACCACCACGGTATGCCCGGCATCCACCAGCCGGTTAAGTTGCACCAGCAGGCGGTCGATGTCTTGCGGGTGCAGGCCGTTGGTGGGTTCGTCGAGGACGTAGAGGGTCGCGCCGCGGGCGCTTCGTTGCAGTTCGGTGGCGAGTTTGATGCGTTGTGCTTCACCACCCGATAGCTCGGTGGCCGGCTGGCCGAGGCGCAGATAGCCCAGGCCGATGTCCTTGAGCACTTGCAGCGCACGACGTGGTGCGGCCTGCTCGGCAAACACCTCGTAGGCCTGGTCGACGGTCAGTTGCAGCACTTGCGCGATGTTCAGGCCATTCCAGCTGACGGTCAGGGTCTGCGGGTTGTAGCGGGCGCCGTGGCAGGTCGGGCATGGCGCGTAGACGCTGGGCATGAACAGCAGCTCGACACTGACGAAGCCCTCGCCTTCGCACTTTTCGCAGCGGCCCTTGGCGACGTTGAACGAGAACTGCCCGGCATCGAAACCCAGCGTTTTGGCTTGCTCGGTGGCGGCAAACAGTTTGCGAACGTGGTCGAACAGCCCGGTATAGGTCGCAAGATTCGAGCGTGGCGTGCGGCCGATGGGTTTCTGGTCAACCTGTACCAGACGCTTGAGGCCGTCGAGCCCGGCGCTGATCCGGCCGCCAGTGGTCTGTTGCGGTTCGTCCTCCAGGCTCTGCTCGGCAGCGTCGGTCGGCGCTTCGCTGTGACCCAAGTGCGCACCGACCAGCTCCAGCAGCGCATGGCTGACCAGGCTGGATTTGCCGGAGCCGGAAATACCGGTGACCGAGGTGAAGCAGCCCAGTGGAAATGCGGCACTCAGGTCATTGAGGTTGTTGCGGGTGACGCCTTCCAGGCGCAGCCAGTCTTTGCCCACGCGCGGCGTGTGCCCAGCCTGGACGGCAGGGCTGAACAGGTAATGCCGGGTGCTGGAGGCCTCGACCTGCGCAAGGCCCGCTGGCGGGCCGCTGTACAGCACCTGGCCGCCCTGCTCGCCGGCGGCCGGGCCGACATCAATCAGCCAGTCGGCACGGCGCATGGTGTCCAGGTCATGTTCGACCACGTACACCGAGTTGCCCGCCGCTTTGAGGCGTTGCAGGGCTTCGAACAGCGCTTCACTGTCGGCCGGGTGCAGACCGGCTGAGGGCTCGTCGAGCACGTAGATCACCCCGAACAGCTGTGAGTTGAGCTGGGTGGCCAGGCGCAGGCGTTGCAGTTCACCGGACGACAGCGTCGGCGTGCTGCGCTCCAGCGCCAGGTAGCCCAGCCCCAGGTCGATCAGGGTGGTGATGCGTTCAAGCAGTTCCACAGCGATGCGCTGCGCGGCCAGGCGTTTTTCCATCGAAGAATCCGGCTCGTCCTGTTCCAGCCAGTCCGGCGCGGCGACCCGCTGCAGCAGCGCGGCCAGTTGCTGTAACGGCAGCTGCGACAGCGCCGCGATATCCAGCCCGGCGAAGGTCACGCTCAGCGCTTGCGGTTTGAGGCGTTTGCCCCCACAGGACGGGCACGGGCTGGCGCGCATGTATTGCGCCACGCGCTTGCGCATCTGGGCACTCTGCGAATGCATGAAGGTGTGCAACAGATAACGCCGGGCGCCGCTGAAGGTGCCCTGGTAACTGGGTTCGAGCTTGCGCTTGAGGGCCTCACGGGTCTGCGCCGGAGTCAGGCCGGCGTACACCGGCACGGTCGGGGTTTCGTCGGTGAACAGAATCCACTCGCGCTGCTGCCTGGGCAGGTCACGCCAGGGAACATCGACGTCGTAGCCCAGAGTCACCAGGATGTCGCGCAGGTTCTGGCCTTGCCAGGCCAGCGGCCAGGCCGCGACCGCCCGCTCACGAATGGTCAACGACGGATCAGGCACCATCGACTGTTCCGTGACCTCATGCACCCGGCCCAAGCCATGGCACTGCGGGCAGGCGCCTTGCGGGGTGTTGGCCGAAAAATCTTCGGCGTACAACAAAGGCTGGCCGGCCGGGTAACGGCCGGCCCGCGAGTAGAGCATGCGGATCAGGCTCGACAAGGTCGTGACGCTGCCCACCGACGACCGCGCACTGGGTGTGCCGCGCTGCTGTTGCAGAGCCACCGCCGGCGGCAGACCGTCGATGGCATCGACATCCGGGACGCCGACCTGGTCGATCAGCCGACGTGCGTAAGGGGCTACCGACTCGAAGTAACGGCGCTGGGCCTCGGCATACAGGGTCGAGAACGCCAGTGACGACTTGCCCGACCCGGAGACCCCGGTGAACACCACCAGCGCATCGCGGGGAATGTCGACATCGACGTTCTTGAGGTTGTGCTCGCGGGCGCCACGCACCCGGACGAAGCCTGAAAAAGCGGTCGATGGAGAAGCGGGCATCGGAGGTCCTTACTGCGACGGAATTTAAAAACAGTACTGTTCAGTCAGGCGCCCAAAGGCTGCGTCTGGCATGGCCCCTTCACGAGCAAGCTCGTTCCCACGGTGGCTCCCACAAAAGTTGTGGTGGTTATTCGAGCGGTATTGATTCGAAGGCTGAACGTTACTGTGGACCACTGCACCTTACCAAACGTTTACGGTTATCCACCAACACGCCGCTCAGGCCCTTTTGCTGGGTGTCGAACAGCACCAGCACGCCATCGATGCATTGAGCGATCTGGTTGGCCGGGGCCAGGCTGGCGGAATATTGCTCGCCGGGAATGGTTTTGAGCATGGTGTAGTCGTTGAGCAGCAGCGCATCTTCAGGCTTGGCGAAGTGCAGGTAGCCGTAGTACCCGAGGCAGGCGACGGTGCCGGCGATGCTGGCAACGCCAGTCAGGATGATGGGGATGAGGTTGCGTTCCTGGGTCATGAGTGTGCTCGAAAATGAGGTAACTTCTGTTGCCAGCAGAGCGGCCTCCCACAGATCCACGTCGTACCTGGCTCTTGTGCACGC
Organism: Pseudomonas sp. LJDD11; assembly: GCF_024584215.1. Taxonomy (NCBI): domain Bacteria; kingdom Pseudomonadati; phylum Pseudomonadota; class Gammaproteobacteria; order Pseudomonadales; family Pseudomonadaceae; genus Pseudomonas; species Pseudomonas sp. LJDD11. The sequence continues at coordinate 8,419 of NZ_JANJFL010000037.1, forward strand.
CACAGTTGCGGTGGGAGGCAGCCCTGCCGGGATGCCGGGCCATGGCGAATGCGGATAATCGCTCTCTCCCACAATGACAGTGTTTAATCTGAACATCCGTGAGCGACATCAATGCTTGGGCAGGTCACGGCGTCGCAGGTGCGGGCGGATAGTTGGGGATTTCCCCCAGCCGGCGCAGGCCGTTGAAATGCTGGGGGTCGTCGAGGTAGCGCAGCAGCACTTGGCGCCAGGTCGGGTCGGCGAAGGTCTGGACGTGGCCGCCGCGGGTCAATTGCAGCACCCGGGGCAAGGGCGCGGCTTTGTAAAGGGCCAAGCCGTTATTCAGCGGCACGATATCGTCGTCCATGCTGTGAAACAGCAGCATCGGTGTGCCTTTAAGCCGGGCGATGCTGTGGATGGCGCTGTCGCCGTCAGGGATGAACCACGACAACGGCCGCTTGAATGGCCAGGTCAGCCAGGAGGTGCCAAGGGCATGGCGGGCCACTTCACGGTAGCTGGCCGGGACGCCATCGAGAATCAGCGCCTTGAGGCCGCTGCGTTGCTCTGGATGCTGCGCCAGATAATGCACGGCCAGCGCCCCGCCGATGCTTTGGCCCAATACGATACGCGGCTGGCCCTGGGTTTCTGGCGCCTTATCCAGCCAGGCAAAGGCGGCATCGAGATCCTGATAAATGGCCGGCAGGCTCGGCTCGCCTTCAGACAAACCATAGCCGCGATAGTCGAGCATCAGCACCTGATAGCCCTGCTCCGGCAGCCACCAGCTGCCACCCAGGTGCCAGGCCAGATTGCCGCCATTGCCATGCAGGTGCAGCACCGTGCCCTTGACCGGCACACCCGGTTTGGCCGGCAGCCACCAGCCGTGCAGGCGCGTGCCGTCGGCGGTGGTGAGGGTCAGGTCACGGTATTCGAGGCGGGCCTTGTCGGGGGTGAACGGCAGGCCACGCTCAGGGTAAAACAGCATGCCGCTGCAACCGCCCAGGCACAGCAGCAGGACCACAATGCCGATCGCTTTCAAACTCACCATCCTTTGTCGTAGGAGCGGATTTATCCGCGAAGCAAGTCCCGACCCCCTCCCGCTCAGAGGATGTTGGAATAATCTGCTTCGATCCGGTCCAGGCTCAAATGGTTCAGGAAGTTGGAGAAGCACATCCAGGCTGACAGGGCATTCATGTCACGGAACTGATCAGGCAGGTATTTGGGCGCGACCACCAGACCTTCATCCACCAGTTGGCGCAAGGTACGCATGTCTTCAAGGGTCGTCTTGCCGCAAAACAGCAAGGGCACCTGTTCGAGCTTGCCTTTTCGTACGGCCAGCTGAATGTAGTTGTAAATCATGATGAAGCCCTTGAGGTAGGACAGATCCTTGGTGAATGGCAGCCCGTTTGGCGTCGAGCCACGGAACACCCGGCTGGCGTTGCCATAGCTGTCGGCCTGACTGAAGCCCTGTTCACGGTAGAAGTCGTACACCTGCAGGAAGTCCGCGCCCTCCTCGGCCATGTGAATGGCGCGGGTGCGATTGGTCAGCTTGCGCAAGCGGCTGGGGTAGGAGGCAAAAGCGATCACCTCCATGAGAATCGCCAGGCCCTCCTGGGTCACGGTCGACGAGGGCGGGCCTTTGGACAAAAAGGTGCAGATCGGCTGGTTCTGGCCATTGAGGGTGGTGCCGACATGCACCAGCCCCTCGTGGACTTCCAGGGCGCGGACATCGCGCTGGTTGAACATCGCATCGGATCGGATCTTGATGTAGTCGGCGCCGGCAGCGGCGTCGGCCACGATGCCGTCGGACTCGAACACCCGCACGGTCTCTTCGCCCCCGCCAAATACCCGGTTCAGGCGCTCTTGGAGAATCTCCACGGCGTCCTTGGCGGTCAGGGTCTTGGGTTCGTCTTTGAGGTCGCCGCGCCCGGCAATGTTGTTCAGATAACCGGAGAGCATCACCCCCAGGTCGGACAGGGTCGGGTCGCCGGCATGAAATGCGTCGGACGCCGCGCCATACAGCTCTTGGGAGATCAGGCCGAAATCCGCCGTACCACGCGCTTCAAGCATACGAATGACCATGCGGTATTCGCGGCACATGCGGCGCATGATCTGCCCCACCGGGTTGAATTGCCCCAACTGGCGGGTGACATCGCGCTCGATGTTCTGGAATTCCTGCTTCAGCGCAGCAGAGTCGAAGCCCAGTGGCCGGCCTTCGTAATAAGCGCGATCGACTGCGGGCAGCTCTTTGCCCTTGGCGGCCAGAAAGCCCTTGCGCACACTGTCGTCCCACTTCACCGCATCGAGCACACGGATCGGCGTCTGCGCCGTGACGATCCGGTCCGATAAGCCACGAATAGTCTGCTGGTATTCGTCCACCCGGTACTCCTTGATCCTGATGTTGACTTAAAAACTACCTGCTGGCTGAGCGCCATTGCTGCGTAAAAAACAGGCTGCCTCGCCAACGTTTTTAAGTTTCTGCTAAGCCATTGCGAGAAACAGACGCATCTGACGAGTCAGAATAGCCAGTCGCTGCCCGTTCGGCGGGTCATTGAGACCGTGCAACAGGCCCTGATATTCCATCCGCCGGATCATGCCCGTCAACACTTCGGCGTCCTGCTGCGGCTGCTCTGAACCCAGCACCTGAAGAAACTGGCAGGCACCGCGAAACAGGATCTGCTGGTGATCAGCGACCAACAGCGCCAGGCGCGGGTTGATCAGGGCTTCAAGGTAAAAGGCATGCTCAGCGATCAGTTGATCGCGGCGGGTCTGTAATTGATGGTCGATGTAGTCGTGGATCATGCGGGCGATCACGTCGGCTACACGCTGCCGGTCGTGAGGGCTGCCGTCGTTGCCGGCGAGCAAATCGCGCAGGATCACTTCGGTGTTTTGCCACAGCCGCGCCAGGTAGGCGGCACTGCGTTGCACATATTGCGCGAAGGCATCGTTGAGCAGGTCATCGATGTCTTTGAAGTAGTAGGTGGTGGCTGACAGCGGCACATCGGCCTCTGCGGCCACCGCACGATGCCTGACCCCACGTACACCGTCACGGATGACGATACGCATGGCAGCATCAAGAATGTCCTGGCGCCGCTGCTCGCTACCCCGCCGACTGGCCTTGCGGCCCTGATAGCGGACGTTCTGAGCGACGGCGCTGGCGACGTTGGCAGGTCCTTGGGTGGCGTCATTCACCACGGTTCTCCTTGAATCGTAGCGCGGCGGCCTTGGTGCCATTCGCGGCTAAAGCCGCTCCTACGGCGTATGAGGTAGGAGCGGCTTTAGCCGCGAAACCGACTTATGCCTGTGGACGCATGTGCGGGAACAGGATCACGTCGCGGATCGACGGCGAGTTGGTCAGCAGCATGACCAGACGGTCGATGCCAATGCCTTCACCGGCGGTCGGCGGCATGCCGTACTCCAGCGCACGTACAAAGTCGGCGTCAAAGTGCATGGCTTCGTCGTCGCCAGCGTCCTTCTCGGCCACCTGGGCCTGGAAGCGGTCAGCCTGGTCTTCAGCGTCGTTGAGCTCGGAGTAGGCGTTGGCGATTTCGCGGCCGCCGATGAACAGCTCGAAACGGTCGGTGACGTTCGGGTTGTTGTTGTTGCGGCGCGCCAGTGGCGACACCTCGAACGGGTATTCAGTGATGAAATGCGGCTGCTCCAGCTTGTGCTCGACCAGCTCTTCGAAAATCATCACCTGCAGCTTGCCCAGACCTTCGTGGCCCAGCACCTTGGCACCGGCCTTTTTGGCGATGGCGCGGGCTTTATCGACGTCTTGCAGGTCGCCTGCGGTCAGCTCAGGGTTGTACTTGAGGATCGAGTCGAACACCGACAGGCGCACGAACGGCTCGCCGAAGTGGAACACCTTGTCACCATACGGCACGTCGGTAGTCCCCAGTACCAGCTGCGCCAGCTCGCGGAACAGCTCTTCGGTGAGGTCCATGTTGTCTTCGTAGTCGGCGTAGGCCTGGTAGAACTCAAGCATGGTGAATTCAGGGTTGTGCCGGGTCGAGACGCCTTCGTTACGGAAGTTGCGGTTGATCTCGAAGACTTTCTCAAAGCCACCAACCACCAGCCGCTTGAGGTACAGCTCCGGCGCGATGCGCAGGAACATGGCCATGTCCAGGGCATTGTGGTGGGTTTCGAACGGCTTGGCCGCCGCACCGCCAGGAATGGTCTGCAGCATCGGCGTTTCGACTTCCAGGAAGTCGCGCTTGGCCAGGAAGCTGCGGATGTGCGAGATCACCTGCGAGCGCACCCGGAAGGTGTTACGGGTTTCGTCGTTGACGATCAGGTCAACGTAGCGCTGGCGATAGCGCTGCTCGGTGTCGGTCAGGCCGTGGTGCTTGTCGGGCAGCGGGCGCAGCGACTTGGTCAGCAGACGCACGCTGGTCATCTCGACGTACAGGTCGCCCTTGCCGGAACGCGCCAGGGTGCCTTCGGCAGCAATGATATCGCCCAGGTCCCAGGTCTTGACCTCGGCCAGGGTTTCTTCGGACAGGGTCTTGCGGTTGACATAGACCTGGATGCGCCCGGTCATGTCCTGGATCACCATGAACGCGCCACGGTTGAGCATGATGCGACCGGCAACCTTGACGGGAATCGCAGCCTCGGCCAGTTCTTCCTTGGTCTTGTCGACATACTGTTTCTGCAGGTCGTTGCAGTAGTTGTCACGGCGGAAGTCGTTGGGGAAGGCCTGGCCCTTGGCGCGGGCTGCGGCAAGCTTTTCCTTGCGCAGTGCGATCAGGGTGTTTTCTTCCTGTTGCAGGTCTTGCGATTCGGTCTTGAGGTCGCTCATGTCGTAATTCTTTCCATCAGGTGTTCGTTGCCCCTGCGGGCAGGGCACGCGATACCGGCACAGCCTGGTATCGCGGCGGTGGTGTGCGGCTTACAGCCCCTGCTTGAGGCTCGCTTCCAGGTACTGGTCGAGGTCGCCGTCCAGGACTTTCTGGCAGTCGCTGCGCTCGACGCCGGTGCGCAGGTCTTTGATGCGCGAGTCATCAAGCACATACGAGCGGATCTGGTGACCCCAGCCGATGTCCGACTTGCTGTCTTCGAGGGCCTGCGAAGCGGCGTTGCGCTTTTGCATTTCCAGCTCGTACAACTTGGCCCGCAGCATTTTCATGGCGGTGTCTTTGTTGGCGTGCTGGGAGCGTTCGTTCTGGCAACTGACCACGGTATTGGTCGGCACGTGGGTGATCCGCACCGCCGAGTCGGTGGTGTTTACGTGCTGACCACCGGCACCGGAGGAACGGTAGGTGTCGATACGCAGGTCCGACGGGTTGATCTCGATCTCGACCTTGTCGTCGATCTCGGGCGACACGAACACCGCCGAGAACGAGGTGTGGCGACGTGCACCGGAGTCGAACGGGCTCTTGCGCACCAGACGGTGGACACCGATCTCGGTGCGCAGCCAGCCGAAGGCGTACTCGCCCTTGATGTGCACAGTGGCGCCCTTGATACCGGCGACTTCACCCTCGGACAATTCCATGATGGTCGCGTCAAAGCCGCGCTTGTCGGCCCAGCGCAGGTACATGCGCAGCAGAATGTTGGCCCAGTCCTGAGCCTCGGTGCCGCCGGAACCGGCCTGGATGTCGAGGTAGGCGTTGTTGGGGTCCATCTCGCCACTGAACATGCGCCGGAATTCGAGCTTCTCCAGCGCTTCGCGCAGGCGCTCGACTTCCGCGACGACGTCGGCGACAGCGCCTTCGTCTTCTTCTTCGGCAGCCATCTCAAGCAGGTCTTTGGCGTCGGTCAGGCCGCTGCCAAGGTCATCGAGAGTGGTGACGATCTGCTCCAGCTGGGAGCGTTCGCGGCCCAGGCTCTGGGCGTATTCAGGCTTGTTCCAGACGTTAGGGTCTTCGAGCTCGCGGGTGACTTCAACCAGACGATCATGTTTGTGATCGTAGTCAAAGATACCCCCGAATGGTTTCGGAACGCTCGGAGAGGTCCTTGATGCTGTTCAGAATCGGGTTGATTTCCATGGTCGGCAGCACTCGCAGGCGAAAATTACAAAGCCGGTGAGTATACCTTAGGCGTAGTGGCGAAAGCAGCCCCGTCGGACGGGGACGCCGCGCATTCACTTCAACGGCGGGTGAACCCACGATGCCTGTGATGCCGCCTTCGTCAGCAAGCTGACTCCCACCGACCCAGCATCATGCCCGAGCCGCAGGAGACTGATCCGGCGACCCCATTGCCGTCAGGCCCCGCCCACCTGCACCTGATTACGCCCATTATGCTTGGCCGCATACAGCCCCTTGTCAGCGTCCAGAATCAACTGTCGGCTGTTGCCGCCGGGCTGCGGGATCACGGTGGCGATGCCGATGCTGACCGTCAGGTGTGAACCCGGTGCCGGTGCGATGTGCGGGATGTTCATGCTGGCGACACTCTGGCGCAGTTTTTCGGCCAGCAATCGGGCGCCGCCGGGGGTGGTGTTGGGCAATACCATGGCGAATTCTTCGCCGCCGTAGCGGGCCGGCAGGTCCGAGGGGCGGCTGCAGTTGGCACGGATTGCCTTGGCCACCTGGCGCAAGGCTTCGTCGCCCTCCAGATGACCAAAGCTGTCGTTGTAGGCCTTGAAATAGTCCACATCGATCATCATCAGTGACAGCTGGCTTTGCTCACGGGTGGCGCGGCGCCACTCAAGCTCCAGGTATTCGTCGAAGTGACGACGGTTGGACAGCCCGGTCAGGCCGTCGGAGTTCATCAGCCGCTGCAGTACCAGGTTGGTGTCGAGCAGTTGCTGCTGGCTGACCCGCAAGGCGCGGTAGGCCTCGTCGCGCTGCAACAGGGTCAGGTAGGAACGCGAGTGGTAGCGGATGCGCGCCACCAGTTCGATGGTATCGGGCAACTTGACCAGGTAATCGTTGGCCCCGGCCGCGAAGGCCGCGCTCTTGATCAGCGGGTCCTCCTTGGTCGACAGGACGATGATCGGGATGTCCTTGGTCAACGGGTTGTTGCGGTACTCACGCACCAGGGTCAGGCCGTCCAGCCCCGGCATCACCAGGTCCTGAAGGATCACCGTGGGTTTGATCTGCACCGCCTGGGCAATGGCCTGATGCGGGTCGGCACAGAAATGGAAGTCGATCAGCTCTTCATTGGCCAGGCCACGACGTACCGCCTCGCCGATCATGGCCTGGTCATCGACCAACAGGACCATGGCGGAGTTTTCGTCCGGAGCCTTGATATCTTCTGTCTGCAAGTCATGCATGAAGCATCTCCTGGTCACCGGCTGAAGGTGATTTCACCTGGAAAATCATTATGCGAATACCTCAACCAAACGTGGAGCAATAGTGCGCAGCGGGCGGATCTCGACGGCGGCATCGATGGCGGCAGCCGCCTTGGGCATGCCATATACAGCGCTGCTGGCCTGATCCTGAGCGATGGTCAGAAATCCTTTCTGGCGCATGGCCTTGAGTCCTTGAGCACCATCGCGACCCATGCCGGTCAGTAACACTCCCACTGCATCACCACTCCAATAGCGGGCCACACTTTCGAAAAAAACATCAATCGAGGGCCTGTAGATTTCGTTTACCGGCTCGGCCGTGTAGGCGAGCGTCCCGTCCTGCAACAGACGGATATGGTGGTTGGTTCCGGCCAGCACCACCTGACCCGGTTGCGGCGGCTCGCCCTCGCGGGCCAGGCGCACCGGCATGCCTGAGGCACTGCTCAGCCACTCGGCCATGCCGGCAGCGAACACCTGATCGACATGTTGCACCAGCACCACCGCCGCAGGAAAGCTCACCGGCAGGCCTTTGAGCAATTCTTCCAGCGCTGCCGGCCCACCTGCCGAGGAGCCGATGGCAACCAGACCGCCGCGGCGCACCGCGCCCTGCAAGACAGTCCCGGCGCTGCGTTCGCGTGCGCTGCGCTGGCCGATCAGCCAGCCAATGTTGAATATCTTGCGCAGTAACGGCGCGGCAGCTTCTTTCGGATCGCCCGCACCAACAGCCGGGGTGTCCACCACATCCAGCGCACCGTGGCCCATGGCTTCGAAAACGCGATGGACGTTCTGTTCACGATCGACCGTGACCAGAACGATAGCGCATGGAGAGTCGGCCATGATCCTTCTTGTGGCCTCGACGCCGTCCATCACCGGCATGATCAGGTCCATGAGGATCAAGTCAGGGGTGTTTGCCGCGCACATCTGCACGGCCTCGGCGCCATTGCGGGCGACCCAGACGATCTGGTGCTCGGGCTCGAAGGCCAGGGCGCGCCGCAGGGCTTCAATGGCCATGGGCATATCGTTGACGATAGCGATCTTCATCCCTGCGCGTCTCCTATCAGTTCCACCACAACATCAAGCAAGGCGTCGTCATGGAAACTGGCTTTGGCCAGGTAATAATCGGCCCCGGCATCCAGCCCCCGACGGCGATCTTCCTCACGGTCCTTGTAGGAGACCACCATCACAGGCAGAGATTGCAGCCGGGTATCACGGCGCACCAGCGTAACCAGCTCGATACCGTCCATGCGCGGCATGTCGATATCGGTAATCAGCAGGTCAAAGTCTTCGGCGCGCAAGGCGTTCCAGCCATCCATGCCATCGACCGCCACGGCCACTTCATAACCGCGACTGACCAGTAACTTGCGCTCCAGCTCACGTACCGTCAACGAGTCATCGACGACCAGAACCCGTTTGCGGGTCACATTGCCATTATGGCGGTTCTGGCGATCAACGCGCTCCAGTCTTCCGGTATTCAGGAGTTTTTCCACCGAGCGCAGCAAATCTTCGACATCGATGATCAGGACCACCGAGCCATCGTCCAGCAATGCACCGGCCGAGACATCCTGAACCTTGCCCAGACGCGCATCCAGCGGCATGACCACCAGGGTCCGCTCACCGATAAAACGCTCGACCGCCACGCCATACACCGCGTCACGCTCGCGGATCACCACCACCTTGAGATTGTCCTGGGCGTTGGCGCTCGGTGGCCGGTTGAGCAACTGGCTGGCCGCAACCAAGCCAACGTGGCGGCCTTCATGCCAGAAATGCTGGCGGCCTTCCAGTTGCACGATGTCCTCGGCTTCGAGGTCACGCATGCGCTCGATGTGCGCCAATGGGAAGGCATAGGCTTCGCCGCCGACATCCACCACCAGGCTGCGCACCACCGATAAGGTCAGCGGCACTTCGATCCGAAAGCGACTGCCCTGCCCGGCCTGCTGCTCCAGCGTCACGGCACCGTGCAACTGGCGCACCATATGCTGCACCGCGTCCAGGCCCACGCCGCGCCCGGAAATCTGGGTGACCTTGTCGCGCATGCTGAAGCCAGGCAGGAACAGGAAACTCAGCAGTTCTTCTTCGCTCATCTGCGCCGCCGTTTCAGCCGGCGAGAGCTTGCGGGCGACGATGGCATTGCGCAGCTTTTCGAGGTCCACACCACCGCCGTCGTCGGTGAGCTCGACCACCAACATGCCCGCCTGGTGAGAGGCGCGCAGGCGAATCGAACCTTCGCTGTCCTTACCCAGCGCCTGACGTCGCTCTGGCGATTCAATACCGTGATCGACCGCGTTGCGCAGCAAGTGAGTCAGCGGCGCCTCAAGCTTTTCCAGCACTTCACGGTCGACCTGGGTCTTTTCGCCATCGATATCCAGGCGCACCGGTTTGCCGAGCTCACGGCCCAGGTCGCGGACCATCCGCGCCTGACCACCCAGCACATCGGCAAACGGCCGCATCCGGCAGGCCAGGGCGCTGTCATACAGCGACTGGGCACGCTGTGCAGACTGCCAGCCGAACTCATCAAGTTCTGCCGCCTGCTCAATCAGCATGTTTTGCGCCTGCGACAGCAATTGCCGCGCGTCCTCCAGTGCTTTTTGCGCCTCGGGGCTGATCTGGCTCTGGTTGAGACTGGCCTCAAGCACCTGCAACGCCCGGTCACTGCCCAACTGCAGACGCTTGAGACGCTGCATGCCGGTCAACAGGGGTTTGATGCGCTGACTTTCGACCAGCGATTTGCTGGACAGATCAAGCAACCCGTTGAGGCGCTCGGCAGTGACGCGCAATACCCGCTCGCCACCCTCGGCAACCCGTCGGTCACGCAACGGGCGTGGCGCAGAATCGGCTTGCGCCGTGGCAAGCGGCCCGCTGTCGACATCGACAACAGGCTCGACAGGCGCGGCAGGCGGCTGGGGGACCGGCGCTGGCGCTTCGGCGGCCAGCAACGCCGACAAGTCGGCCTGGGCTTCGGGCGACAGCCCCAACACCAATGAGTCAGGCAAGCCGGGCCCGGCCAGCGCCGCACTGTCGGCGGGCGCAGGCTCTGGCGGACGGCTGACGCTGCGCCCGCTGCCGACCCCAGAGCTCATCAGCTCATTCATGCGCTGTACATAGGCGTCCACGGCCGACTGATCGACGCTGCCATCGCCTGGCGTGGCGATGCGCATGAGCATGTCGGTGCCCGACAGCAACGCATCGATATGCTCCGGCTGCAGCACCAGACGCCCCTCCTGGCCGGCAACCAGGCAGTCCTCCATGACATGGGCAACGCTGACGCCGAAGTCCACGCCCACGATGCGTGCCGCGCCCTTGAGCGAATGGGCGGCGCGCATACAGGCTTCGAGATGATCGGCCTGGGTCGGGTTACGTTCCAGTTCCAGCAGGCCGGCGCTCAGTACCTGGGTCTGCGCCTCGGCTTCCAGGGTAAACAGTTCGAACAACGAGGCGTCGCGCATCTGGTCCGGGGTCATGTCAGGCTCCGATGCACTGCCACCAGCAGCTCTTGTTCATCAAGCAAACGCAGGCTGCGATCCTTCCAGTGCAGCACGCCCCGGGTAAAGCGGGCGTTGGCATGAGTACCGGATGCCGACGCCGACTCAAGCAGCGCCTGCTCCATGGCATGAATGCCATCGACCTCATCCACCGGCACCACCACCGGACCGCCCTCGGCCGCGACGATGAGCATGCGCGGCATGATCCGGTTATTGGCCGGCGAACAGGCGCCGGTTTCCAGGCCCAGCAACTCGACCAGCGAGATACACGCCACCAGGGCGCCACGGACATTGGCAACCCCCAGCAATGCCCGCGAACGTTGGTGCGGCAGCGAATGGATCGCTTGCATCGGCGACACCTCAACCAGGCTGCGGGTGGCCAGGGCCAGCCATTCATCACCCAGGCGAAACACCACTACCGAACGGGTGTTGGCCCTGCCCTGCTGCTCGGCGCTGCGCGAGCGGTCGTGATAGTCCTGCGCCAGGCTGTAGCGATCGAGCAAGCGCGTCGCCGCTGCCGAATAGACTTCGCAATTACGGCAATGGATGTGCCCGGCCAGCAAGGGGCAAGAGCGGTCACCATGAATACCGATGCGATTCCAGCAATCGTCGATGTCCTGACCGTCATCCTGGGTAAGGCTTGCAAGGCTGACCCCGCTCATCAGCTGTTTCCTTGTTTATTGGCGCCACGTGCTGCTCGTTCGAGCAAGCGCCGGGCACCGCTGCTATCGCCTTGTGCGGCCAGTACAGCAGCCAGTTGCGCCAGGGCTTCGGGGTGCTGGGGTTGCAGATACAACGCTTTGCGGTAATGCTCCTGCGCTTGCTGGACCTTGCCTTCCACTTCACTGAGCAAGCCCAGCCAGTAGAACACCTGGGCCACCGGCTCGTGCCGGGCCAGATACCGCTGGCAGGCCGCTCGCGCCTCACTGCTTTTGCCCTCATTGGCCAGGCTGGCAATAGCCGCCAGCTCGGCATCGGGCTGCGCCGCTGCCGGGGCCTGGCTGCCAGATGAGCCAAACGCGCTGCCCGCCACCCGCGCCGCGGTGCCCGGCGCAAATGGCCGTGGGGTGCTGCTCGGCACGCTGCGTACCGCAGGCTGGACGAGCACCGGCGCCACTGGAGCGGGTGCCGGCACCGCCGGGGCACCGAGTACCACCGGCCGCGGATCATCAGCCCGTGCATGGCGAAACGCGAACGACTGCGCAACGTTGATCGAGCGCATGCCGATCTGCGCCAACAGATTGCCCTCGGCCGGGCCGATAAACAGTACGCCGTCTTCCAGGGTCAGGCGCTTGAGCACCTCGAATACATGAGCCTGGGTCGGCCGGTCAAAGTAGATCACCAGGTTGCGACAGAACACAAAATCGCAGGCCGGCTGGTTGGCCAGTGCCGGATCAAGCAGGTTGCCGGGTCGAAAATCGACACAGTCACGTACCCGCTCAGCCACCTGCCAGCCATCGGCCAGCTGGCTGAAGTAACGTTCACGAAAGCTCAGGTCGGTGCCCCTGAACGAGTTCTTGCCATAGATCGCGCGCTTGGCGCGCTGGATCGACAACGGGCTGATATCGATCGCATCGACGCGAAACTGCTGCGCCGCCAGGCCTGCGTCAAACAACGCCATGGCGATCGAATAAGGTTCTTCGCCGGTCGAGCATGGCAGGCTGAGAATACGCAATGGCCGCGCACCCGCCAGTGCCTGGACCCGCGCCAGCGCCAGTTTGCCAAGCGTGGCGAAAGACTCTGGGTAACGGAAAAACCAGGTTTCAGGAACGATCACCGCTTCGATCAGTGCCTGCTGCTCAGCCGCTGAGGTCTGCAGCAAAGCCCAATAGGCGTCGCTGTCGGCGGCGCCGGACGAAGTGGTGCGCTGGCGCAATGCCCGCTCGACGATGGCCTCGCCCACGGAGGTGACATCCAGGCCGATGCGCTCTTTGAGAAACGCGAAGAACCGCGCGTCATTACTCATGGCGCATCCTCCAGCAGCTCGATGTCCGGCGCGACCACCGGATACAGCAGTTCGCGCACCGGCTCACTGAGCAACTCCTCGACGCGGATCCACTGCAACAGCCCCAGCTCATCTTCGCGCACCGGCCCCAAATAGGGCGACAGGCGATTTTCCAGGCCGTACTCCTTGAACTGCGCAGCCGGACAGCGCAAGGTCTCGGTGGCCTGCTCCAGAATCAGGCCCAGCAACTGCGCCGGGTGCTGATCGTCGTGGCGGTAGTGCACCAGCACCATACGGGTGCTGGTGCGGGCGCGGGCCGGAGTGCCAAAACTCAAGGCACTGATATCAATAACCGGGACGATTTCGCCACGGTGGGCGAAGATCCCTGCCACCCAGGCCGGCGCCTTGGGAATCACCTTGAGTTTCAGGCGTGGCAGTACCTCGGCGATCTCCCGGGCCTGCAGCGCGTAGCGTTCTTCGCCGATGCGAAACAGCAGAAACAGCGTATCGCGCACGGACCGCTTGGGTGATTGCTCAACCATGACCGGGTCTCAAACCTTGAAACGCGAAACGCCGCTGCGCAGCCCCACCGCAACCTGACTCAACTCGTCAATCGCGAAGCTGGCCTGGCGCAGGGACTCGACAGTCTGGCTGCTGGCATCGGCCAGTTGCACCAATGCCTGGTTAATCTGCTCGGCACCACTGGCCTGGGCCTGCATGCCGTCGTTGACCATCAGCACGCGTGGCGCCAGCGCCTGGACCTGATGAATGATCTGCGACAGTTGCTCACCGACCTGGGTGACCTCAAACATGCCGCGGCGGACTTCTTCGGAAAACTTGTCCATGCCCATGACACCGGCCGAGACCGCAGACTGGATTTCGCGCACCATCTGCTCGATATCGTAGGTTGCGACGGCGGTCTGGTCGGCCAGGCGCCGCACCTCGGTCGCCACCACAGCAAAACCGCGGCCATATTCACCGGCCTTTTCGGCCTCGATGGCCGCATTGAGCGACAGCAGGTTGGTCTGGTCGGCGACCTTGACGATGGTCACCACCACCTGATTGATATTGCCGGCCTTCTCGTTGAGGATCGCCAGCTTGGCATTGACCAGGTTGGCCGCGCCCATGACCTGATGCATGGTTTCTTCCATCCGCGCCAGACCTTGCTGGCCGGAGCCGGCCAGCACCGAAGCCTGGTCGGCGGCCGAAGTCACCTCGTTCATGGTGCGCACCAGGTCCCGTGACGTGGCGGCGATCTCTCGCGACGTCGCGCCAATTTCAGTGGTCGTGGCTGCGGTTTCAGTCGCGGTGGCCTGTTGCTGCTTGGAAGTGGCGGCGATTTCGGTCACCGAGGTAGTGACCTGCACCGAGGAACGCTGGGCCTGGGCCACCAATGCGGTCAGCTCGGTCATCATGTCGTTGAAGCCGGTCTGCACGACATTGAATTCGTCGTTGCGGTCCAGATTCAGGCGCTGGCTGAGGTCACCGGTGCGCATGACTTCAAGGATGTCGACCAGCCGCTGCATCGGCGCGATGATCGAGCGCATCAGCAGCAAGCCGCAGGCACCGGCCGCGGCAATGGCGATCAACAGAGAAATCACCATGCTCACTTTGGCGGTCAGCACGGCGTCGACAATGTTGTCGGTGGCCTGATCGGCCAACTGCTTGTTGGCCACGATAATGTCGTTGAGCTGCTTGCGCCCCAGCGTCCACACCGGATTGACCTGGTCGTAGAATTCGGCCCTGGCCTTGGCGTATTCACCCCGCTCATAGGCGGCATGGGTTTCCTTGAGCAGCCGCGAGTAGAGTTCACGCTGGGTTTCGAACTGCTGGAAAGTGGCTTTGTCGGAGTTATCGAAAATCGACTGCTTATAGCCGTCGATCTGCTTTTGCAGAGCATCTTCGAAGCCCTTGAACTGCTCGCGCTCGGACTGGGTCAGCGGTCGCCCCTGGCCTTCACCGATCAGTTCAAGGGTACGGATATAACTCTCGCCCCAGGTGCTACGCACCAGGGTGCTGTAATAAACCCCCGGCAACGCGTCCAGGCGAACCACCTCTTCGCTGGACTCGATCTTCAACAAGCGCGAGTAAGACGCCACCACCATTAACAACATGATCGTGATGATTACGGCAAAACTCGCCAGGATCCGTTGGCGCAAGGTCCAGTTTTTCACAGTCATCCCTCAAGCGTTCAACACCGGCCGGGCGGTGTTCATGAAGTTGGACCGAACGCCGGCCCAGGCGCGCTGAGTATAGCCCAGCCATTAATCCAGTAGCGCGTCCATGGGCAAGTAAATAACAACTGCCAGAACAAGCATTTGAGTGTGCCCCCAAGCCGTCGGAAAAATCGCGAAAACCGCTCTGCGACGCAGGCTGGCGCCGTCCCTGCGGCCCATTCAACAGTATTTGGCGGCGCCATGTTTAATAGATAGTTACCACCTTTGGCCCAATACCCTACCCGTAAGCTTTGTTATTTTCTCAACCGCAACAAGGCTTGCTTCACTATGGATATCTCTCTTTCTGATGGGCTCCCGACAAGGCTCCAGACGCACCGGGCAATCATCGAACGGCGTACGCCCGCCTGGCTGGCCAACGCCGGCCCGGACACTCATACAGCGCTGCGCAAGGCCGCCAGCCAGGCACTGAAGCAGCCTTGGCTGACCAAGGCCCGCGACGATACCCCCGCCATTGTTGAGCAGTTACAAGCGCTGTACGCTGAACACCATCATCTGCAACAACGTATTGCCCCCAGCCTGCAGCGGCTGGGCACACTTGAAGACTTTGCCGCGCCGCGCCTGACCCAGGCTATCAAGCAACAGTTCGACCTGGATCTGGATGTGCGCGCGGCGCATTTGTTTCACGCCAGCCACACCCGTACCGAAGACACTTTCGTTAATGCGGCGAAAGATCCAATTGTCCAAGCCAATAGCACCTTGCGTGCAGCCATCCGGCCGCTGCTTGAAGCCGCTTTGCAAAACTTCCAGGCCGAAGAGACTGTACCGGGTGCAATGGACCGCGATCAGCATTTCAAAGCCGGGATCTTTGCCAACCACCAGGTGCTGGGGCCTTACCTGCAAGGCACGCCCGTCGCCCTGCCGGCCCACGAATTTGCCGCCTTGTCCAGGGGGCTGGACCTGGGGGGTGAATACCAGAAACACATCGACAGCGTGTTCGACCGGGTAACGATCGGCGACCTCCAGGCGTTCGAGCGCTCGACACTGTTATTGCAGGTTCACCTGGCGTTGCTCAAGCAACGCATCGATGCGCCTGCGCACACGGCCCTGTTGAATCTGCTCAACGGCCGGCCCGGCGCACAGCTCAATGGCCAAGAGCTGTACTGCAGTGCCCTGACCCTGTGGGACGTCGAGCTGACCGGGGTCGTGCTGATCAGTACCGACCGCGACGCCAGCACCAGCGTCCAGCCGGTGATGCTGTACATCCCTGAAGACCCGGTTGCACCGCTGCAACTCCATGCCTCGGCACAAGCGCTACATAAAGCGCTGCGAGAACGCCTGTTCAATAAGCGTTATGCAGACTTTTTCAGCGGGCTGCTTCCCGCGCGCCAGCGCAGCCATGTCATGAATACCCTGTACAAGCACCTGTACCCCAAGGTCAAGAAAGGCCCGTGGTATGGGCAGCGCTGGCTGGAACATGAGGCCGATCACAACGCCCGTCTCAAGCTCGGCGAAAACCATCTTGCCCAACCGCTATTCGAAACCCTGGTACACCGCAAGCTGACGGTCATCAAGGACGATGCACGATTCAATGGCGTACCCACTGCCGAACAGGATCAACGCAGCCATGAGCAGCGCATGGCCTGGTGGCGTGACAAGGCGCTCAACGTTCTGAACATTGCCGCCTTTGCCGTGCCGGCCCTGGGCGCGGTCATGCTGGGAGTGACCGCCGTTCAGTTGTGTTATGAAGTCTATGAAAGTATCGAGAGCTGGGAGCATGACGAGCGCCAGCAGGCTTTGAGCTATTTGCTGGATGTCGTGGAAAATATCGCCCTGATGGCGGCCATTGGCAAGCTCGCCGCTCACACTGCTCCGCTGCCCGCCATCGAAGCTCCGGGGTTTGTCGAGACATTGGCGCCGGTGCGGCTGCCCAGTGGCCAGCAACGTCTATGGAAGCCGGACCTTGCACCGTTTGCCCACGACATTCTGCTGCCAGCTGACCTCAAGCCCAATGCGCTGGGCCTGTACGAGCATCAAGGCAAGCAATGGCTGGTACTCGATGAGGGCACCTACTCAGTCAAGGCCGACAGCCACGGCGACTTTGTCATCGAGCATCCCGATACCGGCCAGCACTTCGAGCCGCCGTTGCGTCACAATGGCGCGGGCGCCTGGCTGCACCCGCTGGATAACCCGCGCCAGATGCACGGCCTGAAACTCCTGCGCCGCTTGGGTTATGACACCGCCAGCCTGCCCGATGCCATGGCCCGGCAAGCCCTGCAAGCCAGCAATACCTCTGAAGCGGTGCTGCGCCACGCCCTGACCGAACTGGGGCGCCCCCCGGCGCTGTTGGTCGACACCATACAGCGCCTGCAACTGGATCGGGAGCTGAGCCAGGCCGGCCAGCCCGAGCTGTTCGACACTCGCTATCAGGCCCGCCAAGCGTCGCCGGTCGCAGGCGTAGAAGCCTTGCAGCAGGCCTTGCCGTCACGCCTGCCCGCCAGCGTCGCGCAGGAGCTGTGGAGTCATGCGTCCACCGCGCAACAACAGCAATTGCTCAACGAGCACAAACTGCCAATCCAGTTGGCCGAAGAAGCCCGTCACTATCGTCAGCAGCTACGCCTGACACGTGCCTATGAAGGTCTGTACCGGCAATCGTCGCACAACCCTGATACCGACCAGTTGATCCTGCACAGCCTGGAGTCACTGGTCGGCTGGTCCAGCGAACTGCGCCTTGAAATTCGCGATGGGTCATTCAACGGTGCACTGCTCGACAGCGTCGGCCCCGTCGATGCGCCCAAGCGCAAGGTGCTGATCAAGGAGCAAGGCGGCTATAGCGCTCGCGATGCCCAGGACCGTCACCTCAATGACCGTGCTGACCTGTATGCCTCGATCCTGCATGCCTTGCCCGACGCCGAGCGCCAGGCATTGGGCATACCGCATACCGGCCAACGCGCGGTGCTGCAACGCCTGATTCAATACCAGCCACTGGCGCGTCATCAATTGCGCCGGGTGTTGGCAATGCCTGAGATCCGGCCTGGGTTTCGCTCGCCGATGCGCTTGGCCGACGGGCGAATCGGTTATCTGCTCAGCGGCCGGCCGGGCACACACTGGACAGTCAGCCGCCACTATCTGCTCGACCGGTTGAGCCTGCTGGAGTTCGACATGCTCTGGCCGGATGAAATGCTCCAGCGCCTGCAAGACTTTGGCATGAGCCTGGAAAGAATTGATGCACGGCTTGACGCGGTGCTCGAAGAACAACGCCTGTTGCGCGAAAGCCTCGAAACCTGGCGCGGCCTTGAGCCGCTGCAGACGGAGGAGGCACAGTCAGTCAACGCTCGCCTGAGCACCGCCATCTGGAGGCACTGGACGCGGCACAGCCTGCCCGAACTGGGCCTGGCACCCGAGCCACTGCACCTGGAAAATTTTGCCCTGCAAGACTTTGCGCCGCAGTTGCCGGCGTTCTTTGAGCAGCGTGTCACCGCTCTGCAACTCGATGACCTGCGCCCTTCTGCCGCGCATGGGCGGCCCGCTGACCTGCTGTCTGTCGACAACCAGACCCTGCAACAGTTTCTGTCGCGCTGGGGCAATGCCCGCTCGCTGGGCCTGCGCAACAATCCCGGGTCCGGCCTGCTTACCCGCTATTACCCCGGCTTACTGGGTACGGTGTCCAGCAGCCTGCCGAACCTGACCGACTTGCGCCTGATCAATCTGCAACTGTTGCTCAACCAGGCGGAAATGGACGGTTTGCTGCCGCTGCTGCAGTTGCGCAACCTGGAGTTGTCCGGCAACCGCTTCAGCCAGCACCAGCCACTGTCGCTGGAGTGGCTGCGGCCCCAACGGCTGGTGCTGGAGCACACCGAGCTGCGGCATTGGCCGACCTGGCTCGACAGCCGGGTGCCTGGCCCCATTCGCGAGTTGTCACTGGCCGGGAACCACCTGACCGAATTGCCTGGCTACATTCTCGATAACCCGCACAGCCCGGACAACCATAGCGTGATCGACGTGCGGGGCAATCCGTTATCAATGGGCACCATCTTGCGTGCGCGCCTGGACGACGCACTGGCCGATCGCTCATTCAGCTACCGGATCGATACCCCGGCCGCCATGGAAGTCAACCTGGGGGTCCTGATCAGCGAGCGTAACGCACTCACGCAAGCCATCGAAGACTGGAACGAAGCCAGCACCTCCAGTGTAACCCTGTCGCCGCAGACCATCGCCCAGCGCCGCCGGATCGGCGTGGCCCTGATGGATCACTGGCGCGCTTATGCCCGTGGTGAATCGCAGACGGCCCTGCATCTGGAAGATATGGATCTGGCGCAGTTTCCAAGACGCCTGCCGGGTTTCTTTTATTTACGGGTGCGCTCGATGCGCTTGCACCGGATCACAACCACAGATGAGCAATTGGGCAACCTGCTCAGGTTCATGATCAACCTCGGCAGCTTGCGCATAAGTGGCGAGATGACCCCGCTGCTTTCGCCACCTCAGGCGCTGCTGGGGCTTTCGAGTTTCAGCAACCTGAGCCTGATTGACACAAACTTGCGCATCGACCGGCGCTGGACCGATTTTTTCGCTCGTATGGTGCGATTGGAAAGCCTGGAGCTCGACGGCAACTTTCTCGGCGACGTGCAGGAAGTATCCAGCCTGGGGCACCTGAGGCTGCGCTGGCTGTCGCTGCGCAATACCGGACTTCAAAGCTGGCCTGCCTGGATGACCGACAGGTTGCCCCCTACTCTGGAGACACTGATTCTGGATAACAACCAGTTGCAGGACATTCCCGAACAACTGCTGGCCAACCCGCGCCGCCAGTGGGGGCACACTGAAATAAGCCTGCGCGGCAATCCGTTGTCCCACGAAGCGATGCAGCGCGCCCATACCTCACAACGTTACGGGCGCTCGTACAGCTTTGAAATGGACTTGCCGCCGCAAATCCGCGAAATCGCCTGGTACGAGTCCCACGACTCCGACTCGACCATGACCGAGTCCGACTACTCAATGCACACCCATAGCCCGGCCACCTCGTCGACCCTGGAGCTATCGGGCATCGAACCCTGGCTGGACAATAACGCCGAGCGTCCTGAAGTCTGGCGACAACTGGAACAGGATGCCGATGCCCGCCACTTGCTGGCGCTGATCGACTACCTGCAACAAAGCGCCGACTACCGCAATCAGTCCAGCCGTGCGCAACTGGTCGAGCGAGTCTGGCAGGTTCTGGAGGCTGCGGCGCGATCGCCAGAGTTGCGGGCCACCCTGGACGGCATCGCCGAGCAACCGCTGCAAATGATCAGAGAACAGGACACCTGCCCCGACGGGGTCATGGTGGAATTCAACCAGATGGAAGTCATGGTTTTCACTCAGCAGTCGTTGCAGGACCTGCCTGCCACCAGCAGGGGCGCGGCATTATTGAACCTGACCCGACGCCTGTATCGCCTGCATGAGCTTGATCGCATTGCCCGCGAGCGGGCCAATGGTCGGGATGAAGCGGAGGTGCGTCTGGCCTACCGGTTGCGTTGGGCGCAAGAGCTGGACCTGCCGGTCCCGCCGCAGCGCATGCTTTATGAAGCCCACGCCCGCTTGCAGCCTGACGAGCTGAACGCGGCGCTGGCGCGGGTGCAGGCCGGTGAACGGGGTGATTCATTCCTGGCGTTTGCGATTACCCAGATGCCGTGGGTCACTTACCTGCGCGAAGAGTACGCGACAGGCTTCAACGGCTTGCAAAGAATCTATCGCGACAATCTCAATCGCCTGACCGATCGTTACGAGCAGCTTGGCCTGAGCCTGAGCAGTGCACAATTCGAGGCCGAGGCTCGCACGCTGGACCAGCAGTATCAGGACGACCAACTGACCTTGCTGAGGGCGCTGACCGTAGATGCGGTCGTTTCAGGACCCTCCCCGGATCAGCCAGCGGCGCTGGCTGAACCACCGGCGTCTGGAGCGCTTATGCCTGACGCACCTGAGCCTCCAGCTCAGCCTTGAGCGTCGGTGCCAGGTTGAGCTGACGGGCCAGTTCGTCAAGGTAGGCACGCTCCATGAAGTGCTCCTCATCAACGAGAATCAGGCTGGCAATGTACATTTCGGCGGCAATTTCCGGGGTGCGTGCGGCGCGCGCCACGTCTGCCGGGTCCAGCGGCTTGTCCAGTTCGGCATGCAGCCACTGGCGGAACTGCCGGTCGTCATGAAGCTTGACGAACTCGCCCTCGATCAACTCACGCTCGCGCTGGTCCACATGCCCATCGGCCTTGGCAGCGGCCACCAGCGCACGCAGGATCGCCTGGCTGTGTTCCTCGGCCTGATCGGCGGGCAGCCGGTCAATGGTCTGCGGTTCACGCAGACCGGCCTGGCCCTGGCTGGCCTGCCAGTTGTTGTAAGCCTTGTAGGCAATCACGCCCAGCGCCGCCAGGCCGCCGTAGGTCAGCACCTTGCCGCCCATGCCGCGGCCTTTCTTGCCTTTGAGCAGGCTCATGGCCCCGGCGGCCAGCGCACCGCCGCCAGCACCTGACAACAAACCGCCCAGCCCGCCAGCCGCAGCGCCGGGCAACAGGCCGCCCGCCTTGGGACGCTTGCCCGATGTGCCGCTGACCTTGTCCTGCAGCATCTGCTGACCGGAGCGCAGCAGTTGATCGAGCAGACCTCGAGTATTCATGAATGTGTTCCTCGACCTTGATGGGATGTTCAATTGACCCACACAGTAAGGCGAAGTCACCCATGTACGGTTGTTACTAATAATTCCAGATATTTCATCGGCCACTGATGCCCGACTCATCGGCAACTAAGGGGGCCGCCGTATCAGCAGGTACAAAAGTTGATATTCATTTGAATAAACTCCACTCATACGAATCGCCCTATTGATCCCGATACAGACGCTGCTGAGCCCCTTATAAAATCGTTGATCGGTCGCCGCATGGCGGATTTATTTCAACTACCGCTGACCTACGATTTGTGCCCTACGACCTCCCCATAAAAGTTGCGCACTTGCACGGGCAGAATCATTGACTCTCCCCTTTACGGGAGAGTTTAGACTGCGCGCCGTATCTGCCGGGGCCAGAGCCTTCAACAGGCCCTGCCCAACGCCTGCAGAACGCAGCATCTGCCTGGTCTGTGATCATGCCCGGATGCCCTCTGTTTATGGAAAAGCTCTGGAGTAACACCATGGAAAAAGCCGACGTACTGGTAACCGGCTACGGTCTGGTCGCACCGACGGTCATGGATGCCAGAGGTTTATTTGCCCTGCTGGGCCAACATGGCTCGTGCCTGCGCGAACATCCAGACCAGCCCAGCGGCCCTGCAGGCTTTATCGACGAGCAGCAGTGGCAACTGATCGACGAGGCGATTACCGATGAGTCTGCCAACCAGTCGCGCCACACCCTGCTTAGTCGCTATGTTGCCGAACAGGCACTCGGCCAGGCAGCCTTGCGCGCCGAAGACTTCAGTGCCGCCCGCAGCGGATTGTTTCTCGGGTGCCAACCGGGGCAGTATCGGCAGACCCGCTGCCTGGCTCAGTGGCTGGGGGTGCATGAGTATGTGTCGAGCCATTCGGACGCCTGTGCCGCCGGCACCGTTGCCATCGGTAACGCGTATCGCGCGGTTGCCAACGGCGAGCTGGAACTGGCGCTGTGCGGCGGTATTGAACTGCTGCCTGAGGGCAGCTTCGCCTCCAGTGCCCAGGCACCCAGCCCGTTCATCCCCAGCGAAGGGGCAGCGCTGATCGTGCTGGAATCGGCCAGCCACGCGCAACGCCGTGGCGCGCGGGCCTTGGGCCGGGTACTGGGCTACGCCGATCGGTATCAAGACACTGCCGAGCCCGGTGCACTTTATGTGCAGTGCATGCAGGCCGCGTTACATGACGCGGGGCTGGCGCCGCGCCAGGTTCAGCATGTCAATGTCCACAGCCCCTCGCCGCTGAGCATGGACAACCACGAAGCCCAGGCTGTCAAACAGGTATTCGGCACCGCCCTGCCCGACACGACATTCGCCGCCAACAAGTTCGCCGTCGGACACGCCCTGGCCGGTAGCGGCGCCATCGAAGCCGTCCTGTCATTGATGTCGCTGCAATTGGGCGTGCTGCTGCCGACGCCAGACGACGGCGCAGCCAGGTCGCCACATACCACCATGAACTTCCCTGATTCGCTACAGCAACAGACCATCGATGCGGTGCTGTCCAACTCGTTCAGCCGTAACGGCACCAGCAGTTCTCTGGTACTTGGTCGTGGCTGAGTGATCATGCCGGGATGGTCGTGCAATCAGACTCAGGCGCTGGTCAGTCGGCGCTCGAAAGCCAGCAAGCCATCGAGCATCTGCTGCAAGTGAGCCATCTGGTTAGTGAGTTCGAGCTTTTTCGCAATAATGGCATCAAGCATCAATTGCCGTGGCAGTTCTCCGACCTGCTGGCCCTGCAGGATGGCCTGCATTTCCTTGAGCTTGAAGCCCAACTGTTGAGCGCCTTTGATAAAACTCAGGCGCTCAACCGTTTCATGGGTATAAATCCGATACTTTCCTTCGCGCAGTGGCTCGGGTAGCAGGCCAATCGCCTCGTAATGGCGAATGCATTTGACCGTAGTGCCCGCCAGGCGGGCGACTTTGCCGATAAACATGAGCAACTGAACTCCATGGCCTTTTGACACACTCGCGCCAGCATAAGCGCCAATTGTGACATGCCGGAGTGCCTCGGAAACCGCTCAAGGTCAATGAAAGCACCGCAATAGAGCCTTGCGCGTATTGCGGTGCGGATGGCCGTCAATCGCGCAGGTCAGATTCGTGGATGGGCTGGTCGCGATGGGTTGCCCGTTGATACTGAGCGGGCCATACCGCCTGCCGGCTGCCCAGGTCGTCATCGGCATGCAGCGCCCAGTAGGGGTCGCGCAGCAGTTCACGGGCCAGCAGAATGATATCGGCCTGGCCGGTGCGCAGAATGTGTTCGGCCTGGGCCGGTTCGGTAATCATGCCGACAGTGCCGGTGGCAATGTCTGCCTCCTTGCGGATGCGCTCGGCAAAGCGGGTCTGGTAACCCGGCCCGACCGGTATTTCGGCATGCACTGAAGTCCCCCCGGACGATACATCGATCAGGTCAGCCCCCAGTGTCTTCAACCGCCGCGCCAGCTCGACGGTTTCATCAGGGTTCCAGCCATCCTCTACCCAATCGGTGGCCGACACTCGCACGAACAGCGGCAACTCGGCGGGCCAGACTTCGCGCACCGCTTCAGTGACCTGGCAGACCAGCCGGATGCGATTTTCAAACGAACCACCGTAGCGGTCATTGCGCCGGTTGCTCAGCGGCGACAGGAACTGATGCAACAGATAACCATGTGCTGCATGGACTTCGACAACCTTGAAGCCTGCGGCCAGCGCCCGTCGGGTCGAGGCCACAAAGGCATCAATGACCTCGTTGATCTGGTCCGGGCTCAAGGGCTGCGGGGCGACGTGTTCAGGGTCAAAGGCAACCGCCGATGGCCCCCATGGCTGCCAGCCGCCCTCTTCGAGCGGTACGTTGCCATGCTTGCCCAACCAGGGCCGCCAGGTACTGGCCTTGCGGCCGGCGTGGGCCAGCTGGATGGCCGGAACGGCGCCCTGGGCTGTAATGAAACGGGTGATGCGCTGCAGCGGGGCAATTTGCTCGTCGTTCCAGAGACCCAGGTCCTGAGGGGTGATACGACCATCAGCGGTGACGGCGGTGGCCTCGGTAAAGATCAACCCGGCGCCGCCGACTGCGCGACTGCCGAGGTGGACCAGATGCCAGTCGTTGGCCAGCCCGTCGACACTTGAGTACTGACACATCGGCGACACCGCGATGCGGTTCGGCAGTTGCAGTTGGCGCAGGGTATAGGGTTCTAGCAGCAGACTCATGGCGACCTCTCTTGTGACAGTCAGGCGTGCAGCACTTCGCAGGAAGGAGCAGTGCCGGCCGCGCAGGTCGTGACCAATCCAGGCCGTTATCGACGATGCGTGGCGGCTTCTCCTTTTTCTATATAGGAGCCTAGTCGACAATTGCCATGGGCACAGGGTTCATCGCTTTGCACGTCGTAGGAGCGGCTTGAGCCGCGAAAGCCATTCGCGTGGTGTAAGAGTCTTTGCTGCGGTTGTCTATTCGTCAGGTTTCGCCCTGCTGGGCGAAACCTGTCTCAACCGACTCTTTTCAACGCGGGGCGATATGGGTCACCAGCAGTTGGACGGTTTCATTACCACGAAACTCGTTGAGGTCCAGACGGTAGGCCAGTTCTACCCAGCGGATGTTCGGGTTGGGCCAGATGTCGCGATCTACGCCGAAGGCGATGCCGTCCAGGCGCACACTGCCGCATTCGGTCTTGAGCACCATTTTCAGGTGCCGTTCACCGACCACCCGTTGCTCGGCCAACTGGAAGATGCCGTGAAACAGCGGCTCGGGGAAGTGTTGTCCCCATGGGCCGGCGTTACGCAGGGCGCGGGCCAGTTCCAGATGAAACTCTTCGACGGCCAGGGTGCCGTCGGATAACAACCGGCCAGTGAGGTCGTCTTCGTTCAGCTGGCGGCGTACTTCGTGGTCGAATGCGGCGCAGAATGCCGGGAAGTTTTGCTCTGGCAGCGACAGGCCTGCGGCCATGGCGTGGCCGCCAAATTTGCTGATCAGCTCGGGATATCGGGCCGCTACCGCATCGAGCGCGTCGCGGATATGAAAACCTGGCACCGAACGCGCCGAACCTTTTAGCACCCCGTCACCGGCGCTGGCAAAGGCGATGGTGGGCCGGTGGTAACGCTCCTTGAGCCGTGAAGCGAGGATGCCGATCACCCCTTGATGCCAGTCCGGCTCGAACAGACACAGCCCGAATGGCATGGACTCTTGCGGCAAGTCCTTGAGCTGCGCCAAGGCTTCGCGCTGCATGCCCTGCTCAATGCTCTTGCGGTCCTGGTTCAGCTCATCGAGCTGCACCGCCATTTCCCGGGCCCGATCCGGGTCATCACACAGCAGGCATTCGATCCCCAGGCTCATATCGTCCAGCCGCCCGGCAGCATTCAGACGCGGCCCCAGGATAAACCCCAGGTCGGTAGAGGTAATGCGTGAAGGATCACGCCGAGCGACCTCAAGAATGGCACGCAGGCCCGGACGGGCGCGACCGGCGCGAATCCGCATCAGGCCCTGGTGGACCAGAATGCGGTTATTGGCATCCAGCGGCACCACGTCAGCGACACTGCCCAGCGCCACCAGATCGAGCAACTCACCGAGGTTCGGCTGGGCGCGCTGATCGAACCAGCCGATCTCACGCAGGCGGGCGCGCAGGGCCATCAGTACGTAGAACATCACCCCGACGCCGGCCAGCGATTTGCTCGGAAAGCTGCAGCCTGGCTGGTTGGGATTGACGATCGCATCGGCGGCCGGCAATTGATGGCCAGGCAAGTGGTGGTCGGTGACCAGCACTCTGAGCCCGGCGGCCTTGGCAGCGGCCACGCCGTCGACACTGGAGATACCGTTATCGACGGTCATCAACAAGTCTGGTGAGCGCTGCAGCGCCACGTCGACAATTTCCGGGGTCAGGCCATAGCCGTACTCGAAACGGTTGGGCACCAGATAGTCGACATGCGCAGCGCCCATCAGGCGCAGCCCGAGCACGCCCACGGTGCTGGCAGTCGCACCGTCAGCATCGAAGTCACCAACGATCAGGATGCGCTGACGTTGCTGCAAGGCCTCGACCAGCAGGTCCACCGCCGCATCGATGCCCTTGAGCTGTTGATACGCAATCAGCCGCGCCAGGCTCTTGTCCAGTTCCTCGGCCGAGACCACGCCACGCGACGCATACAGGCGGGTCAGCAGCGGCGGCAGATCGCCAAGAACCGGCAAGGGGCTGGGCATGGGACGGTGTTCGATACGCATGGGTACTGATGTCTCTTTTCAAAGTGATACGGGGTGATCAACCGCGCTCGCCGGCCAGCCATTGCAATTTCACTTCATGCTGGCCCCGGTCGTCGGTCACAAACACCTCGCCATCAGAGATCATGACGTCCCACTTGATGACCCGCGGCATGTCTTTGGCCAGAACTTCCAGAACGTCCTGCGGCACCGCAGCGATGCTGACGTTCTTGAGGCTTTTCGCTCCAGCGACTACTTTTGTTTCCCAGACACGCAAGCTGCCATAGGCCAACAGGCTGGTGCGCTCGGTACGCCGTGAACACCAGGTCAGGCGCTCCAGATCAGGCTGGCCGACTTCGATCCAGTGCAGGACGCGGTCATCCAGGCTTTTTTCCCACAGCGCGGGTTCGTCTACTTCAGACAGGCCACGACCAAAGGCCAGTTGTTCGTTGTACCACAGGGCGTAGGCCAGCAAGCGGACGGCCATGCGCTCTTCGGTCTCGGACGGATGACGGGCGATGGTCTGTTTGACGCTCTGGTAAATATTGCGATCGATGTCGGTGAGGTTGAGTTCGAATTTATAGGTGGTCGACGGCTGGGCCATGGACGGGCTTCCGGAGCAGGAGAAAGCCGACAAGTCTACCCGATGCGCAGGCGGTGAACGACCACATCCGGGCGGACTCAAAGTTGTCAGACAAAAACTGCAAAATCCACTGGCTTAATCCGCATGGTTGATGCAATTTGAATTACTTTCCTGGAGGTTGAGTTTCACGCATGTGTCTTGGCGCCGCACCCTTTGCACGCTTGCGTCTGGCTGTCTGCCTGTTGCTGTTGGGTCTTGGCACACTGCCTGGAACCAGCCAGGCCAAAGACACGCTGATCTGGCTGATGCGCGATATGCCTCCGGTGACCATTTTTAGCGGCCCTGATCAGGGTCAGGGCGCTATCGACAAGCTCATGCCGCTGCTGATCGCGCGTATGCCCCAGTACGATCATCTGTTAATGCGCGTCAACCGCGCGCGCGGCCTGCAGATGCTCAACGAACCCAGCTTCACCTGCGACCCCACCTTGCTGTGGACCGCTGAGCGGGCGAAGAAAATCATCTATTCCATCCCCACCTATGCCGTATTTGCCAATGGCCTGACCGTGCGCAAGGACGATCTGGCGCGTTTCACGCCCTTCATTGCCAACCGGCAAATTGATCTGAAGGCCCTGCTGGCCAGCAAGACCGCCAAAATCGGGGTGGTCGCAGGCCGCAGCTACGGTCCGGTGATCGATCAGATCCTGAGTCAAGTGCCCGAAGAAGAGCTCTCGTCGCATTACGGTAACGATGCAATTGGCAGCATGCTGCAGATGCAGCGCCTGAGCCGGATCCAGGCGATGATCAGTTATTGGCCGGAAGCTCGCTATCAGGCGCTGCAACAAGGGATTCGCGAAACCGAACTGGTGTTTCTACCGGTCAAGGATGCTCCCAAGTATCAGTTCACTCACATTGGCTGCTCCGATACCGAGCAAGGGCGCGAAGCCATGGCGATCATCAACCGGGAAATGCGCGTATTGCGCGAAGAAAAGCTGATCGAGCTGTATGCAGAGTGGCTGGACCCGAAACGGCGTGAAGAATACCTGCAAGACGCCAAGACGTTCTTCATCGATAAATAGTCAAAAAGAAACCCCGAGCAGCGGGGATGACTGGTCGGGGTAAACCTTGGACCTGTAAAGGGCCAGACGGCAGGTAGCAATCACCGGAGCACAATGATCGTTCCTGCCATACCTGATCAGAACCCGATCCGGGCAGAAGGTTCCTGCCGGCCGATCAGGCAAAAACCGGTGCACCGACCAGTGGACGGTTTGCATTGGCATTGCGCATGGCAGCAATCACACACGGCTCGATACGCCCCTCGGCCACCAGCAAATCACGATGCAGGCCATCGACCACGTCAGTCAGCAACAGTCTGTCACGCAACTGGTCGGCGCTGAAACTGCGCTCGATTACCACGGTGCCGCAGACATCCTTGAGGGTCACCAGCCGCTCGCCCCGCAGGCCAGCCGTGCCGATGCTGACCTGATAAGGGGCCAGCGCTTCGCTTAGCAGCAAACTGATATTTTCCATCTTGATCACCCCTCGATTATTTGAATGCAAAAGATGCTTATCAATGACCAGCGTTCAGTACAGAAAGTTCTAATGCCAAGCAGGACTCCATCCCCCGTCAATCGAGCATGCCTGTGAAATGTGACAGGGAAAAAACCGCGGCCGCCGATCAACATTGATCAGCATCGCCCCGCCACCGGGTCACACGCGCACGCCTGGCCCGGTCGCTGCTGGGCGTGACCTGTGTGCTGCTCATACTGCCGGCGCAGTTGCTCAAGCTCACGCTCCAGGTGTTTACGGTCGCTGATGTCCACCCAGCCACCCAACAGCCCCTGCAAGCGACCGTCTGCTGCGTAGAACGGCACGCTCCATTGCCAGGCATCCACGCGGCGGCCATTGAGTTCGAAGGTCCGTTCGACGAACACCGGCTGGCGACTCTCAAGCAACTGCAGGTAGTCGGCGTGCATTCGTTCAGCGAGCTGGCGCGGCAACAGCTCGATATCAATCAGCCGTCGTCCCTGCATATGCTCGACGCTGATCTCGAAAAACTGCTCGTAGCTGCGATTGCACGATACCAGGCGGCCCTGCAGGTCACGCACATAGACCGGCATGGGCATGGCATCGAACAACGCTTGCTTGAACGCCAGTTGGTCATTGAGTTGCGCCTCAACCTGGCGACGCTGAGCGGCCTGAATGCGCAAACGGCTATTACAGGCCAGCAAAACCAGACCCAGCAGCAGGGTCAGGACAACGCTCCAGACCAGCCATTGAGGAATGCGACTCCAGAGTGACGGCTGCGGCAGGCCGGCACTCAGCCATTTCATGCGGATCGTCCGCATCTCGGTCACCGGAAAAGCCTCCAGAGCCTTATTGAGGATGCTCAACAGCTCAGGATGCGATTTGACCACCGCGAAGCGATCCGGCGACCACTTGCCATCGACGCTGCGGCCAACCTTGAGCTTCTCGGAACTGAACAGATACGCCCCGGCCTCGTTCTGAATCGTGGCATGGGCCTGGCCCTTCTCGACCAGCTCCCGGGCCTGGGCGTAGGTCTCTACCAGGCGTAGCTGGATATTGGGGTAGTTTTGCCGAATCTCGCTTTCCAGCGCATGCCGGGCGGGCAAGGCCAGAATGCGGTTACCCAACTGCGCGAGGCCGGCAGGTGAAGCATCGCCGCGCCGGACCACAAATACCCAATTGTTCCCACCAAATGAGTAGGTAAAGTTGAGAAACACTTTACGCTCCGGGTTCTCCGCCAAAGTGGTGTTCAACTCGGCCTCGCCACGATTCAGGGCTTCCAGGCTGGCCAGGGTAGACGGCATGCTCTGGTGAACGAACTGCAAGCCGGTCATCCGCGAGATCCGCGCCAGAACATCAGCATTGAGCCCCACCCAGCGGCCCTGTTCGTCACGATAGATATAGGGCGGGTGTTCGGTGGTCGCCACGGTGATGCGCGGGTGCCTGGCCAACCAACTGCGCTCAAGGCTGCTCAGGGCGATACGCTGCTCACCGAGGTACGCATTCAGCCCGGCAGTCCAGCGCGCCTGCACCTCACGCTCAAGGTGTACATCCAGGCTCGCCAGCGCCTGGTCCACAAGCCCCTTCAGACGTCGCTCATCAGCGCGCAACGCAAAAGCAAAGCCATGGGGTGCCAACGCGCTTTCAAAATGCACCTGCAACGCCAGATAGGGACGCATGCTCAGGTAGGAACGAACCACGACGTCATTGCCGATAAGTACATCCACCTCTTGCTGCCTCAGTGCCTCCATGGCGCTATACAGGCCGGGAGCCAGAATGATCTGGCTGTCCGGGTAGAGCCTCTGGAGTGCTTGCGGATCGGCATAATCGTCCAGCACTACGATCTTTTTGCCGGCTAACCCTCGGGCGGGCGGCAGTGCGCTGCGGTGCCCGACCACCACCGCGCGGTCAGGCATGTAAGCACGTGAAAAGGCTAGCCCGGCCTGCCCACGCTCAAAGGAGCTGGCGCTGCTGAGCAGGTCGATGCTGCCATCACGCAGGGCATCAATGGCATCGTCACGCTGGCTGAAACCCTTGAGCTGAACAGGCATATTCAGCTTGCCACCGAGCAGGCTCAGGTAGTCTGCGCTGACGCCCTGATAGCGGTTGCCATCCGTGGTGATATCGATCGGTTCGTTATCAGCAACGACGATGCCGACCCGTAGCGTCTTACGCAGGTCAAGCCACTGTCGGTCACTGGCGTTGAGCACCAGCGGCTGAACGGGTTCAAACGGCGCGGCCAGGGTGAACGGTAAACTCTGCCCGGCACCCGCTACCGTGCTGAACAGCAGCAGCGCCAGCAGCACCAGTAACATGGCTGGCCACCTGTGGCGCTGCGCTTCGCTGACCGTCACAACGACCGGTCCTTGTCTGCTCACCTGCTTCACTGCCGCTCACTCTTGCCGGATCACTCGAAAGGCAGAGTTTGGCATGCGCAAACAAGAAGGCCCGCCAGATGGCGGGCCCCAAGTGTTACACAACGATACCGTCAGAGTGGCTTGCCACGGTTGCCGTGCTGGCTGACAAACGCCTGTACCGCTTTCAGGTCGTTGGGCAACACTGTGCAGCGCTCTTCACGCTGGAACAGGTCAGACAGGTGGGCAGGCAACTCAAGCGCCTTGCCGACACCGGCCTTCTCTACCGCTTCAGGGAATTTCACCGGGTGTGCTGTACCCAGCACGACCATTGGGATGTCCAGGCTGCGACGGCACTCGCGGGCCGCACGAACACCGATGGCAGTGTGCGGATCAAGGACTTCACCGGTACGGGCGAAGACCTCAGCGATGGTCTCACAGGTCTGCTCGTCGCTGACCGCCAGCGAGTCGAACAGCTTGCGGGTTTCAGTCCAGCGATCCTGTTCGACGCTGAACCCGCCACCTTGCTTGAAGGTGTCCATCAGTTCGGCAATGGCGGCACCATTGCGGCCGTGCATGTCGAACAGCAGACGCTCGAAGTTCGACGAGACCATGATGTCCATCGACGGCGACAGGGTCGGATGCAAGGCATCCTTGACGTACTGATTGCCGCTCATGAAGCGGTGCAGGATATCGTTGCGGTTGGTGGCGACGATCAACTGGTTGACCGGCAGACCCATGTTGCGCGCCAGGTAGCCGGCGAAGATATCGCCGAAGTTACCGGTTGGCACCGAGAACGACACCGAACGCGCCGGGCCGCCCAATTGCAGTGCTGCATGGAAGTAGTAGACGATCTGGGCCATGATCCGCGCCCAGTTGATCGAGTTGACCGCGACCAGCCGCGTACCTTTGAGGAAGTCCTGGTCAGCGAAGCTGGCCTTGACCATTTCCTGGCAGTCGTCGAAGTTGCCGTCGATAGCGATGTTGTGGATGTTATCGCCCAGGATGGTGGTCATCTGCCGGCGCTGCACGTCCGACACCCGGTTATTGGGGTGCAGGATGAAGATGTCGACGTTGTCGCAACGGCGGCAACCTTCAATGGCCGCAGAACCGGTATCACCGCTGGTCGCACCGACAATCACCACGCGCTCACCACGCTTGACCAGCACGTGATCGAGCAGGCGGCCGAGCAACTGCAGGGCGAAATCCTTGAACGCCAGGGTCGGGCCATGGAACAGCTCCAACACCCATTCGTTGCTGTCGAGCTGACGCAGCGGTGCCACCGCGCTGTGCGCGAACACACCGTAGGTTTCTTCGAGAATTTTTTTGAAGTCGGCATCGGCGATGCTGCCTTCGACGAACGGGCGCATCACCCGGAACGCCAGTTCGTGGTACGGCAGGCCGGCCCAGGAGGCAATTTCTTCCTGAGTGAAGCGTGGCAGGTTTTCCGGGACATACAGACCGCCATCACTGGCCAGACCGGCCAGCAATACGTCTTCGAAATTCAACGCCGGGGCTTTGCCGCGAGTACTGATATAACGCATGGGTGCAAACCTTTGGTTTGAGCTGCAAGCTCCAAGCCTCAAGCTGCAAGCCGAAACGTGACCGGCTTCATCTTGCAGCTTGCAGCTTACGGCTTGAAGCTGCTCTTAGTTAAGGTGTTCGACGCGGATGCGGACCACAGGGCCGACGACATCCTGCAAGGCTTCCAGGGCTTCGATGGCATCGTTGATACGCTGCTCCACGACTTCGTGGGTCAGCAGGATCATCGGCACCAGGCCATCCTGTTCCTCGACCTCTTTTTGCATGATCGATTCGATATTGATACCGCGCTCGGACAGGATGCTCGCCACCTGAGCCAGTACGCCCGGATGGTCCTTGGCCTGGATCCGCAGGTAGTAGGCGCTTTCACAGGCCTCGATCGGCAGGATCGGATGGGTCGACAACGAGTCAGGCTGGAAGGCCAGGTGCGGCACGCGATTGGTCGGATCGGAAGTCATGGCACGCACCACGTCCACCAGGTCGGCTACCACCGACGATGCAGTCGGCTCCATGCCGGCGCCGGCGCCGTAGAACAGGGTAGAGCCCGACGCGTCGCCGTTGACCATTACGGCATTCATCACGCCATTGACGTTGGCCAGCAGACGGTCAGCCGGAATCAGGGTCGGGTGCACGCGCAGTTCAATGCCCTGCTCGGTGCTACGCGCCACGCCCAGGTGCTTGATCCGGTAGCCCAGCGCTTCGGCGTAGTTGACGTCAGCGGTGGTCAGTTTGGTGATGCCTTCGGTGTAGGCCTTGTCGAACTGCAGCGGAATGCCAAAGGCGATGGACGCCAGAATGGTCAGCTTGTGCGCCGCATCGATGCCTTCGACGTCGAAGGTCGGGTCGGCTTCGGCATAACCGAGGGCCTGGGCTTCAGCCAGAACGTCCGGGAAGGTACGGCCTTTTTCACGCATTTCGGTGAGGATGAAGTTACCGGTGCCGTTGATGATACCGGCCACCCAGTTGATGCGGTTGGCCGACAGGCCTTCACGGATCGCCTTGATCACCGGAATACCACCGGCGACAGCAGCTTCAAAGGCCACGATCACACCCTTCTCGCGGGCGCGGGCGAAGATCTCGTTGCCGTGTACAGCAATCAGTGCCTTGTTGGCGGTGACGACGTGCTTGCCATTGTCGATGGCCTTGAGCACCAGTTCACGGGCAACGGTGTAGCCGCCGATCAGTTCGACAACCACGTCGATCTCAGGGTTGCTGACCACCTCGAACACGTCGCTGGTGGTCGGGGTACCGGCAAGCTGGCAATTGGGGTTGGGTGTACGAACCGCAATCTGCGCGACCTCAATACCACGCCCGGCACGGCGGGCGATCTCCTCGGCGTTGCGCTGAAGTACGTTAAAGGTACCGCCACCGACGGTACCCAGCCCACAAATGCCTACTTTGACCGGTTTCACTGATGAACTCCCCGTAAAGCGGTCGCCCCCTCGGGCAACCGCACAGAACAACTGCATGCACTGCAGCTGAAAAAATTTGAATTATTTGGCGCCCAGCGCCAGCTTGGCCACCTGGGCCGCCGGCTGGTAACCCGGAATCACCTGGCCGTCAGCCAGAACGATGGCCGGGGTACCGTTCACACCAATCGACTGACCGATCTGGAACTGTTTGCCGACCGGATTATCGCACTTGGCTGCCTTGATATTCTTGCCTTCGACCATCTGGTCCATGGCCAGCTTGCGGTCCTTGGAGCACCAGACCGCCTGCAATTGCTGGTCACCCGGCGAACCCAGCCCCTGACGCGGGAAGGCCACGTAGCGAACTTCGACACCCAGCTTGTTCAACTGGCCGACTTCTTCATGAAGCTTGTGGCAGTACGGGCACGTGGTGTCGGTAAAGACAGTGATGTGCGATTTGGCTTCACCCACAGCCGGATAGACCACCATGTCGGCTGCCGGAATACCGTTGATGGTCTGGGCGATGGCCTTGCGCTCGGTCTTCTCGGTCAGGTTGACCGGTTTACCGTCCTGGATCTGGAACAGGTAACCCTGGACCACGAACTGGCCGTCGCCACTGGCATACAGCACACGTCCGCCCTTGAGCTTGACTTCATAGAGGCCATTGAAAGGGCTGCTGGCAATGCTTTCGACCGGCAGTTCAAGTTCGAGGGAGTCCAGGGTCTTGCGAATGGCCTTTTCAGCGCCAGCGTCTGCCTGGGCGAAAAAGCTGAAAGTACTGAGCAGTACTGCGGCGGCGACAGCAAAAAAGGAAGGCAAACGCATGAAAACTCCTATAACGGCGGACAGAATCGAGGGCATCCGACACTGCGGATCGTGCCTCGTTCCGCGGAACCGCCAAAGCCTACCACATTACCCCGGCAAGACGGACCCGGACTGTCGGGCAAATTATCCACGCGGATGATGGGTCGCATGCAGCTCCTGCAGGCGTGCCCGGGCGATATGGGTATAGATCTGGGTGGTGGACAAGTCACTATGGCCCAGCAGCATCTGCACCACCCGCAGGTCGGCACCGTGATTGAGCAAATGAGTCGCAAAAGCATGCCGCAAGGTGTGCGGCGACAATGACTTGTTGATGCCTGCCACCAGCGCATGTTGCTTGATCCGGTGCCAGAACGTCTGGCGGGTCATCTGCTCGCCGCGCAGGCTGGGAAACAGCACGTCGCTGGGACGCCCGTTGAGCAACTCGATACGGGCACCGCGCAAATAACGCTCGACCCAGACAATGGCTTCTTCGCCCATCGGCACCAGCCGCTCTTTACTGCCCTTGCCCATGACCCGCAGCACGCCCTGACGCAGATTGACCTGCTCCAGAGTCAGGCCGATCAGCTCACTGACTCGCAACCCGCAGGCGTACAGCACTTCGAGCATCGCCCGGTCGCGCTCACCAATCGGCTCGCCCAGGTCCGGCGCGGCCAGCAAGGCTTCGACGTCGGCTTCGGACAGCGACTTGGGCAATGGCTTGCCCAACTGCGGCATCTCGACTTGCAGGGTCGGGTCGACGGCGATCAGCTTTTCGCGCAACAGATAGCGATAAAAACCACGCAATCCTGAAAGCAGGCGCGCCGTGGAACGCGGCTTGTAGCCGTTATCCACGCGCCAGGCCAGATGATCGAGAATCACCTCGCGGCCAGCCTCGGACAACTGCACATTGCGCTCGCTCAACCAGCCATTGAACAGCGTCAAATCACTGCGATAGGACTCGCGGGTGTTATCAGAGAGGCCTTTCTCCAGCCACAGGGCATCGAGAAAGCGGTCAATCAGAGGGTGATCCAAGGCAGGCATTGCGGTTCGAGGCACACAGAAGAGGATGACAGACCCTACTACAAGACTTTCGGCAGATAAACGCCAGGCACCAAAAAGATCCCGCAGCCATGGGACTGCCTGACCATCGGGGCGCGACAAGCCCCGCCGTTCAGGGCGGGGAAGGATAGCGCGGACGGCGTAGCCGTCCTTGGTTGCCGTGGGGTGTCTGCTGCTGTTCGATGGATGCACCGCCACAGGATGATGCGACGTAATACGGCGACACAGATGCCCTTATACGGCGGTATTTCGTTACAAAGACCCCATGGTCATGCACCTTGAAAACACCGTGCCGTCCGCGCCTAATGGCGTCTTCATTGCTCATGGCTCAAGAGCAGCATGCAACGACTTCAAGCCTTCAAGTACGAACTCATGCCAGACGGCCGGCAGGAGCGGCAAATGCGCCGCTTTGCCGGCTCCTGTCGCTTCGTCTTCAACAAGGCGCTGGCGTTGCAGAAGGAGCGCCACGAGCAAGGCGAGAAGAAGCTCGGCTATGCGGGCCTGTGCAAGTTGCTGACCGAATGGCGCAATAGCCCGCAAACCGCATGGCTGGCCGATGCGCCTGTTCACCCGTTGCAACAGAGCCTCAAGGATCTGGAACGGGCCTACACCAACTTCTTCGCCAGACGAGCCGACTTTCCCCGACTCAAGAAGAAGGGGCAGCGCGACAGTTTCCGCTACCCCGACCCGAAACAGATCAAGCTCGACCAGACCAACAGCCGCCTGTTCTTGCCCAAGCTGGGCTGGCTGCGCTACCGCAACAGCCGCGAGGTGCCTGGCACGGTGAAGAACATCACCGTG
>NZ_JANJFL010000038.1:0-44554 GCF_024584215.1 Pseudomonas sp. LJDD11
ATCCTGCGCCAATACATCGAAGAACAGCAGACTCCCAACCAGGACGCCTGCGGCGTCCGCGCTCTCGACCTGGGGCTAAACCCCGAGGCTTCTCGCGCATAGGGTGATACATTAGCGCCCCGCGACACAGCCAGGACCGTCCATGCCGAAGAACGCTGCCCCCTCCACCAACCTGACCCTGATCGACGTCGCCAAGGTGGCCGGCGTATCGCCGATCACCGTGTCGCGGGCCTTGAGCCGTCCGGAGGTGGTCAGCGAGCAGACCCGGCAGAAGGTCATGGCAGCGGTGCGCCAGACCGGCTACGTACCGAACATGCTGGCCGGCAGCCTGGCCAGCAACAAAAGCCGCTTGGTCGCCATCTTTCTGCCGACCATGGCCAACTCGATCTTTGCCGACACCGTGCAGGCCCTGATGGACCGGCTGACCCAGGCGGGTTATCAGACGTTGCTGGGGTTGACCGGCTACAGCGCCGAACAGGAAGAGAAACTGCTCGAAGCGATCCTCGGCCGACGACCTGACGGCATCGTCCTGACCGGCACTTTGCACACCGAGGCCAGCCGCCTGCGCCTGGCTCAGTCGGGCATCCCGGTGGTGGAAGCCTGGGACCTGGCCGACGATCCGCTGGACATGCTGGTGGGGTTCTCCCACGAACAGGTTGGCCAGGCAATTGCCCGCCATCTGCTGGACAAAGGCTACCAGCGCTTTTCGATCCTCAGCCTCGGCGACCCACGCGGTTTGCGACGTAGCCACAGTGTGATGGACGAACTGGCCCGGCATGGCATCAGTGACGTCCCGCTGCAAGTCATGACCCCGCCGGCGACCCTGAAAACCGGTCGTGACGGGCTGCAACAGTTGCTGGATCAGGCGCCGCTGCCGCAAATCATCGTCTGCAGCTCCGACACCATCGCCCAGGGCGTGCTGGCCGAAGCCGCCAGCCGTGGCCTGCGGGTGCCGGAGGATCTGGCAGTGATGGGGTTTGGTGACCTGAGCAGTGCCGCACAGGTGCACCCGGCACTGTCCACGGTGAGCGTGGACGGTCATCTGATCGGCCAAAAAGTTGCCCAGGCTTTGCTGGACCGTTTCAATTGTGCTGACAACATCGGCGAACCGGTGCGTATTGATACTGGTTTCAGCTTGATCGATCGTCAAACAACTTAAGTCCCCGAAGCAATCAAGCGACCAATCAGCACTTGAATGATTGCGCAATCATCGTATGATCCGATTATTCAGGTACTGGCAAAACCGCAAGCCTGTTTTTTTGAAGTAAAGATGATTGCGCAATCATGAGTCCCGAGAAAGCTCCACCCTTGCGCGCAGATCATGAAAGTCTACACCCTCAAGGAGAGCGACATGACCGTACAACAACCAGACCGCCCATCCGCCGACCACGACCAGATTGCCTGGATCAAGGTGTCGTCGGTCTTCCTGCCGCTGGCCAACCCGATCAGCGATGCCAAGGTACTCACCGGTCGGCAGAAGCCGATGACTGAAATCGCCATGCTGTTTGTCGAGATCCAGACCAAAGATGGCCACAGCGGCCTGGGGTTCAGCTATTCCAAGCGTGCCGGCGGCCCAGGCCAGTTTGCCCACGCCCAGGAAATCGCCCCGGCGCTGATCGGCGAGAACCCCAGCGATATCGCCAAGTTGTGGACAAAACTCTGCTGGGCCGGTGCTTCGGTAGGCCGCAGCGGCCTGTCGACCCAAGCCATCGGCGCCTTCGATGTCGCGTTGTGGGACCTCAAAGCCAAGCGCGCCAACCTGTCGCTGGCCCGCTTGCTCGGCGCCCAGCGTGACTCGGTGCGCTGCTACAACACCTCAGGCGGCTTTTTGCACACGCCGCTGGAGCAACTGCTGAAAAACACTGAGTTGTCGCGGGAAAAGGGCATCGGCGGCATCAAGCTCAAGGTCGGCCAGCCTGATTGCGCGGTGGATATCCAGCGGGTCAGCACAGTGCGCAAACACCTTGGGGATAACTTCCCGTTGATGGTCGACGCCAACCAGCAGTGGGACCGCCCGACCGCCCAGCGTATGTGCAGGCAGTTCGAGGCCTACAACCTGGTGTGGATCGAGGAGCCGCTCGATTGCTACGACGCCGAAGGCCACGCCGCCCTTGCCCAGCAGTTCGATACGCCGATCGCGACCGGTGAAATGCTCACCAGCGTGGCCGAGCACGCCGAATTCATCAAACTGCGCGGCGCTGACTATCTGATGCCTGACGCGCCGCGGGTCGGCGGTATCACACCGTTCCTCAAGGTCGCGGCCATGGCCGAACAGGCCGGGGTGATGCTGGCCCCGCACTTTGCCATGGAGCTGCATGTGCACCTGGCAGCCACTTACCCGACCGAACCGTGGGTCGAGCACTTCGAATGGCTTGAACCGCTGTTCAACGAACGTCTGGAAACCCGCGACGGACGCATGCTGGTGCCCACCCGCCCCGGCCTGGGCCTGTCGTTGAGTGAACGAGTTGCCGGCTGGACGGCGCAAAGCGTGGAAATCGGCCAACGGCCGTAATGCTTGCAGAAGCAAAGGGGCTGGCACACTCGCAGCATCGATTGCGAATGTGCCGCTGTCTTTGCTGGCAACCGGAGCGCCGCCCGGCCGCGCCTGCGAATTAACCACGACCAATCACAGTGCGGTAGGAAAAAAACGGTCATCGGGCGCGCAACACTAAGCGCAACTAACAGGCGCAGAGCGAAACGGTTAAACGCAATCTCTTAATGAAACTTAATGAATAAGCCGCTGCGCGGCTCGCTATAGTCAGCCCCACAAGCGCCGCGCTTAGAACGCTGCGTCGTTTAACCAACCAAGTAACCTCCCCGCTCAGCCTTCTTTATGGCTTTCCCGGTTCAACCGGCATCCCCCGGCCACCCGGGGGTCAGGACTGTTTGTAACGGTTTTGATTCAATTCAGTAAAAAAGTGTTAGACGCCAGTCTATCGGCTAATGCACAATGCCGAAAATTGAGAACGCTTATCATTCGCTTAAGCTTGAACAAGTCACGCTGCGCGAATAAGGGGAAGTCGCCATGCGTATTCTGGTAGTCGAAGACGATGCTTCAGTCAGCCACTGGTTGAGCAGCAAACTGCATGCATGCGGGCATAACTGCCGCCTGGTGGACGATGGTGAAGATGCTTTGCAGATGATCAGGCAAGAAGCATTCGATGTGGTCGTGCTCGACCGGATTCTGCCGCGCATGGACGGCATCGAAGTGCTCAATCGCCTACAAGGCTCGCCTCGCCCGCCGGTCCTGATTCTGTCGGCCAACGACCAGACCAGTGACCGGGTCGATGGCCTGCGGGCCGGTGCCGAAGACTATCTGGGCAAGCCTTTCGACTTCACCGAACTGCTGCTGCGCCTGGAGATCCTCGCCCGGCGCCGTGCCCAGACGGCCGGCAACGAAAGTATCACCATCCAGGATCTGCATATCGATATCACCCTGCGCAAAGCCCAGCGGGCCGGGCAGGCCATCGAGTTGACCGACAAAGAGTTCCGACTGCTGCATCTGCTGGCCGAACACACCGGGCAGACCGTCACTCGCAGTATGGTGCTGGAGCGGGTCTGGGGCTATCACTTCGATCCGCAGACCAACCTGATCGATGTGCATATGTCCAAGCTGCGCACCAAGATCGACAAGGGTTACTCCCACAGCCTGTTACGAACGATACGGAGCAGCGGTTATGTCCTGGGCTAACGCTCGGGCCACTCTCGAATCCAGTAATCTGCAACAAGCGGCAACCAGCGCATTCATCTGCCTGCTCATCTCCCTCTTGTCAGTATTCGGTAGCGTTTGCCTGCTCGATAACGTGATGCACAGCCATGTCAGTGACATGCTGCTCAACGAAGCGCGCTCGCTCAAGGCGCGTAGCCAGGGGGACGCCGCCTTCATCGTGCAGACCCTGCGTGCTCAGGATACCTACGAGAGACGCCCGGAATACCATTCGGTGGTGGTCGATGCCGCCGGCAAGGCACTGTATGGCGCCAGCCACCTGATTGCGTTGCTCGATTGCCCGCCGCCGCAGACCTGCAAAGGCCAATGGCGACGCCTGACGGTCAACCGCGGCGACGGACGCCCGCAGGAACTGCTCGGCCTGCTGACCCATCTCAATGACGGCTCGAAGTTCTTTGCCGCCTATGACCTGCGGCCGATGCTTGAACGCACCCAGATCATTCCGTTGCTCGGCGGCGCCGCGCTGTTCACCATCCTGCTCGGCAGTCTGGCGGTCAGCCTGCGTTACAGCCTGCACAGTCTGGCGCGGATCGACATGATCCGCGATGCCTTGCAGCGCTTTGCCTCCGGCGACCACCGTGCGGCACCGCCCCAGGACCCTTACGGTGACGAAATCGACCGCCTGGGCGTGGAGATCAACTCCAGCCTGACGCGCATCAACAACCTGATGACTGAAGTGCGCAACGTCACCAGCCATATCGCTCATGAACTGCGCACACCCCTGACCCGCCTGCAAAATCGTCTGGTCAGCGCCGCAGAAAAAACTGAAGGCGAGATTCACGACGAACTGCTCGGCGCCGTGGCCGAGAGCGAACGGTTGCACAGCCTGTTCCGCGCTGTAATGCGCATTGGCGAAGTGGAAAGCGGACGTTGCGCGCACACCTTCGGGCAATTCGCGGCCCGTGAGCTGCTCGAAGACCTGCACGAGTATTACCTGCCGCTGGCCGAACAGCGCGGCTCACCACTGTTGGTCCAGGTCGAAGGCAACTGCCTGGTCAAGGGTGACCGCGACCTTCTGTTCCAGGCCCTGGCCAACATGACTGACAACGCCCTGAAGTACTCGCCGCCTGGCGCCACCGTGCAGTTGTATGCACGTCGCTACCGGCAGCGGGTCGAGATCGGCGTGGCCGACCATGGTCCGGGGATCGCAGCAGAGAAACGCAGCCAGGCCACTGACCGCTTCCAGCGTCTGGACACCGCCAACATGATCGAAGGCCACGGGCTGGGCCTGACCCTGGTCAAGGCGATTGCCGAGTTGCACAGCGCCGATCTGAGCCTGCAGGACAACGATCCGGGCCTGCGCATTGCGCTACTGATCGAGCGCGGCCAGCGCGACACGCTTCCTTAAGCACTCTTAATGATCGCAGCGTTGCCACTAAACGAGAACAAATCTTATTCTCCGCCGCATCCAACCCTGCCCCTCTCCCGCGGTCTGTGGCCGCTATTGCAAAGGATTATTTCGATGCGTGAATCCATCAAGGCGTTTCTCAAAGACGAAAGCGGCGTAACGGCGATCGAGTACGGCATCCTCGCCGCCTCCATGGCGGCCGCCATTGGCTTGATCTTCGGCAGCGACGGCGAGTTCATTACTGCCCTGCGCGAGCGCTTCACCGCCATCGCCGACCAGATCAGCACCACCAACAACAACAGCAAATGATCAACTCACTACCGGCACTGGCCTGCCTGGTGCTGCCACCGGCCCTGATCTGGGCCAGCCTGACCGACCTTTTGTACCGGCGCATTCAAAACCGCGTGGTACTGGGTTTGCTGGCGCTGTGGCCGGGAGCGGTGATCGGCGCTGCGCTGGCTGCCGAGCAGCCGACACAGATGCTGATCGGTGCGCTGTGGGCGATGCCCGGTGCCGTGGCCGTGCTGGTAGTGGGATTTGCGCTGTTTCGCCTCGGCCGGGTCGGCGCAGGCGATGTGAAGTTGATGGCCGTGATGTGCCTGTGGATGAGCGCCGTCGATCAACTGGCCTTCATCATCGTCACCTCGCTGGCCGGTGGTCTGCTGGCTTTGCTGCTGCCCTTTATCGGGCTGTTTGAACGGATGCTGGCCCTGGCCTGGTGGCGTGTCTCACGT
This sequence comes from Pseudomonas sp. LJDD11, assembly GCF_024584215.1. Classification (NCBI taxonomy): domain Bacteria; kingdom Pseudomonadati; phylum Pseudomonadota; class Gammaproteobacteria; order Pseudomonadales; family Pseudomonadaceae; genus Pseudomonas; species Pseudomonas sp. LJDD11. The sequence goes on from NZ_JANJFL010000038.1 coordinate 5,810, forward strand.
GCCCTGCCAGGCCAGCATGAGATGCCGCAGTGTCTGGGCGATGCGCCCGTGCCGGGTATTCCTTATGCGCCTGCAATTGCCATAGGTGCCTTGTTCACGCTGTTCATTCCTATCTACTCCTAAGTCATGAACCTTCGATGAAAAAGAACTCCCTGCTCCTGCTGGTCACTGCTGTGTTCCTGGCCACTGGCGTGGCCCTGCTCGCGCGCAGCCTGCTGGCCCCGCCCAAGGCGCCACCACCGCCGCCTGCGGCCGTCGTCGAACAACCTCTGGAAGAGGTGCTGGTGGCCTCGCATGACATCGAGCCGGGAGACTTCATCGACAGCTCGCATCTGGTCTGGAAACCGGCCAAGGACAAGCCCAGCCGCTCGCTGTACTACATCCGCAACCGGGACACGATGGACACGCTCTACGGCGCCACCGTGCGCGAATCGATCAAGGCCGGCGAAGCCATTCGTACCCACCGGATCATCCGTCGCGGCGAGCCAGGCTTTTTGGCCGCTGTATTGGCCGCGGACATGCGCGCGGTTTCGATTCCGACCAGCCGGGTAGAAAGCAACTATGGCCTGGTGTCACCAGGCGACCGTGTCGATGTGATTCTCGGCCTGGAGCGCACCGAGCAGGCTTCGGTCAGCGCCGAGGTGACCCCGCCGTTCCTCGCGGCGCAAACCATTCTGCACGACGTCAGGGTCCTGGCCCTGAACAACGTGACCGGCAGCGACCCGCAGATTCGTGACGCTGAAGCCAAGGCCGAGCCCGGCAAAAGCACCCCGCCAGCCAAAGCCAATACCTCTTTCGAAACCGTGACGCTTGAGGTCGACTCGCGGCAGGCCGAGAAACTCGCCGTGGCCAAGGAAATCGGCACGCTGCAGCTGGCCTTGCGCCCATTGCGCGCCTCAACGCAGAGCGAACCTGAGCCGATACACGCATCGAGCGTCACCACGCTGCGCGGCACCACTGACGTGTATGCCAACACCACGCCCCCAGCCTCTGCGCCCCAGGAAACGCCAAAGGTGTTGGCGTTCCGGGGTAACGCCAAGGAAGTCATTGGCGGCCCGGCCCAATAACCGAACAACGCACCGGTGCCACAGGCACCGGGCAGCACAGCCTCTAACGGAATCACCCCAATGACGCTCATCGTTACTCGCTCCGCGGCGCGGCGGCCCCGTTGCCTCTTGACTGCCGCCTTCGCCCTGCTGGCCGGCCTGCCTTGTGTTGCCCTGGCCCAGCCGCCGGCATCGGCAGTGCCGTTCAATGAAGTGGCCACGACCCAGGAAGTCAGCCTGTTCGTCAAACAGGGCCGGTTGCTCAAACTGCCGGCTGCCGCCGCCAAGATCATGGTGGCCGACCCGAAAGTCGCCAGCTTCCAGGTGCCGTCACCCGATAGCGTGTTCGTATTTGCCGAAGCGGCTGGCTCCACCAGCCTGTATGCAATGGATGGCAACGACAGGATCATCGCGGCGATTCGTCTGAACACCGGTTATGACCTGGAGAAGCTGCGCCGCCAGCTCAATGACGAGATTCCCGGTGCCAATATCGAGTTCGCCAGCGCTGCCGGCAATGGTCTGATCGTGCGTGGCAAGGTACGTACGCCGATTGAAGCGCGTCAGGTCATGGCCAGCGTCAACGCGGCCCTCGGCGCCGCTGACAACTCCGTGACATCGCAAGGCTCGCCGCCCACGCCGGGAGTGCCGCGCATCATCAACCAGTTGCAGGTCGAACTGTCGGCGCAGGTCAATATCCGCGTGCGGGTGGTCGAAGTGTCGCGCAGCCTCAACCATCAACTGGGCCTGAACTGGGATGCGGTGATCAACAGCGGCAAGTTCACTCTGGACCTCGGTGCTGCCGCAGCCGCCAGCAATAGCGTGCGCTTCACGGACGGCAACCTGACCGGCGTGCTCAATGCCATGAGCGAGGAAGGCATGGCGACCCTGCTGGCCGAGCCCAACCTGACCGCCATGTCCGGCGAGACCGCAGGCTTTGCCGCCGGCGGCGAAGTACCGGTGGTGATCATTACCAACAACAGCGTAAACATCGACTACAAAGCCTACGGCGTCATCCTGCGCATGACCCCGACCCTGCTGTCGCCCAACCGCATCAGCCTGCGGATCGCCCCGGAAGTCAGCGACCTGGCCGACGAAGGTTCAGTGACCCTGGAAGGCGGCTCGCTGATCCCGGCGCTGAAAGTCCGCCGCGCCGAGACCACCGTCGAACTGGCCAGCGGCCAGAGCTTCGCCCTGGCCGGCATGCTGCGCAGCAACGCCAGCCAGCAGTCCGATGGCATTCCGGGAATCCGCAAGATTCCGGGGGTGGGCCGCCTGTTCGAGTCCGAAACCAGCAGCCAGGAAGACACCGAGCTGGTGATTCTGGCCACCGCCTATGTGGTCGACCCGGTCAATGAAAGCCAATTGCAGGTGCCCGGACGCGGCCTGCCGATGATCGATGCGCAGATGCCGGCCCGTGCCAGCGCCGGCTACCTCTACTGAGCCAGGAGAACCTTTCATGCCTCTACGTCTTTCCACGATGCTGCTGGTGATCGGCCTGCCATTGGTGCTTGTTGGCTGTAACCATCAGGTCAACAATATCCGCGCCAAGCGCTTCGCCAACCCGCCCTTGCAGGCCATCGAAGTCCAGCCTTCGGCACTCAGCCTGGAACTGCAGACCACCGCCAACGGCCAGAGCTTTACCCCGGCGTCGATCGACAGCCTCAACCAGTTGCTGATGAGCCAGGGCCGGCTGAACAATCAGACCCTGACGTTGATTCCGCAAAGCCCGGCCGGTGAGCGGATCGCCGCACGCCTGGGTCAGGCCCTGCGTGCCCGCGGCCTGCCCGCTGAACAACTGCGCCTTGAAGCGCTGCGCCTGCAAACCAATGGCAACACCGACCTGACCGTGGTTTCCGAAGCGCTGGTGGTTCAGGTGCCCAAATGCGGCATTTCCCAGCCACAGGTCTGGAGTGTCCAGCCGTACGCCGCGCTGGGCGGCCTGGGCTGCGCCAACCAGGCCAACATCGCCGCGATGGTCTCCAACCCTCGCGACCTGATTTCCCCGCAAGCACTGGCCGCCGCCGACGGCACCCACGCCAGCAACGCGGTACAGCGCTACCACGAAAACGACCTGCCAGAACTCATCGATATCAACTTCGACAACGACGACTAAGGAGTCCCGCATGAGCAGCCCTCAGCCAAAACTTGTTGCGCAACCCTCTGTCTCGAACGTCGGTATTGCCGTGTTTGCAGGCTCCCCGGCCCAGGCCAGCGAACTGGGCACGTTGCTTGAGCGTCTGGGCGAACGCAGCGTCCACGTCCAGGCCGGTGGTTGCCAGGCGGCAATCAACTGGTGCGCCGCGCAGAACGCACCGGTGCTGCTGGTCGACCTGGAGGGTGAAAAAGCGCCACTGCAAACACTCGCTGAGTTGGCCGCGCAGTGCGAGCCGGGCTGCAACATCGTTGCCATGGGCAGCGACTCGGATGTCGACCTGTACCGCGCGCTGCTGCACAGCGGCGTGCTCGACTACCTGCTCAAGCCAGTACGCCTGGATCTGCTGGCCAGCACCCTGGAACGCAGCCGCAGCGAACACAAAGACAGCTTTGCCCGCACCGGCCGGACCATCGCCGTGACCGGCTGCGCCGGTGGCCTGGGCGCCAGCAGTGTGGTGGCCGGCATCGCCCAGTTGCTGTCCAACGTGCGCCACATGCCGGTCGCGGTGGTCGATTACGACCGCCATAAAAGCGACCAGAGCCTGCTGCTCGGTGCCCAAGGCAGTGCCGGACTCGACAGCGTACTCGACAGCCCGAGCATTGATACCCGCTTGTTGCAACGCGCCTTACTCAGCGTCAATTCGCGCCTGCACCTGATGGGTCAGTCCAGTACCGCCGCCGTCAAGCCGGTCGACACCCACCATCTGCTGAGCCTGGGTGCCAATCTGTGCCAGATGTTCAACCAGGTGATCTGGGACCTGCCGGCCACCCATTGCCCCGAGGCCATGGAAATTCTGCGCCACAGCGAGACCCGTATCGTGCTTACCGACCTCAGCGTTCAGGGTGCACGTAACACCCAGCGCCTGCTCGGTCTGATCGGCGATGAAAGCGACGGCCAGCAATTGTTGCTGGTGGCAAACCCGGTGCACGGCACGCAGACCAGCATCAGCGGCGCGCAGTTCGAAGACTTCATCGGCCGCCGTCTGGACCTGCACCTGCCACACGCCGGCAACGCCCTGAGTGAAAGCCTGCTGACCGGCCCGTTGTCGCTGGAGCGCCTGCCGGCCTTGCGCCAGACACTGCTCAACCTCGCTGACCTGGCCTGCGGCCGTCACCCTGAAAGCGTCCAGCCCACCGGCCTGCTCGACCGCCTGAAACTGGCGATCGGCCGCCGCGCCGCCTGAGGATCTCACCATGCTGATCAGAAAAGCCGCAGCGGCGCAGGTCATCCGCCAGGAACAACCAGCGCAGAACGACGAGATCCAGAAAACCGCTGGCACCCGCGCCCAACAGGCCATCAAGGGCGACACGCCGAGCATGGCCAACCGCCGCCTGTTGCGCACCTTTTTGTATGACCAGATCGACCCGCTCAAAGCCGCAGCGATGAGCCGTGACAAGCTGCTGGCGCAGATCGAGACCCAGGTGCGGCGCATCTGCGACGAGAAACGCCTGCAACTGTCGCGCAGCGAAGAAGAGCAGACCGCCACCGAAGTGCTCGACGAGATGCTCGGCATCGGCCCGATCCAGCCGCTGCTCAGCGATGACAGCGTCAACGATATTCTGGTCAACGGTGCCGGCCAGGTGTTTGTCGAACGCTTCGGCAAACTGGAACTGACACCGATCACCTTCCTCGATGAAGAACACGTGTTCAACACCGCCCAGCGTATCGCTGCCGGTGTGGGCCGACGCATCGACGAAGCGCACCCGATGGTCGATGCACGCCTGGCGGACGGCAGCCGGGTGAACATCATCACCTACCCGCTGGCACTCGATGGCACGACCATCTCGATTCGTAAGTTCATGCGCCGCAACATGCCCCTCGAAGCCCTGGCCACCCGCCAGGCGATGTCGATGGACATGGTTCAGGTGCTGGAGCGGGCGATGATCGCGCGGCTGAATATCATCGTTTCCGGCGGTACCGGTGCGGGCAAGACCACCTTGCTCAATGCCTTGTCGCAAAAGATCGACAACGCTGACCGGGTGGTAACCATTGAAGACGCCGCCGAACTGCAATTGCAGCAAACCCACGTGGTGCGTCTGGAAACCCGCCCGGTGAGCGCCGAAGGCAGCGGCAAGGTCGACCAGCGCGACCTGGTGCGTAACGCCCTGCGGATGCGCCCGGACCGTATCATCCTCGGTGAGGTGCGTGGCGGTGAGTGTTTCGACATGCTCCAGGCCATGAACACCGGCCATGACGGCTCACTCAGTACGGTGCACGCCAACACCCCGCGTGACGCCATCATGCGTCTGGAAAACATGGTGATGATGGCCGGCATGCAACTGCCGCTGGAAGCCATCCGCCGTCAGATCGCCAGTGCGGTGCACATGATCGTGCAGGTCGAGCGCCAGCGTGACGGCATGCGCCGGATCGTTTCGATCACGGAAGTGTGCGGCATGGAAAACGACGTGATCCAGACCCAGGAGCTGTTTGGCTTCCAGGTCCGCTCGGTGGCGGCCGACGGCAAGTTGGTCGGCGACTTCGTTGCCAGTGGCCAGCGCCCGCACTTCTATACCGACCACGCGCACCTGTTCGGCGGGCACTGAAATGCAAGCCACGCTCGACCTGGTCACCCTGATGATCTTCATCTGCACCCTGTGTGTGGTCTACGGCCTGCTGGGACTGAGCAAGCGCCGCCAGCGCGCCCAGGCCGCCGAGCAGCGCCTAGCCCAACTGAAGCTGGAAACTGCGCCGCCTGCCGCCAACGCCGGTGTCATCGAGGACATGCTGCTCGAACTGCAGAACACCCCGCTGGCCGGCGTGCCGATCCTTGGCGACGCACTGGCACGGTTGTGGATGCAACTGGGCCTGCTGGGCTGGCACCACAACCTGCGCACCCGTGTGCTGGTGATGGCGATGGCCGGCGGCCTGCTGGGTGTATTGATGGGCCGCGATACGCCGATGCCCGGGCTGTTTGTGCCACTGATCGGCATCGCTGCCAGCGTGGCGCTGTTCGTCTTGCTGCTGCGCCAGGGTCTGGCCAAACACCACAAGGCCCTGCAACTGAGCCTGCCGCAAGCCATCGATGCGCTGAACCGCACCTGCCGCGCCGGTGTGCCGGTGAGTAACGCCTTCAGCCTGGTCGCCGAACACCTCACCGGCCCCTTGGCCACCGAATTCCTGATCATCGACCACTGGTTGCGCCTCGGCGTGCCGCTGCGCCGGGTCATGAAGGAATCGGCGCTGCGCGTGCCGCTGGCCGAGTACCGTTTTTTTGCGGTGATCCTGATCATCAACCAGGAGTCCGGCGGCCGTCTGGGCGAGACCCTGGACCGGCTGGCCAGCACTCTGCGCGAGCGTCACGAACTGCAACTGAAGATTCTTGCCAAGACCTCCGAAGCCCGCGCCTCGGCCAAGATCGTCGCGGCGCTGGTGCCGTGCATGATGCTGTACATGTACTTCAACGCACCGGCGGACTTTCGCTTTCTGCTCAGCGACCCGACCGGCAACAAGGTGCTGATCTATGTGCTGAGCAGCGTGATTCTGGGCCTTTCGATTATCCAACTGATGGTCCGGAGGGTGCGATGAACCACCCTGCGCGCCGCGGAGCTTGTCATGCCTGAAGCCACTGTGATCCTCGCCATCGGCTTGATGCTGTGCTCGGTGTTGCTGCTACTGATGTACCTGCAAGGCAACCGCAACCCATTGAAAACCCGTCTGGGCGAGGCCGACAAGCCCCCGGAAGAAAGCCCGCAGCAAGCCGATATCCTGCGCGATGAATCCACCGTTCTACCGCCCGCGCTGCAACGCTTGCTGCCGCCGCTGGCACGCATCGGCGAGCACCTGGCCGGGACCGAAAGCGACCGCCAGCAACTGCGCACCCTGTTGAGCATGTCAGGATTTCGCGCAGCCGACGGCCTGGGCCTGCTGATGGCGGCCAAATATGCCTGCGGCCTGCTGTTTGTGGCGGTGATGCTGCTGGTGGTACTCGATGCCCAGCAGCGCAGCAGCATGACCGGGCTGGCCGGCGGCCTGATCGGCCTGTTTGTCGGCACCGTGCTGCCTGAAGCCTGGCTCAAGTGGCGGGCGGCCAAGCGCGGTGGCCGGCTGTCGCGCAGCCTGCCCGACGGCCTGGACCTGATGGTGATCTGCGCCGAGGCCGGCCTGCCGATCGGCCGGGTGCTGCAAGTGGTGTCCAAAGAGCTGTCGCTGTCGGCCCCGGAACTGGCCGATGAACTGCGCTACACCTTTGCCGAGTTGCAGATTCTCAGCGACCGCGCCAAGGCCCTGCAGAATCTGGCCGACCGCTGCGGCGTGCCGGAAATGGAAAAGATGGTCTCCACCCTGCTGCAGGCCGAACGCTACGGCACCCCGTTGTCGGTGGCGCTACGGACCATTTCCGATGAAAGCCGCAAGACCCTGATCCTTAATCTCGAAGAACTGGCCGGCAAGCTGCCGGCGCAAATGAGCATGCCGCTGATGCTGCTGGTCCTGCCACCGATCATCGCCATGATGGGCGCCCCGGCGATGATTCGCCTGGTGCGCATGCTCGCCGGAAACTGACCCTTTATGGAGCCCACGATGTCTGGAACCTTGCGATTGCTGGCCCCGTTGCTGCTGGCCGTGACCCTGACCGGCTGCGCCGGCCTGCCCACCGCCAAGAGCGAAGCCGGCGCCAGCAGCGCCGACCCCGAGCAAGCCTTGCGGCTGGCCCGCCTGCTGCGCGACAACGGCCGCATGGCCGCCGCCTACGGGGTCTACGCGCGCGCCGACCAACGTGGCCAGCTCAGCCCTGAACAGTCGCTGGAATACGCCCAGGTCAGTTCTGCGATTCTTACCCCGCTGGACGCCCTGCCACTGTACGTCCGCGCCCGCCAGCGGCTGGCCGACGACAAGCTCAGCGCTGAGCAGCGCTTCAACCTGTGCCTGGGCATCGGCCGCGGCCAGTTGGCCTCCAGCCAGTGGAGCGGCGCCACGGACAGCTTCAACTGCGCGTTGCAGGCCAAACCGGCCAATGCCGAAGCCCTCAATGGCCTAGCCGTCACCCACAGCGCCCAGGGCAACCAGCAGGAGGCCGAGCGCCTGCTCAATCAGGCATTGCAGTCAGACCCGAGCAACAAGGCCGCACTCAACAACCTGGCGCTGGGCAAACTGGCACAGAACCAGCCGCAAGCGGCCATCGACCTGCTCGAAGGCGCCGATCTTAAAAACCAGCCGACTCTGGTGCTGAACCTGGCCTTGGCGCATCTACTGCAACAGGATGAGCCAGGTGCCCGACAAGCCCTGCAACAGCACCTGCCGCGGGTGCATATCGAGCCGTTGCTGGCCGGGCTCAAAGGCAGCGCCCAGCGGATCCGCGACGGCCAGCCGCCGGCCCGTGAACTGCTCGCCGCCAGCCGCCACGCCCTGACGCTGGACGCCCTGCAATGAGACGCCGCGCAGCGCGGTATCGGCAGCGTGGTATCACCACCACCGAAACCGCCTTTCTGCTGCCGGTGATCCTCACCGGCCTGATGATGTTCTTTGAGCTGGCACGTCTGGCGCTGGTGGTGGTGATCGGCAACCTGGCGCTGGATTCCGCATTGCAAAGCCTGCGTCAGGAACGCACCCTGCGCCTGGACGACGAAACGGCGGTGGCGGCCCTGGTCGAACAACGCATGATCGCGGCGGCCTACGGCTATCTCGACAGCGGTGAGCTGCAGGTCGAGGTCAGCTCCTACAGCAGCCTGGAGGCGTTCGGCGAAGACACTCGGCGCGGCGAAGGCGATAACGCAAATGACAGCCCGATTCTGTCAGTCGAAGTCGGGCTGACTCAGGGCTGGCTCACGGCCCTGCCCGCCCTGCTGAATCTCTCGGACAGCTTTACCTACACCTACCGCCAAGTGGTGGGCAACCTGTTCCAGACGGAGCCCGACAGATGAAACGCAGTCAACGTGGCAGCGCTTCGATCGAAGCGGCCATTGCCCTGTCGGTGGTGATCACCGCCGGCCTGCTGGTCAGCGACCTGTACCTGCTCAGCCGCGCCCGCGCGGACCTTGAGCGCAGCACCGCTAGCCTGAGCAGCACCCTGTCCAACCAGAACCAGTTGACCGCTGAGGGCGTGGACGCGCTGCTCGATGCCCTGGTGGCCGAGCGTGGTGACCGTTACCAGTTCCATGTCGGCAAGGTGCTGCTTGACGGCACCGTCAGTTGGCAACTGGCTCTGGGAGCGGCCGATGGATTGTGTGACAGCCCGCTGGGCAGTGACACCTACCAGGGCCCATTGCCTGAGCGTGACCCCGAAGCCGACAACGGGCGGGTCGCGCTGCTGGTGGTGCGTGGCTGCCAGGACAGCGACCAGTTAGGCATGGGCAGCCTGGGGCTGGGTGGCAAAGTCCTGCAGGCCGACGCCATCAGCCGTCTGCGGATGGCCAATATCAAGCTCGACGAAGCACTGTCGAACCAGGCCGGGATTCCTTACGTCGAGTGATAGACCGGCCCGGCCGGGCAATCCTTAAGCCATTTTAATGAAGCCGTTCTTGTGGTTAGTCGAGAAGAATTCTTATTCTCGCCACCACTCGAATCACCCCAGTCATCACGGGCAAGGCTTCATGAAATCCTTCCACACCAGCACCCCAATCTGCACACGCCGCACTCAACGCGGCAGCGTCTTCCCGATGATGCTGCTGATCTTTGGCGGGCTGCTGCTGACCAGCGGGTTCGTGCTCGACAGCGTGACGCTGAACACCGACACCAGCCAGATCAAGCGCGCCACCGACGCTGCGGCCATGGCGCTGGGCCGCACTCATCCGCAGTACAAGGACGACGGAGCCAGCCTGCAGCGCCTGGCGGACGAATACGTGCGCGCCAACTTGGGGCTTAACAGCGCCGTGGCTGACAATCTGAGCGCTGTGCGAGTGACCAGAGGTACCAGTGAACAGGGCAATGCGACCTATCAGGTCAGTGCGACGCTGACCAATCAGCCGTTGATGATTGGCACCGGTAATCGTGATCTGACGGTCAGTTCCACCAGTGAAACCCGTCAGATGTCCACCGAAGTGGCGCTGGCGTTGCCCAATACCAATACCGAAACAAACAGCGACCTGGCGGCATTAAGACGATTGGGCAAGCACTTCGCTGAAGAGTTGATTGGCGACAGCACCAACACCTGGCTGGCACTGGTGCCGTTCAGTCAGTCGGTCAGTGTCTACGACGCCAGCCAGCAAGGGCGCATCCGAGCCTGGGCCATCCCGGCCGAGCTCAGACCCGTGGAGCTGACATCGTTGTTCAGGTCCGGCTACGGCAGTCTGGCCGATGGCCGAATCCCTGATCGGGTGGCAAGGCTGTTGTGCATGTATCGCGGTCTTAACCGCGGTGAAAACTACTTCTGGGATCAGGCTCCAGCCGGTCAGTTCCGGGTTTACTACCGCCATGACCTGCCTGAAAACGGCAGCCCCGGCGCGCCGCCGATCTCGTGGATAGGCCCGCTGCCCATGGACGGCCAGGCCACTGGAACCAACCACATTCGCTACATGGTGGCCGACCGAGGCTGCCCCTCGGCGCCCTTGCTGCCGCTGACCAACGATCTCAACGCGATTGGCGAGCGACTCGACGCCATGTCAATCCGCTTCAACGTTAACTACGCCATTGCCATGGGCTGGGCGGCCATGGCCCTCGCTCCGGCGTTCCGGGGTACAGCGGGTTGGGATCTGCCGGACGACCTGCCGAAAGATTTCGACGACGGCAGTAACGAGCGCCTTAAAGCGATCGTGCTGGTGGCCAACTCCAGCAGAACCGACTGGTTCGACTCCGACGCTTACAACACCTATGTGGGCCAAGCCATACAAGGCGTTGACCAAGGTAGCGGCAACGATCCGCAAATCATCACCCAGCGCTTTGCCAATCTGTGCAATAGCTTCAAGGCCCGGCGTTTGAAGTTCTACCTGATCGTCACTGGAAAAGACGAAGCCGACGAAGGCGAACAAGGCAGCGCTTCGCGTTTTCGCCAGGTTGCGGGGGCCGGGCTCACAGCCTGCGCCGAAAAAGCCAGTGACCTGACCTACATCAACGGGCCCGACTTCGTAACCTCCGAGGGCGCCATACGCCAACGTCTTGAGCAGATCGTCGAAGACTTGCGCCAGCAAAGCAATTTTGTCCGCCTCATCGAATGACAGCGGCGAACCAACCTTTCTCTCTTTTCCGACCCAAGGCCATCATGACTACTCGCCGATCTGCAAGCCGCTCCCACCGGGCCCTGGCCCTGGAACCCCGTATTCTGCTCGATGCCGCCGCAACGGCTACCGCCGAAACGATCATCGCTGCCACCGACACCAAGCCTGGGGTAACCGCCAAAGGTGTACAGGCGACCATCGGGATCAGCCAAACCGACACCTTGCAAAGCGTTGACCTGTTCAGCGGCGTGAGCGTGACTGCCGACAACAGTGAACAGCCGCTGAGCACCCTGGTGATCAATGTCACCAGCACTGGCAGTAATCAGGCGCTAGTCATTGATGGCAGCACCATTACACTCGAAGCAGCCAGTGGCGAAACGACCAATAACGCTTACTTCTTCACCACTGAAGTCAGCGCGTTGACCACCACCATCACACTTCAGCTCAATGCCTCCTTTGCCAATAGCGCAGCGGACATCGGCCGGCTGATAGACAGCATCAGCTATGCAACGCTGGATAACAGTGTCGAGAGCCGTAATGTCACGGTCACCCTGACCAGCCTCAGCGACGAGGGAGACACCACGGAGTTGGGGATCCGCTCGACCATCGCGGTGACCAGCACAATTAATGTCGCCCCGCAACTGACCAACGACACCGCATTACACGCAGCCGAGCAGTTCACCGCCGCAACGCTGAGCGGTGCCAGCGAAGTGATCTATTCCAGCGATGGCCGATATGCCTATGTGGCGGGAGAAAACAGCATCTCGGTTTTCACTGCCGACAGCCTTGGGCGCCTGACATTGACCCAGACGCTGAGCGATGCCAGCGCGCTGGGCAGCATTAGCCATATGGCGATCAGCGGTGACGGAAAGTCGATCTATACCCTTTCCGGTGACAACAAAATCAGCCTGTTACGCGCAGCCTCAGACGGGCAGCTGACCTATGTTGCAAGCTATGAAACACAAAACGGCAATGCCACAGGCAATCTGGCTGTGTCCAGCGACGGCGCGTATGTCTATGTGGGCACGCAATCGAACGGCCTGCTGATCCTCAACCGCGACACCAGCAGCGGTGCGCTGAACGTGATAGGTCGGGCGCCTGAGGACAACAGCCGCCACGCGACTGTCACCACCTCTGACAGGTACGTCTACGCACTCTACAACGATGGTGAGCCCTCGCTGTACGTCTACACCCGCAACAGTGACGGCACGCTTGAAACGATCACAAGCACCACCATGAGCGGCTGGCGCTTCCAGCCCGTGGCTTACGCTTTACAGGCCTCTGCCGATGGTCAGTATGTGTTCATCGGTGACCCGGAAAATGATGCCCTGCTGGTCTACAGGTTTGATGGCAGCGCTCTGACGCGACTGAGCAGCACGTCCTTGAGCGGTATCAGTGACCTGGCCCTGAACAGTACCGGCACGCTGCTGTACACCTCACAGCGCGACGGCACCCTGACAACCTACAGCGTGGCCAGCAACGGTGCCTTGAGCCAGCTCAGCAGCAAAGTCAGTAGCAGTGGTGCAAGCGATATTGCACTGTCGCGCGACGGCCTGTCGCTGCTGGTCGCGGGCAGCAGCTTGGGCCGCTACACCAGTGTCCAGACCCTGAGTGCCGGGCAGCCATCGAGCTTCGCCAGCGGCCTGACCCTGCGCGACAGCAACTACGATGCACTGGCCAGCGGTGCGGGCAACTACGACGGGGCGAAGATCACCGTGAGTGCGAACACCACTGGCGGTACTTTCAGCCTCGTTGGCAGCAATGGTCTGACCTTGAGCAACAACGTGATCAGCCGCAATGGCAGTGAAATCGCCAGCCTGAGCCGCAGCGGCAACAACCTGACCGTGACCTTCAATGCCGCCGTCACCACAGACGTTGCCAATCAGGTGCTCAAGCAGCTCACTTACAGTAACAACAGTGCGGCACCCGGTGCGCTGATCCGTCTTTCGGTGAGCAGCACCGACCAGGCCTTGAGCAGCAATACCCAGGAAGTCGTCCTGCGCGTCAATACCGGGCCGCAAGTTCACAGCTCAGCCGCCAGCTACACACTTCCCGAGGCAACCAGCGAAACCTCTTACAGCCATGTCTTGCCGGCCACCCTGATTCAGGATGCCGACGGCGATGCGCTGATCTGGAGCGTCACCGGCCTGCCTGAGGGGCTGAGTTTCGATGCCGCCACCCGGACGATTTCCGGCAGTGCCATGGTCATCGGTCCCTTTCCTGTGACCACTGCGCTGACGTTCACTGCTACCGATAGCACTGGTGCCAGTGACTCGTTTACGGTGGATCTGGTGATCGAGCAGATCGCCAACCGCGACCCGCAAGCCAATCCGGCCATCCCCGGCACGCTGGCGCATGCCACCGAAAACACCCCCTATAGCGTGGTGCTCAATCGCGAACTGTTCATCGACCCCGACAGCCGCTACGGCGACACTCTGACCTGGGCGGTGACCAGCACGTTGCCCGCAGGACTCAGCTTCGACCCAGCCACGCGCACCCTCAGCGGCACAACTACCGCACTGGGTAACTACAGCGTCACGGTCACGGTCACCGATAGCGACGGCAAGACCGCAACCCGCACCCTGCTGCTCAGAGTGATCGACCAGACTGAAACCGACAACCGCCCGCCTGGGCTGAACCTCGACGTCAGCCGTCAGACCTATACCGGCGATGGCCGCGTGACCGGCGCTGACTATGCCGTCTACGACATTGAGCTGGCACCCAATGACCAAACGCTGGTCGTGATGGGCAACCCCAACCCGGGAGCCGCACTCACGCCAACGGCAAACAGCAGTGTGTATGTCTATGCCCGTGATCCCCAAACCGGTGACCTGACCCTGTTGCAGACCTTTGTTCAGGGTGCCAGTAACGATGGCAATGCCAGCAACGGTATCGAAATCAACGGGCTGACCGGCGGCACGTCGATTGCCTGGTCGGACGATGGCAGTTACCTGTACACCGTGGGCAAGAACTCAAGCAACGACTACGTGATCAACGTACTGAGAGCCAACGGCGACGGTACCTTGAGCGCCACGACCCTGGGCACCCTGCTGGGCACCGAACAGATCAAACAGATCACTGTCTCGGCCGATGGCAACACGGTGTATGCCGTCAGCAGTAACCGTGTCTACAGCGTGCAGGTGGCGACCGATGGCGCGCTGACCTTGAAGGGCAGCTATACCGAAGTCAACACCACTTCGGCCTCCGATATTGAGGTCGATGACAACGGAACGGTCTACGTCCAAAGCAGCGCTCAGTTAAACCTGTACCGCACCAATGCCGACAGTACCCTGACCTATCTGGGCAAACTCAGCCGCAGCGGTACCACGCTCAATTACATTGATGCCAGCAACGCCAGCCGTGTCGTTGCAACCCTGCCTTCGGGCAGTGCTTTCGATGCGATGCGCGACTTGACCGTCAGCAAGGACGCAACGATCTACCTGGTCACCGGCGTCTCCAACTACGTCACGGCACTGAACTACGACCGCACCAACAACAGCATGAGGCTGGTGACGACCTTTAACGCCAACCAAAATCTGGGCGGTATGCCTTGGTCGGTCGAACTGTCAGCCGATGGCAGTGCGCTGTACGTAGGCAGCCATCTGCTCGGCTCTTTCGGTATCTACGATATCAACGCCGACGGCACGCTCACCTGGGCTCGCAATACGACCAACAGCGGCGGCAACGGCTTGCGTATGGCGGTGTCGGCAGACGGCGCATCGGTGTACATGGGCGGTTACGTCTATGCCACCGGCCTTGGTCAGGTCAGCATCAGCAACGACATCTCGCTTGACTACCTTGAAGACAGCACCATCACCCTGGCCAATGGCCTGACCCTGAGCGACCGGGAATATGATGCGCTGAACGGCGGAGCCGGCAACTACAAGGATGCCGTGATCCGCCTGGAACGTGCCGCCGGGGCCAATGCCAATGACAGCTTTGGCTTCACCGCTGGCAACAACCTGACGCTGGAGAACGCAGAGATCCGTCTCAACAATGCCGTCATCGCGACCTTCAATGACAGCAACGGCACACTGCTCCTGACCTTCACCGGCAATGTCAGCACCGCCGTGGCCAACCAGGTGCTGCAAGGCATCACCTACACCCATACTGATACCAGCGAACCTGACAACCGCATCGTGCTGCAGCTGTCGGTAAACGATGAGTACATCGCATCGTCGCTGAATGTGAATCTGAGTGTTATCCAGATCAACGATGCACCGACCCTGACCGCAACCGGCGCAACGGCTGACGTCCTCGAAGGCGCCACACCGGTCAGCCTGTTCAGTGACGTGGTCGTGTCCGCCGTCGAAGCCGATCAGGTCATCATGAATATGACGCTGACCGTGACGGGGCTGACTGATGGCGAGAACGAGACCCTGATTGTTGGTGGACAAACGACGGCCCTGATTGATGGCGGCTTTGGCTCCACTGACGACTACTGGTATCAAGTCACCCTGGCCGATGGCACCGCGACCATCGTCATCACCAGCTACAACGGATTTACTGGCAGCGCTGCCGCGACCCTGCTGCAAAGCCTGAGCTACGCCAACACCAGCGAAGACCCGACCGCTGGCGAACGCAAAGTGAGCCTCACCGCTGTTGGCGATAATGGCGGCACCGACAACGGTGGCAAAGACACCACCGATCTGACCGACCTGAACCTCACCGCCAGCGTCACGGTGATTCCGGTCAACGATGCCCCGACCCTGCAAGCCACACCGCGCACGGCCGGCCACGGCAGTGCCGGGGTAAACGCCACGCTGTTTGAAAACGTAGAACTGTCGACCGTCGAAAGCCGCCAGACCATCAGCAAGGTGACCTTCACCGTGACCGGGCTGCGCGACGGTGCTGATGAGAACCTCAACCTCAACGATACCCGTATTGCGCTGGTCAACGGTGCGGGCAGCAGCGGCAACTACAGCTACACCGTGACCCTGAACGGCAGCACTGCAACGGTGGTGGTCACCGCCACCAGCGCCTCTGCCGGTATCGCTGCCAGCGATGCCCAGACCCTGATCGCCGGGGCCAGTTACACTCACCTCAGCGAAACCCCAAGCGGCGGGCCGCGCAGCTTCAGCCTGAGCGTGCAGGACAGCGGCGGCACCGCCAACACAGGCGTCGACACCACCACTCTGACCGGCACCACCGTCCTGACCGTGGCGCGCAATACCGCGCCGCAACTGAGCGGCGGGCCAGACCTCAGCAACCTGAGCGTGGCAGGCAGCCTGACCACGGTCACCGGCCTGGACAACCTGACGGCCAGCGCCCTGAGCCCTGGCGGTGAGCACCTGTATGTACTGGACAGTGACGGCGAGCTGGCGATTCTGAGCCGCAACGCCACCAGCGGTGAGCTGCGGCTGCTGCAAACCCTGGACACCAGTCTTACCTCTGCCTCGGCAGTACAGCTCAGCGCCGATGGCAGCCGAGTGTATGTACTGGGCAACGACAGCGACAGCCTGGTGGTGTTCAGCCGCAGCAGCGATGGCAGCCTCGCCGCAACGCAGACCCTGACCACCTCGAACGTGGTTGGTCTGGCGGCCAGCCGCGACGGTGCAGCCCTGTACCTGATCAACGACACCGGCCTGCAGGTCTATAACCACGACAACAACAGCCAGTACAGCCAGGCCCAGAGCCTGCTGGCCTCTGCTGATCCGCGCCTGGCCGGTGCGGTGCAGGTCGAAGCAGCGAACGGCTATGTCTATGTGCTCACCGCTGCGGCCGACGCCAACGCGGCCAACACCCTGATCGTCTATCAGGCCGCCAGCGATGGTCAGCTCAACGCTGTCGCGTCGCTGCCGGGCGCTCAGCAGGGCAATGAGCCCGCCGTGGTGCTGGACGATGCCGTGGCGGTTGCGGTATCCGCCGACGGCCGCACGATTTTTATCGCCAGCAGCACCGGGGTGGCCCAAGTCAGCCTCGATACCACTGCCAGCACGCCGAGCCTCAGTTACAACAGCCCGCTGAGCGGCCTGAGCAATGTCACCGGCGTGGCGTTGTCGGCCGACGCCGACACGCTGTATGTCACCTCCAGCGACGGCAGCATCAACCGCTACAAGGTCGAGGCTGGCGCCTTGACCCTGCTGCAGGGCATCACCGCCACCGATCAGCCAGCGTTGAACGGGGCCGCGCAAGTGCGGGCCGCCGGCAGTGACGCCGTGGTGGTGGTCGGCAGCGGCGGTATTGTCAGCCTCAATGACCGCCTGGCCAGTCAGATCCCGCTGACCTACACCGAGAAAGGCAACAGCATCCTGCTGGCCGAAACGTTGCGCCTGAGCGACGCCGACAGCGATGAACTGGCCAACGGTGCCGGCAACTACAAAGACGCCAGCATCACCGTCAGCCGCCAAGGCACTGCCAACAGCGCTGACCGCTACAGCCTGCAAGCCGGTGACGGCCTGAGCCTGGCCGACGGCGTGGTGTCGTTGCAGGGCAATGCCATCGCCAGCTTCGTGGTCAATGAGGGCACGCTGACCCTGACCTTTACCGCCGATGTCAGCACCGCCACCGCCAATGCCGTGCTCAACCGCATCAGCTACAGCAATGCTGGCGGCGATCCAGATGCCACGCTGAACCTGAACCTGCGATTCATCGACGCCAACTCAAGCAGCGCCAGTACCCTGCTGCAACTGACGGTAACCACGGTCAACGATGCACCGACCCTGACCAGCACCGCTGCCATACGTGACTTTATCCGCGGTGGCCAGGCCGTCAGCCTGTTCAGCGACACCGCTGTGTCCAGCGTGGAAGCCGGGCAGAGCATCAACACCCTGACCCTGACAGTCAGCGGTGTGAGTGACGGCGAAAGCGAGGTGCTGCGCGCCGATGGCAGCGATATCGCCTTGGTCGACGGCGGCAGCGGCACCACCAGCAGCGGTTACACCTATAGCGTCGCGCTCAACGCCGGCGTGGCCAGCGTGACGTTCAGCGCCAGCATCAGCGCCAGCGCAGCAGCGACGCTGGTCGACAGCCTGACCTATCGCAACAGCAGCGCCGAAGCGACGCTCGGCAATCGCACCGTCAGCCTGACGGTGTTGCAGGACGACGGCGGTACCGCCAATGGCGGCAGCGACACCAGCAACCTGACCGTCAGCGCCAGCGTAACCGTGCGCGACACCCCGCCGGTCACGCCACCGGTCACCAACCCCAACCCGCAGCCACCGGTCACCGAACCACCCGTGACCCAACCGCCAGTCACTGAAACGCCAGGTACTCAACCGCCGACCCAACCCCCGGTGACTCAACCGCCAGTGGCTGAAACGCCGGTCACCCAACCCCCGCTGGTCACCAACCCCGGCACACAGACACCAGTGGTCACCCCGCCGCTGACCCAACCGCCAGTGACCGCTATCCCGACACCGCTGCCGACGGTCAGCCTCGTAGGCAGCCAGCCAGCAGTGGCGGATAGCACGGCAAGCTTTGCCGAGTCGGTCTTCGAGACGAACGAAACCGACAGTGTCACCGAACAGCCAGAGCCAATCGCAGCGCCAGCCAATGCAGCGCTGACCACCCGCGAAGCCCGCTGGACCTCCAGCAGCGCGCTGAACAGCAGCGGCGAAACCGTGACCCAGCAACTGGTGCAGGCCGATGTGCTGCTGAGCAATAACCTGTCGCAGCCTGCGAGCAGCACCTTCGTGTTCCAGGGCTCGGCCCTGGTTGCCCAGGTCGACTCGTTTGCCGCAGGCTCACGCAGCGTCACCCTGGCGCTGCCAGCTCAGTTGCCCGATGGCACGGTCCCGAGCGCGGTCAGCCTGGCCAGCGGCCTGCCGTTGCCGAACTGGGTGCGCTTCGACGCCAACAGCGGCGAACTGCAGATCGACCGCGCGCAACTGGAACGGTTGGGCAGCGTACGCCTGATCCTCACCAGCCGCGATATCGATGGCCAGCCCATCCAGACCGAGCTGCGCATCGACGATGCCCGCCAGCCAGCCCCGCGCGCTGCGGCACCCGCTCGCGACGCCGAAGCCCAGACAACAGACGCACAGGATGTGCCTGAGCAACTGCGCCAGTCAGCGTCCAATACCTTGCTGGACGACGCCCGCACGCTGCTCGAAAGCCTCAGTGGCCTGAATGCTCAGACCCCTGCCCCTGCACGCCACACCGCCTGACACTTTTCAAGGACTGCAAGAACATGACCAAGCAACACTCTCACTGCATCGCGCCACGCACTGCCCTGCGTCTGGCCATTGCCCTCACGGCCCTGGGGCTGTCGGCCTGTGCGGTGAAACCGGACCCGTTGAGCGTCGAGCAGCAGCTGGCCAACTCGGTGAACGACCAACGCAAGATGTTCGACAACCAAGAGCCCGTGACTCGTGCAATTAGCCTGGAAGAGGCCATTGCCCGGGCGGTGAAGTACAACCTGCAACAACGCCTGGGCCTGATGCAGCGTGCCCTGGAAGACAATCTGGTCGGCGTGACCCAGCTCAATATGCTACCGCAACTGGCTGCCAGCGCCGGCTGGCAAGGCCGCGATAACGTGGTCGGCTCGTCGAGTCGGTCGGTAACTACCGGTGAGCAGTCGCTGGAACCTTCGACCAGCAGCGACAACGCTACTCGCGACGCGCAACTGCGCCTGTCATGGAACGTGCTGGACTTCGGCGTCAGCTACTTCAACGCCAAGGCCCAGGCCAACAAAGCGCTGGCCGCCGAAGAGGCACGCCGCAAGGTGGTGGCCGATATCGTGCAGCAGGTGCGTGAAGCCTACTGGCAGGCCGCTAGTGCCGAGCGTCTGCGTCCACAGTTGCACAGTGCCCTGGCTGACGCCCGTGGCGCGCTGGAACAGGCTCGCGAAACCGAACGTCAGCGCCTGCTGGCACCGGTCGAGTCGCTGCGCTATCAAAAGAGCCTGGTGGAGATGATTCGCCAACTGGAAGTGGTCGATGGCGAACTGTCGATTGCCAAGTCGCGCCTGGCCGGCCTGATGAACCTGCCACCGTCGACACAGTTCAGCATTGCCATGCCCGATGACAGCCAGTACCGCTTGCCCACACTGGCCTACTCGCTGGCCGATCTGGAAACCACGGCGATGGTCAAGCGCCCGGAAATCCGCAGCGAAACCTACCAGGCACGCAACGCGGTACTGGAAACCCGCAGTTCGATGATCAAGCTGCTGCCAGGGGTGAGCCTGTTCGCGGGCGGCAACTACGACAGCAACAGCTATCTGGTCAACGACAACTGGGCCGACGCCGGTATGCGCGTCAGCTGGAACCTGTTCAACGTGCTGGCCTACCCGGCCCTGAAGAAAGCCGGAGAAACCCGCGAGCAACTGGCCGAGCTGCGCGTGCAGGCCATGCGCATGGCGGTGCTGACCCAGGTCAACGTGGCCTGGCTTGAACTCCAGCGTTCCAGCCAGGTGTTCGAACGTTCCAACGAACTGCAACGCTTGCAGAGCGGCATTCTGCGCCAGAGCGAAAGTGCTTACGCGAGCAAGGCGCAAAGCCGTCTGGAGCGCGTGCGCACCGCCACCGAAACGGTACTGGCAACCCGCACCCGTGACCGCAGCTTCGCCGAACTGCAGGTCGCTTATGGCGCGGTCTATCAGGCGGCCGGTCTCGACCCGCTACCGGAACAGATTGCCAATGCCAGCATTGCCGAACTCAGCCAGTCGATTGCCGGTAACTCGATGCGCCTGGCACAAGGCCAGGGCGCAATCAGCGCCGGCCTGTCGGTAGTGCAGGCCAACCCTGCGCGTCCGGCACCAGCACCCTTGCTGACCTCCAGCGCCCCGCGCCAACAGGTACGTCTGGACATGTGGGAAAGCCTGGGCTCGCTGCGCGGCGCCGAGGTGGTACCGGTGGGGAGCCGTTATGCGCACTGAACCTCGGGTCGGCTACCGCAGCGCGCTGGCGCTGCTGCTGATAGCCGTCAGCGGACTGGCGCTGGCCGATGAACCCAAGGGCGAGCTGCGCGTGCAGCTCAGCCCGGTGCGCCAGACCGTGCTGTCCAGCGAAATCGCCGGGCGCCTCACCGAGCTGTCGGTCAAGGAAGGCGAGCGGATCGAACAGGGCCAGCGTCTGGCCGCGTTCGACTGCTCGGTGCAGCAAGCCCAACTGGCGCGCAGTGAAGCGGTGCTGCAAGGCACACAAAAGAAGCTCGACGTCGCCAAGCGCCTCGATGCGCTGGAGTCGATCAGCCAGGCCGACGTGGTGCAGGCCCAGTCGGACATGGCTGTGGCACGCGCCGAGAGTGGCGTGACCCGTGCGGTCTTGCAGCGCTGCTCGGTCAGTGCGCCGTTCGCTGGACGTGTCGCGCAGCGCAAGGCCGACCGCTGGCAGCATGTCGCCGAAGGCACCGAGCTGCTGGCCATCTATGACGACAGCAGCTATCAACTGGAACTGATCGTGCCGTCCGACTGGCTGACCTGGTTGCGTGCCGGCCAGGATTTTCAGGTGGTACTGGACGAAACCGGCCAGCACTATCCGGCCCAGGTCGAGCGCCTCGGCGCGGCCATCGATCCGTTGAGCCAGTCGCTCAAGGTGTTTGCGCGCATAACCGGCGACACCCGGCAGTTGTTGCCGGGCATGAGCGGTGTGGCGTTGCTCAAGCCGCCGGCGGTGGGCTCATGAATGCGGCCCTGGCGCCGCCGCAGGATGCCCGCGCCGAGCGCATGTCGATCCTGCTGCAACTGGAACGCCGGGCACGCGCCCAGCCAGACCTGATCGGCCTGGGCTTTCTGATGGTCAACGACAGCTTCCAGGTGTTGGGCTACCGTCAGGCGCTGCTCTGGTCCAGCGCCAGCGAAAGCATCGAACACTGCTCGGGCCTGGCCCGGGTGGTGCCCGACGCGCCGTTCATGCGCTCGATGCAGTTGTGGTGCCGAACCTGGCAAAGCCAGCCGTGGGCCAGCAAGATTCGGGAGCTGGGTGCCCACGACCTGCCTACCAACGAGGCGCCACTTTGGCAGGAATACTTCAGCCATTCGCTGGTCTGGGTGCCGCTGCGTGATCGTCAGGGTGGCTGGCTGGGCAGCCTGTTGCTGAGCCGCGAGCAGCCGCTGGAACGCCATGAACGCGCCTTGCTGGAGTTGCTGCAGGATGCCTATGCACACGCCTGGGGCGCCTTGCAAAAGCCATTGGGCGCCCTGCCGCGCTGGCAATCCATCAAGCCGCGCAAATGGGTCCTGGCCACCACAGTGGCAGCCGCCTTGTTGGCAGTAATACCGGTACGCCAGAGCGTGCTGGCGCCGGCCGAGCTGATCGCCCGCGACCCCGCCGTATTGCGCGCGCCGTTGCAGGCAGTGGTCGAACGCATTCTGGTGCAGCCCAACCAGCCGGTGCGGGCCGGCGAGCCGCTGGTGCAACTGGACCGCCGCGAGCTGGACAACCGTCTGCAAAGCGCTCGCCAGAGCCTCACTGCCGCCGACGCCCAACTGCGCCAGGTCCGTCAGCAGGCGCTGTACGACGAGCGGGCCAAGGCCGACCTCGCCGAGCTGCTTGCCCGCCGTGACCAGAGCCGCAGTGACGTGGACTTTCTTGAAGACAACCTGCAACGCTCATTGATTGTCGCGCCCCGCGATGGCGTGGCGATCTTCGATGACCCCAGTGACTGGATCGGCCGGCCGGTGTCGCTGGGCGAGCGGATCATGCAAGTCGCCGACCCCGCCGATGTACGCCTGGAAATCTTGCTGCCAGTGGCCGACGCCATCGGTCTGGAAACCGGCAGCGAAGTACGCCTGTTCCTCAACAGCCAGCCAAGCAGCCCTGCCCCTGCGACCCTGAGCCGCCTGGGTTATCGCGCCTCCGCCCGTCCCGACGGCGGCATGGCCTATCGCCTGGAGGCCAGCATCGATGCCCGCGACCCGCGGCTGCGCGTGGGTCTGAAGGGCACGGCCAAGCTGTACGGCGAACGCACCCTGCTGGTCAATTACCTGCTGCGCCGCCCGCTGACGGCCATGCGCACGTATCTGGGCTGGTGAGTCATGAGTGTCAGTGTCCGCCCGCTGCTCGCACCAGCGGGTCTGCCAACGCCTGCGGCCAGCGCCCTGCCCACACTGCAACGGCACCTGCGCGTGCATCCCGGGCCACGGCTGGATGACGGCTCGCCAAGCTGGACGCTGGAAGACCCGGCCCGTAGCAGTTTTTTCCGTATCACCTGGCCCGAGCAGCAGATGCTCAGCCACTGGCAACTGGGCAACGCCCAGGCGATTGCTGACAAGATCAGCGCCAGCACCACGCTGGATATGCAGGCCGAGGAGGTTGAGGGCTTCGCGCAGTTTCTGCGTGAATCACAGCTTGTGGAACTCAGTGGCGATGCAGCGATTCGCAGCCTGCGCCAACGCCACCAGAAAAAGGACAAGGGCTGGGCCGGCTGGCTGCTACAAAACTACCTGTCGATTCATATTCCGCTGCTGCGCCCGGACGCCTTCCTCGACAGAACCTTGCCCAGGGTGCGGCCCCTGCTGGGTCGCGGCTTTGCCATGGCCACGCTGTGCGCCGGGGTACTGGGCCTGTATCTGGTCACCCGGCAGTGGGACACCTTCATCCACTCGTTCCTGTACTTCTTCAGTCTCGAAGGCGCCTTGCTGGCCGCCGCGACCCTGGCCCTGACCAAGATCCTCCACGAGTTCGGCCATGCTTATGCCTGCAAGCTGCAAGGCTGCCGGGTGCCGACCATGGGCGTGGCATTTCTGGTGTTGTGGCCGGTACTGTACACCGACGCCAGCGGTGCCTGGCGCCTGCCCCGCCGCCGCCAACGGTTGGCCATTGGCGGAGCGGGCATGCTGGCCGAGTTGTCCCTGGCGGCCTGGGCCACATTGCTGTGGAGCTTTCTGGATGAAGGGCCGCTGCGCAGTGCGGCATTCATGCTGGCCAGCACCACTTGGCTGCTGACCTTGGCGGTGAACCTCAACCCGCTGATGCGCTTCGACGGCTACTTTCTGCTCTGCGACCTGCTCGATGTGCCAAACCTGCAACAGCGCTCGTTCGAGCTGGCGCGCTGGCGACTGCGCGAAGCGCTGTTCGGCTTCAAGGACCCGGCCCCGGAATACTTCAAGCCCAGGCTGCGCCGCACCCTGCTGGTGTTCGCCTTTGCCACCTGGATCTACCGTTTCTTCCTGTTTCTGGGCATCGCCCTGCTGGTTTATCACTATGCCTTCAAACTGCTCGGGATCTTGCTGTTCGTGGTGGAGATCGTGCACTTCATTGCCCGGCCGATCGTCAACGAACTGCGCCACTGGTATCAACGCCGCAAGGAATACCGCATGAACCGCCATACCCTGATCAGCGGCGGTGTGCTGCTGGCCGCCCTGATACTGGTCATCGTGCCGTGGCGCAGCAGGGTCGAGGCACCGGCCCTGCTGCGTGCCGAGCATCAGGCCAACCTGTATGTGCCGGTGGGCGCGCAGGTCAGCGTTCTGCACCCCGAGCCCGGCCAGCCGATTGCCGCCGACACCCTGCTGTGGCGGCTGAGCGCGCCGGAACTCGAACAACAGCGCCAGACCCTCGAACGCGATATCGAGCTATTGCGCAACCAAAGCAGTTACCAGCAACGCAGCAGTGAAGATGCCGCACGCCAGAACGTGGCCCGCCAGGAGCTGGCCTTGGCACTGCGTCGCCAGCAGGCACTGAGTGAACAGGTTCGCCAACTGGAAGTCCGCGCGCCCTTCGCTGGCGTGCTGGTGGAAGTCGCCGGCCAACTGGCGAGCGGCCAATGGCTGGCGCAGGGCGAATGGCTCGGCACCCTGGTCGACCCGCACAGCGTAAGAGTCGAGGCTTTTGTTGGCGAGCGCGACCGTGAGCGGCTGAGTACCTGTGCACGGGCCTGGTTCTATCCCGAAGACCCCGGCCTGCCCAGGCAGCCACTGGTGGTCGAGGCGCTCGCCCAGACAGCGGTGAAGAAACTCAGCTCGGCCCCGGAACTGGCCTCGCTGTATCAGGGCAGCATCGCCGCACAACTGGACGCCCAGCAAGTGCCGGTACCTGAGCAGGCGTTGTACCGGGTCATGCTGCGCCCGGCCCAGGCCACTGCCGATCTGCACATGGCCCTGCGCGGCAAGGTGCTGATCGAGGCGCAAGCACGCAGCCCGCTGCTCGAGACCGCTCGTGAGGTGTTGACCGTGTTGATCCGCGAGTCGTCATTCTGACCTTAAGCACTCTTAATGGAACCAACCTTGTTGACCGCAGGGGCGACTTCTAAGGTGACTCCATCATTTATACGAGGCCTTTTTCATGTCCACTGCAGACCTTGCCCAGCGTCCGGCGCTGCGTTCTCAACGCCTGAACCAGATTACCCACGAGCCGCATGCGCGCCTCGATGCGCTGGTCAAGGCCAATGCGCCGTTTGAAACCCTGGAGAACTACGCGCGCTTTGTCGTCGCCCAGTACAGTTTCCAGTCAGAGCTGGTGGCGCTGTACAACGACCCGAGCCTGATCGGGATTTTCCCCGACCTGGCCGCCCGTTGCCGCGCGGTACAGGCCAAGGCTGACCTGGCCGACCTGAACACCGACGTACCGGCACCGGTCGCAGGCGCGGTGAGCAACCCGAGCCGCGCTGAAGCACTGGGTTGGCTGTTCGTTTCGGAAGGTTCCAAGCTGGGCGCGGCATTCCTGATCAAGCGCGCGGCAGGTCTGGGCCTGTCCGACAGCTTCGGCGCACGTCATCTCGGCGAGCCGCAAGGCGGCCGCGCTGAAGGCTGGAAGCAGTTCACCCGCATCCTCGATGGCCTGCAACTGAGCGCCGAACAAGAGGCCGAGGCCGACAAGGGCGCACTGGCGGCATTCAACCGCTTTACCGTGCTGCTGGAAAACGCCTACCAAACCGCCGCAGAACCCTGCTGATCCATTGCCGCCGGGCATGGTCCAGGCCACACCCGGCGGCACACCCGTCGTCTACTGTCTTGTACCCATCAAACCAATGACCGACTCCG
Source organism: Pseudomonas sp. LJDD11 (assembly GCF_024584215.1). Taxonomy (NCBI): domain Bacteria; kingdom Pseudomonadati; phylum Pseudomonadota; class Gammaproteobacteria; order Pseudomonadales; family Pseudomonadaceae; genus Pseudomonas; species Pseudomonas sp. LJDD11. The sequence goes on from NZ_JANJFL010000038.1 coordinate 31,961, forward strand.
CCCTCATCACCGCCAAATTGCCCCGGCTACTCATGCTGGGTCTGGCCTGGGTCAGCCTGACAATCGCCGTCATCGCGATCTTCATCCCCGGCCTGCCAACTGCCGAGTTCGTCATGCTGGCCGCCTGGGCAGCGGCAAAGAGCTCGCCGCGCCTGAGCCGCTGGCTGGAAAATCACCGGTTCTTCGGGCCGATCATCCATAACTGGCGTAACGGCAAAGTCATCAGCCGCCGTACCAAAGTCAGTGCGACCCTGAGCATGCTGTTCGGCGTCAGCCTGATGCTGGCCCTGCTCAATCCGCACTGGACCATGTACACCGCGATCGCCTGCATGGCGCTGGGCAACCTGTGGATGTGGTCACGCCCGGAGGCCCAGCAAGTGCCGTGGGTCAGAGTTTCATCCCCACCGCCAGCCGGTTGAAAGCATTCATCAGCGACACGGCAAAGGTCAGGTCGGAAATCTCGGCACTTGAAAAGTGCGCTTGCAGAGGCTCGTACAGCTCATCGGGCGCGCCCTTGTCACTGACGTAGGTGAGGGTTTCCGCCCAGGCCAGGGCCGCACGTTCACGCGCATCGAACAGCTCACTGATGCGCCAGCCGGCCAGGCAATCGAGCTTGTTCTGCGCCACACCACTGTCGCGCAGGGTCTGCGAGTGCTTGCCCAAGCAAAACGCGCAGCCGTTGATCTGCGAAACCCGCAGGAACACCAGCTCTACCAGCGGCAGGCCCAGCGGCCCTTCGACCAGCGCCTTGTTAGTGGCCAACAGGCCCTGATAGGCCGCTGGTGAGAGGGTGGAAAACGGCAGTCTGAGTTGGCTCATGGTTTAGCTCCTGTACAAGAAATGATCAAAGTTGCCTGAACAGCGGTTCCAGCCGTAGCCGGGTACGCGCCTCATGCAGGGCCTGCTCGACGGCTTCAGCGCCAAACACCAGGCCTTGCAAATAGCTGAAATGCACATCGAACAACCCCAGGGTGTTGAGCACATGGCGCAAGTAGGACGTCAGAAAGTCCGGCTGCCTGGCGCGCTCGCCCTGATGAAAGCCGCCGGAGCCGACCAGCACATACACCGGGCGGTCCTTGAGCAGCCCGGTCTTGCCATCGGGACCTGCGCTGAAGGTGCGGTGAATGCGCAGCACGTAATCGATCCACAGCTTGAGCGCCGCCGGCACGGTGAAGTTGTGCATCGGGGTGGCGATCAGCAGCACATCGCTGGTTTCCAGTTCACCAATCAATGCTTCGGACAGTTCGAACAATGGCGCGTCGAACGGCGTGACCGTGGTCAGCGCCTGGGCGTAGTCGGCGGACAGCGACGGCAATGGGTCACGTCCCAGATCGCGCTCAAGCCGTTTGATATCCACATGCTGGCGGCGCAAGGCGGCGAACAGTTGTTCAGCCAGGCGATGGGCATGGGAGTCCTGGCCCATGGGACTGGCATTGATCAGCAGCGCGCGCTTCATGCTGCACTCCCGGCCCGCAGGCGCTGGGTAAAGTGCATACCGCTCGCCAGCAGCCCCTGGCGGAAGTAGAAGCGCTGAGCCAAGGCCATGTGCAGGCCGGTATCCAGCACAAAATGATCGCAGCCCAGCTGCCGGGCCTGCTGGCGAACCTGATCGAGCAGTTGCCCGCCCAGCCCGCTGCGCTGTAACGCCGGGCTGATCAGCAGATCATCGACATACACGAAGCGGCCATACAGCAGGTTTTCCAGCTCACGGTAACCGGCCAGCCCGACAATCTGTGCATCCTGCATCGCGGCCAGCAACCGATAGCCCTGGCCGGCCTGCCGTTGCAGTTGCGCGACATAGGCGTCAGCGTTGTCCAGGTGCGGGCGTAGCACACGCATCAGCCCGAAACTGGCCGCCAGGGCCTGAGGGTCTTCAAGGTGCAAGAAGGTGCAGTTCATCGCGGTCACTCGTGATGTTCAGAAGATGGCTTACTCTAGGCCGCGAATGGCTTAAGCTACAGGGCCGAAAAATGATTAAACGACTAGGCCATGTCACACGCCTTCGAACCGGACCGCAATCAGCCTGAGCCGATCTATCGCCAGCTGTATCAGCGTTTTCGCCAATCCATCGCCGATGGCCGCCTGCGCCCCGGCGAGCGGGTGCCGGCGGTACGCGCCCTGGCGGCAGAGCTGAACCTGGCCAGAGGCACGGTCGAGGCGGCTTATCAGTTGCTGATTGGCGAAGGCTACCTGCTGGCCAGAGGCGCCGCCGGGACCATCGTCAGCCCGCAACTGCCAGCGCTGACGATGCCAAATCTGGCTACGCCAACCAGCACCAGCACTTACCTGTCGAACCACAGTGGCGGCCTGCCAATGCCCTTGCAGATGGGCGTACCGGCCCTGGATGCCTTCCCGCGCAAGCTCTGGACCCGGCTGGCCGGCCGGCAACTGCGCCGCAGCGGTCTGGAAGGCCTGGTCTACCCCGACCCGCAGGGCCACGGGCCGCTACGCGCGGCCATTGCCACTTATCTGGGGATATCCCGCGGCATCGCCTGCCGGCCGGAACAGGTGTTCGTCTGCGCCGGGTATCGCGCTTGCCTGGACCTGATCAGCCATACCCTGATGCGCGCCGGTGACCGTTGCTGGCTGGAAGAGCCGGGCTACTTCATGGCCCGTCATGCGTTGCTGGAAGCTGGCGCGCAACTGATACCCGTGCCGGTGGATGAGCACGGTCTGGATGTCACCCAAGGCATCGTCCGGGGCCCCGACGCCCGTTTCGCGGTGGTCACCCCGACCCACCAAAGCCCGCTGGGCGTGTCCCTCAGCCTGCCGCGCCGCCTGGCGCTGTTGGACTGGGCCAACCGCAATGGCAGCTGGATCATCGAGGACGACTACGACAGCGAATACCGCTATCAAGGCAAACCGCTACCCGCCCTCAAGAGCCTCGACCAGCAAGGCCGGGTGCTGTACACCGGCACCTTCAGCAAAGTGCTGTTTCCCGGACTGCGCCTGGCCTACCTGGTGGTGCCCGCAGAACAGGCCGCCACCTTCGCCTGCCAGGCCGACCGCCTGCACAACCACTGCCCGCTGCTGCAACAGGCCACGGTTTGTGAGTTTCTTGTTGAAGGCCATTTCGCCCGGCACCTGAACAAAATGCGCCGGCTGTATGCACGTCGGCGGCAGTGGCTGGTCGAGGCATTGCAGACTGCGTGCGGCGAAAAACTACAGATCGACACCCAGGCTGGCGGCATGCACGTGCTGGCGCGACTGCGCGACGGTGATGATGTAGCAATTGCAGAGCGGGCGCAGCAAGCCGGGATTGCTGTCCAGCCACTGTCGCAGTGGTATCTGGAGGATGAAGGCCGGCAAGGACTGATGATGGGCTTTACCAACGTGGCCAGTGCCGAGCAGGCGGCGGCACTGGCGCAGCGGTTGGTGGGGTTGCTTTAAGAGCAATACTGTTCAGATAGTCACTACACAACCGATGGGAGTTGGCTTGCCGACGAAAAATGCAGCACACTCGCAGCAGAAGCTGTGACTTTACAGGCCTCTTCACGAGCGAGCTCGTTCCCACAAAGATTTGTGGCGCCTAATCGAACAGTACGGGCGACTTGCACGATTCTAAGAATCACCCCCGGTTCAGTTGCTCCATCTGGGATCCCTCGCCGCAGAAACCCAGCGACCATCGGCATCGCTAAATTCTATAAAATAAGAAAGTTCGATTCTGACACGGCCAGTCGTGACGTGAGAATGGAGCCATCAAGTAGTCAGGGATTGCTGGCATGTCACGTTTCAAGGCGCCGCCTCAGGCGATACCGGTTGAGTTCGACCATCACGAAGATTTCAATATCGCCCACCCCAACACGGGCCTGGAGTCCTGGGGATTGTTGACATCCTCCCCGGCCTGAAGGCCAGAGATTCCTACGGCGCTCAGGCGCGGCATCGAGCCGCCCCCGAGTCGCTTCGGTGGGTTCCTGCTGCTGGCGCCATGACCTCTGCGCTCACTTCACAGGCTAACCGGGCGTGTCCCGCCCTTAGTACATTCATCGCGCCGACCACATCGGCGTTGCCTTCGAAACCACATCCCAGACACCTGAACAGCGCTTGCGTCTGGCGGTTGGCCGCCGACACATGGCCGCAACACGGGCACGTGCGGCTGGTATTCTGCGGCGGCACGGCAATCAGCCAGCCGCCGCGCCACGCCAGCTTGTAGTCCAGTTGGCGACGGAACTCGAACCAGCCCTGATCGAGGATGGCCCTGTTCAGGCCAGACTTGGCCCGAACGTTTCTTCCCGGCGCCTCGGCCGTACCTGCCGCCGACCTGGACATATTGCGTACCTGCAAGTCTTCGATACACACCATCGCGTGGTTTTGGCTGATCGTGGTGGAGCACTTGTGCAGGTAGTCGCGGCGGGCATTGCCGATGCGCGAGTGAATGCGCTGGACGCGGGCTTTCGCCTTGTTCCAGTTGCGGCTGAATCTGACCTTGCGGCTCATCGCCTGCTGCGCTTTGCACAGCGCGGTTTCATGGCGTTTGAAGCTGTTCAGGGGTGCGTAGAACGAACCATCCGAAAGCGTGGCGAAGCGGGCAATGCCCATGTCGATGCCGACTGCCGCACCCTGTGCCGTGGGCTGCTCATCGATCTGTCGTTCGGTCTGGATGCTCACGAACCACTTGCCACACGACTGGCTCACGGTGATGTTCTTCACCGTGCCAGGCACCTCGCGGCTGTTGCGGTAGCGCAGCCAGCCCAGCTTGGGCAAGAACAGGCGGCTGTTGGTCTGGTCGAGCTTGATCTGTTTCGGGTCGGGATAGCGGAAACTGTCGCGCTGCCCCTTCTTCTTGAACCGGGGAAAGTCGGCTCGCTTGGCGAAGAAGTTGGTGTAGGCCCGCTCCAGATCCTTGAGGCTCTGTTGCAATGGGTGAACAGGCGCATCGGCCAGCCATGCGGTTTGCGGGCTATGGCGCCACTCGGTCAGCAACTTGCACAGGCCCGCATAGCCGAGCTTCTTCTCGCCTTGCTCGTGGCGCTCCTTCTGCAACGCCAGCGCCTTGTTGAAGACGAAGCGACAGGAGCCCGCAAAGCGGCGCATTTGCCGCTCCTGGTGGCCGTCTGGCATGAGTTCGTACTTGAATGCTTGAAGTCGTTGCATGCTGCTCTTGAGCCATGAGCAATAAAGGCGACATTAGGCGCGGGCGGCACGGTGTTTTCAAGATGCATGCCCATGGGGTCTTTGTAACGAAATACCGCCGTAGAAGTGCTATTGTGTCGCTATGTTACTGCGCATCATCCTGTGGCGGTGCGTACATCGAACAGCAGCAGACACCCCACTGCAACCAGGGACGGCTACGCCGTCCGCGCTATCCTTCACCGCCCTGAACGGCGGGCTTGTCGCGCCCCGATGGTCAGTTGCTGCAACAGCCTGGCGGGGAGATCTATCTTAGGGCGGGCAAGCACATAGGGCCTCACAAGGGCTTCGGTATACGCCACATCTGGCAAGAACGTGGGCATGACCTCATGAAGTGGGGCTACCCAACGGTCTATGATGTTCCGCGCTTTGTATCTGACATCATCGTGCATGGCACAAACGTCGTTTGTGAGTTCGACTCGATGAAGGGGAACGAGCGGCTGATCGTGCTTCGGGGTCGCAGGGGCTGTGCTGTATTGGCTGCCTGGCCTATCGGCGATGACCAGCTCTATTACAGCGTGGTGACGGCTTATCGTAACCGCACGCCGAACGGGAAAGCCGTGGGAGTGATCGAGGGTTTACAAGTGCCAGAAACGTCAAAAGCGCCAGAAGGCGCCTTTGACTGAGATAATGCGCGGGATGGTAGTCGCAGCGCTTGCTTAGCTAGCCCAAAGGGCTGGGTTACATGCCAACAGACCGAGGTCTGATGCCGCTACCACACGGATGGCGTCTCCGTGCAATCCACACTCCAGATCCAATTTCGCCTGATGATCTCGGAGCCCTGCTCTTATTTCCCGCACGGCCACTATAGCGTCACGACCCGAGTGATACAAGGTGAATCCCATTGTGGAAAGTGAGGATTAACCATTTCAGATGAAGCGTAGGCCCGCGATGCCGGGCCTAAGACCATTTCATCTGAGGCCCGACTCGCCTGGAAAGCACCTGCGTCAGAACTCAATGCTACGGTGATTCACGCACGGGCCATCAGGCCGCCTGCGTAAACGCAAAGCCGGCGTGATCCGCCAGAACCGTATACCCGAATGATCCGGGGTGGGTCAGTTTTAAGTCGGCGTTGATGCAAGGCTGGCGCAGGCCCTACACCGCCATCGGCGCCGTCAACGGCGCATGGTGCTGGTAGCCTTCAAGAGTAAAGTCGGACGGCTCGATCAGCTCCAGCCACTCGGGCTGGTACACGCCGGTCTTGGCAAAGTCCGGCACACGGTCGGAGATCACCAGTTTCGGCAGCGCGTACGGCTCGCGGCTGAGCTGCTCGTTGAGCATGTCCAGGTGGTTCTCGTACACATGGGCGTCGCCGATGAAGTAGGTGAACCAGCGCGGTGTGTAGCCGGTCAGGCGGCCAATCAGGCTCAGCAGCGCAGCGCCCTCGGCCAGGTTGAAGGGCGTGCCTAGACCCAGGTCATTGGAGCGGATGTAAAGGGTCAGGGAGATTTCCCGGGTCTGCGGGTTGGGGTGCAACTGGTACAGCAGATGGCACGGCGGCAGAGCCATTTCGTCCAGCTGGGCGCAGTTCCAGCCGTGGAACAGAATGCGGCGGCTGCCGGGGTCGTTGATGATGGTGTCGACACACTGACGGATCTGGTCGATGGCCTTGTAAAGCACCACGAACGGTTGGCCGTCCTCTTCGGACTCGGCGATCTGCCGGTAGCCCTGGGCCAGGGTCTGCTCGATGGCGGCGCTGTTGCTGGCGGCAATGCGCTTGTAGGCCGGCCATTTACGCCACTGCACGCCGTAAATCTCGCCCAGGTCGTCTTCGCCCTGGCGGAACGGGTTGTTCAGCCACTGGGCGTTTTCGTTGGCATTCTGATCCCAGACCTTGCAGCCCAGCGCGCGGAACTCGGCGGCGTTGTTCACCCCGCGCAGGAAACCGACCATCTCGCCGATGGCGGCCTTGAATGCCAGGCGCCGGGTGGTGATCGCCGGGAAACCTTCCTGCAGGTCAAAACGCAGCATCGCGCCGGGGAAGCTGATGGTATTCACCCCGGTACGGTTGGCCTGCAAGGTCCCGTGTTTGATCACGTGGGCGACGAGTTCCAGATATTGCTTCATAAATCACCTGCTTGAATGAACACGCCGGGCAATCAGGCCCGGCGTTTCAGTATTAGACGGCTGCCTTGTGGGCCGCCGGGTCGCGCTTGTAGGCCAGCCAGATCATGACCGCACCCGCGATGATCATCGGCAGGCTGAGGATCTGCCCCATGGTGACCCAGCCCCAGGCCAGATAACCCAGCTGCGCGTCGGGCATGCGTACGAATTCGACAATAAAGCGGAAGATGCCATAGAACATGGCGAACATCCCGGATACCGCCATGGTCGGACGCGGCTTGCGGATATACAGGTTGAGGATGATGAACAGCGCCACACCCTCCAGTGCGAACTGGTACAACTGCGACGGGTGGCGTGCCAGTTGGGCCGGGTCGCTGAACGGCGGGAAGACCATGGCCCACGGCACGTCGGTCGCCTTGCCCCACAGTTCGGCGTTGATGAAGTTACCGATACGCCCGGCCCCCAGGCCGATCGGCACCACCGGTGCGACGAAGTCCATCAACTGGAAAAAGGTCTTGCCGTTGCGCTTGCCAAACCACCAGGCCGCGATCATCACGCCGATGAAGCCGCCATGAAAGGCCATGCCGCCTTTCCACACTTCGAAAATCAGCAGCGGGTTGGCCAGGTAGGTCGACAGATCGTAGAACAGCACGTAACCCAGCCGCCCACCGACAATCACGCCCATGGCCAGCCAGAAAATCAGGTCGGAGACTTTTTCTTTGGTCCAGCTCGGGTCGAACGCATTGACCCGACGCAACAGCAGCCACCAGGCGCCGCCGATACCAACCAGATACATCAAACCGTACCAGTGAATTTGCAGCGGTCCGAGGGATACCGCTACCGGGTCAATCTGCGGGTAAGGCAGCATTGCGACTCCTTGGTGAGATGCCGTTCTGGCAACTTAATAAGCCGGGCATGTTACCGGAGCATGGCGTGACGCTCTAGCCGCGACCGTCTGAAGATGGCTACAGTTTCATCTTCCAAAGGAGCGACGTATGTGTCTGATTGTGTTCGCCTGGCGCCCCGGCCACGCGCAGCCATTGATTGTAGCCGCCAACCGTGACGAATTTTATGCCCGCCCTGCCCGGCCACTGGCGGTATGGGAAGCTACCGACGGAATTCATGCCGGCCGCGACCTGGAGGCCGGCGGGACCTGGCTGGGTATCACTGCACACGGGCGGTTTGCCGCGTTGACCAATATTCGCGACCCAGGCCAGCCATTGGGCCATCGCTCGCGGGGCGAACTGGTTGCAGATTATCTGGCCGGCAGCCAGTCGCCTGCGCAGTATATGGCTGATGTCGCGGCGCGTGCCGGGCAATACAGTGGCTTCAATCTGCTGGCTGGCACGCTCGATGAGCTGCACTACCTGAACTCACAAGAGGCGCAGCCTGTATGTCTGCAAGCAGGGGTCTACGGGTTATCCAATGCCCGGCTGGATACCCCCTGGCCCAAGCTGCGCAAGGCTCGGGCGGCGCTGGAGGGTAACCTGCACGACCCTCAGCCAGAACGGCTGCTGGCATTACTGGCCGATGCCGAACCCGCGCCGCAGGCTCAATTGCCGGACACCGGGGTTGGCTTGCAGACGGAAATCTTGCTGTCGAGCGTGTTTATCACCAGCGGTAACTATGGGACACGGGCGAGTACCGTACTGATCGTTAGCGCGGATGGGCAACAACGGATAATCGAGCGCAGTTTCGGGCCGTTTGGTGCGAGGTTGGGCGATGTGGATATCAGCGTGTAGGCGCTGCGCAGGGTCAATGACCTTTGACCGAGCCCGGATTGAGCATGCGACCCAGTCCCTGATTGCGCAGAGCCAGCTGCAACGAGCTGCTGATGACCTGCGGGTTGTCGTTCTGCATCAGTTGCGCCAGCAGCTCCTGGGCTTTGCTCTGTTGCACCTGACGCAGCATCCACTTGACCTTGGGCAGGTTGGTGGCGTTCATCGACAAGCTGTCAAAGCCCATCGCCATCAACAGCACCGCCGCCGCCGGGTCGCCAGCCATTTCGCCACAGATGCTCACGGTCTTGCCTTCGGCATGGGCGTCACGCACGACGCTTTGCAGGGCTTGCAGGACCGCCGGGTGCAGGTAGTCATAGAGGTCGGCAACCCGCGGGTTGTTACGGTCTACCGCCAGCAGGTATTGAGTCAGGTCGTTGGAGCCCACCGAAAGGAAGTCCACCTGGCGCGCCAGATCACGGGCTTGATAAACCGCTGCCGGCACTTCAATCATCACCCCGACCGGCGGCATCGGCACGTCAGCGCCTTCGTCGCGCACCTCGCCCCAGGCGCGGTGGATCAGGTGCAACGCCTCTTCCACTTCGTGGGTGCTGGAAATCATCGGCAGCAGGATGCGCAGGTTGTTCAGGCCCTCGCTGGCCTTGAGCATGGCGCGGGTCTGGACCAGGAAGATTTCCGGATGGTCGAGGGTGACGCGGATGCCGCGCCAGCCCAGGAACGGGTTCTCTTCCTTGATCGGGAAGTAGGACAGCGCCTTGTCACCGCCGATATCCAGGCTGCGCATGGTCACCGGCAACGGGTGGAAGGCTGATAGCTGTTCGCGGTAGATCGCCAGCTGTTCTTTCTCGCTGGGGAAGCGCTGGTTGATCATGAACGGCACTTCGGTGCGGTACAGCCCGACGCCTTCGGCGCCACGCTGCTGGGCACGGGCCACATCGGCCAGCAGACCGGTGTTGACCCACAGCGGCATGCGGTGGCCATCGAGGGTCACGCAAGGCAGCTCGCGCAGGCCGTCGAGGTCCTGGGACAGCTGGCGCTCTTCTTCGACCACCACGCTGAACTGTTTGCGCAGGATATCGCTGGGGTTGGTGTAAACCTCACCATGGTGGCCATCGACGATCAGGTCGATACCGTCGACTTTCGAATACGGGAAGTCGACCAGGCCCATGACCGTGGGAATGCCCATGGCCCGCGCCAGAATCGCCACATGGGAGTTACCCGAGCCCATGACCGAGACCAGACCGACCAGTTTGCCCTCGGGCACTTCACCGAGCATCGCCGGGGTCAGTTCTTCACTGACCAGAATGGTGTTGTCGGGGTAGACCAGCGCCTGTTGCCGCGCTTCTTGCAGGTAGGCCAGCAGACGCCGGCCCAGATCCTTGACGTCCGAGGCGCGCTCGCGCAGGTAGGCGTCGTCCATCAGCTCGAAGCGGTTGACGTGCTCGGTGACCACCGCACGCAAGGCGCCTTGTGCCCACTGGCCGGTCTTGATGATATTGGTCACTTCACTGCCCAGCGCAGCGTCGTCGAGCATCATCAGGTAGACGTCGAACAGCGCCCGCTCTTCAGGGCGCAGCTGGGTGGCCAGCTTGGCCGACAGGGTGCGCATGTCGTTACGCACGCCTTCGAGGGCGTTCTGGAACAGTGCCAGCTCGGCATCGATGTCGGTGACGGTCTTGTCCGGCACGACATCAAGGTCTGCCGGCGGCAGCCTGACCAGCGCCACGCCGACGGCAGCACCGGGCGAACCGGCGACACCGACGAACTTGGCTTCCTGAATACCTTTGCCCTGACGGCCCAGACCACGAATCGAGCCGGTGGCTTCAGCATGGGCGATAACCCCGGCCAGCTGCGCGCTCATGGTGACCAGGAAGGCTTCTTCGCCTTCGTCGAACTGGCGACGCTCCTTTTGCTGGATCACCAGCACCCCGACCACACGCCGGTGGTGGATGATCGGTGCGCCGAGGAATGAGGCGTAACGCTCTTCGCCGGTCTCGGCAAAGTAGCGGTAACGGGGGTGAGCAGCGGCGTCTTCGAGGTTCAGCGGCTCTTCCCGGGTACCGACCAGGCCGACCAGACCTTCGTTGGGGGCCATGCTGACCTTGCCGATGGAGCGCTTGTTGAGGCCTTCGGAGGCCATCAGTACAAAGCGGTTGGTCTCCGGATCAAGCAGGTAGACCGAACAGACCTGGCTGCCCATGGCCTCCTTGACACGCAACACAATAATGCCCAACGCCGCCTTGAGATCCTTGGCGGAGTTAACTTCCTGGACGATCTTGCGCAGCGTATTGAGCATGGCTCGGGGTCGAACTCCGTGTCAGTCACGCGCCAGCAGGCGCGGGGCAAGCTCTTTGAGTGCGCGCCGATACACCTCGCGCTTGAATGTCACCACCTGGCCCAGCGGGTACCAATAACTGACCCAGCGCCAGCCATCGAACTCCGGTTTACCGGTCAAATCCATCCGCACCCGTTGCTCGTTGGAGATCAGGCGCAGGAGAAACCATTTTTGCTTCTGGCCGATGCACAGCGGCTGGCTATGGGTACGCACCAAGCGCTGCGGCAGGCGATAACGCAACCAGCCACGGGTACAGGCGAGAATTTCAACGTCATCGCGCTCCAGACCCACTTCTTCGTTCAACTCGCGATACAGCGCGTCTTCTGGCGTTTCCTGAGGGTTGATACCACCCTGGGGAAACTGCCAGGCATCTTGGTTAATACGCCGAGCCCATAGGACCTGACCAGCATCGTTTGTCAGAATAATCCCGACATTAGGACGGAAACCATCGGGGTCGATCACGGCAACAACCTCGCAAACGCATGTCGCCGCATTGTTCCACAAAGCCCCTCAAACCAGCAACGAGCCTTGACACCTTATCTGAAGTCTTGTGAAAAGCGCGTATTGATTGATGCTTTTTTCAGTATTTTCAGGGGCTAACCGGCTCTCAACGCTGCCCGCGAACCTGCGACTCAGCCCGGACGGACGATCAACAGCAGCGCCATGACGATAAAACACAGGGCGGCAACGGCAGCCAGCACCAAGGTGAAGCGCTGTTTAGCCGCTGCTCTCGTCAGGCGTAGCACCAGCCATGCCCAGGCAATGATGCCGCCGCTATAAAGCAGGCTGCTGGACAGAATCCAGCCCTGCCCCAGTGAAAGGCCCAGACCATGGACCAGCCACCAGCCGCTGAACGGCAAAATGGCCAGGCTTACCGCCATGCCCAGCCAGGCCCATAATGACGGGCGTTGCAGCAGACGTTCATGAATCAGCAGATTGCCGGCCCGCCGCCCCCGAATCAGCCAGACGGCCAGCCCGGCGGCGCAAGCCAGCGCAGCCAGCAGCGCGGTAATGTGCAGGGTTTTCAGAGCGATCAGGGTGTCCATGAAGCGACCTCCTTTGAGCGATGCAGGAGCGGATTTATCTGTGCAGTTTTGTTCGCTGCTAAAGCAGCTCCTACGAGCAGCTCCTACAAGAGCAGCTACGAGAATACCTTTAGCCTAGAAATAGCCGGTAAGCCGGGTTATCGGTCTCATCCCAATGTGGATAGCCGATTTCGTTCAGCGCCTGGCCAACCAGATGCCGCTCTTCGGCAGGCACCACCAGCCCCGCCACTACCCGGCCATCGGCTGCGCCATGGTTGCGGTAGTGGAACATCGAAATGGT